>NZ_AOGZ02000014.1:1115000-1470000 GCF_000332515.2 Leptospira wolbachii serovar Codice str. CDC
AGAACGCCAAAAGGAAACAGTAAGTTCCCCAGTAAAAGTGATTAAATATTTAAACTCTAACAACGAATCAATGGTTAGCTTCCCAATTTTTTCCGATCTGCGAAGAGAGTTTGTGAGAATTTCTTTGTTCTTCTTACTATCGTCTTCCGAAATACTTAATCTGTATTTAAACTGATCACCTAATCCATGCAATATGAACTGTATTCGCCGACCTTCACATTCCAGACGAATGAGTTTAATAAAAGAAATTCCTGAAGTATCTGATTCTTGTAAATTGCCTGCATGAACCAAGACGAACCGAGGTGGATTTTTTTTTAGGATTTCAATAAACGCAGTCCAATCTTTGCCTGTTTCCAAGGCAGTGAGGACTGCTGGGAGGTGGATTTCTAAGGTGCTACCTTCCCACAGAAAGGAGGATTGTCGATGAATGGTATCCACGTTTCAAACGTAATTCTAAATCGGAACGAACTCGAGGCAAGTGATTTTATTTTACAATCCAATCGATTGAATAAAAGATGAACAAGAATGTGGAATCTCACAAGTCATTTGATTGCCTTTTCTGCCGGTCTTTCTCTCCTCTTTGCCTGGGGAGAATTCCTGAGAAAAAATACAACAGGACAAACCCAAGTACAAGGATTGTTATTTCTCTTTGCTGCGATGTTCCAGGCCCATACCTTTTTTACATCCACAGGGTTATACGAATTTTTTCCTCATTTTTATCTTATCCATTTGCCCTTCACCGCATGTATTGGAGCACTTCTTAGGCGTTACTTTTCCGAACTTTGGGATGAAAGCCCCAATAGAAATCAGTTTTCTTATTGGGAATTAGTTCCCGCAGGAATTGTGACTCTCTTACTGATCCCCTTTTATATATCGCCAGCAGAAGAAAAAATTGCCCTCCACACTCGCTATTTGAAAGAAGGTGTTCCACTGATCTTTCAAATCACAATCCTCATTGCTGTTTCGCCCATATTTTATGCGGCTTTTTACGTCTTCACTAACATGGTTAAATACATTCGCCTAGAAAGATTTAAAAAGTCAGCTCACCTTCGTTTGGTGGGAATTGTTATAGGAATTGGTGCTTTTTCTAGTTTGATTGGTATTTATACTTTATTTTTCCACCAAAGGCACGGTTTAGAGATTGTCTCTACATTCATCGCCTTACTACTCATTGGTGTTTATCTCTTACGACAGAAAAGTCCCGAATTATGGGGTGAAGTCCAAAGGATTGTCATCGAAGAAAAGAAGTACCAAACTTCTCAACTGGGTGGATTCAATTTAGAAACTCTACAAAACCAATTAAGACACCTAATGGAAGGAGAAAAGATCTACAGAGATGAAAGTATCAATTTAGAAAAGTTGGCCATTGAGATGAATCTTTCTGAACACCAACTCTCTGAATATTTGAACCTTCACCAAAAGAAAAATTTTTTTCATTTGGTCAATCACTACCGCATTAAAGAGGCGAAAGAACTGTTTGCTTTACACCCAGAAAGGAACATCCTTACCATCGCCTATGATGTAGGTTTTCCTTCCAAATCTACATTCTACGACGCCTTCAAGCGAGAGGTAGGTACAAGTCCTAGCGAATTCAGGAAGTCTCTGGGAAGCTGATCCGGATGGACCCGTTCGGAATCTTTTTTTATTCCGGCTTTACCGATCCGGTCGATTTGGATTTTAATTTTTGTTAGAATGAAATCATCCTCAAAGGTTTGTTCAGGAGAGTTGTATGTTTGGTGGACCGGTTCAGTGTGAATTAGTATTCGATTGTGTTACCAAAATTGGTTTTGCACAAGGGGTTTTGAATTTCCTACGTTATTATCCTATTGCGGGGTTGACTTTTCTTTTATTCTATGTTTGGCGAAAGGATTTTTTCGAAACCTATCGTATCCAAAAAGTGTACCCTAAAGCCGAAAAGGTTTGGAAGGAATTCCGCCAATCGGCTGTGACACTGATTGTCTTTACGCTCGTAGCTGTTACGAACATCACTTCAATGAAGGCAAAAATAGTTCCGAGTGCTGTTTACTTCGGACCTGTCTCGGGTTGGTCTGGGGCCGGTTATATCCTTCTCAGTTTTCTTCTCATCACCATCTGGCACGAAACTTGGTTCTATTGGATGCACAGGTTCGCTCATCTAAAAAAGGTTTACCCACATGTCCATTCGGAACACCACCAATCAGTAAACCCTTCTCCTCTCGCAGCTTACAGGTTCCAAGCAACGGAAGCATTTTTAGAAGCCATCTACATTGTTCCCTTTGTGATGTTTGTTCCCATTCATTTCTATGTACTTCTCTTTCATACCTTCTATGCAATGGTTTTAAATATTTGGTGGCATTTAGGTTATGAATTTTTTCCTAAGGGTTGGGCGTCTCACTCGATCACCAAATGGATCAACACCTCCACACACCACAACCTTCACCACCAAAAGTTCCAAGGAAACTATTCACTTTATTTCAATGTTTGGGATCGTTTGATGGGAACTAACTTTCCTTATTACGAATCTTATTATGAACAAGTGACCGAAGAAAGGGACAAAAAACGAAAAGAGAAGGCGACAAAACCTAACGTCGATATGGAAGTTCTGGTTTCGTAAAAGTTTCTGAATGTGTTAGCAAACTTCGACCACTCACCCGTAGCGAAATTTGCTAACAAAAAAATCAGGATTATCTAAACAATTATTATCTTCTTTGTCCCCATTTGCCCAGGTGAAACGTTACTTTCATACGAGGAAAAAAATGAAAGAATTCACTTTAATTTTTAGAAATAGTAATCATGAAGGCGAAAGACCTTCCCCTGACCAAATGCAAAAAGTTATGCAAGAATGGATGTCTTGGATGGCAAACATATCCGCCAAGGACCAGTTAGCGGATAAAGGAAACCGACTTGCTGTGACAGATTCAAAAACTGTTCACCCTGGAAATTTAGTCACGGATGGACCTTACACAGAGATCAAAGAATTTATCAATGGTTACATTGTTGTCAAAACAGAAACTCTTGCTGGTGCAGTTGAAATTGCCAAAGATTGCCCCATTTTGAAAATAGGAGGGAACGTCGAAGTTAGAAAGGTCGTTACTCCTGATGACAATAGCTGAGAAAGGAACCACTATACTTTCTGATTTGTTTCGAAGGGAACAAGTTAAAATGACGGCAGTTTTATGCCGTCATTTTGGAATCAAAGACCTGGATTTGGTTGAGGATGTGATTGCTGAAACTTTTTTGAAAGCTACAGAGTTATGGCCACAATCGGGAATTCCAGAAAATCCTTCGGCCTGGCTTTATGTAGTCGCAAAAAATATTGCAAAAGATACTTTCAGAAAAAAAACATCTGAAATTAAAAAATTCAAAAATCTACTAGATTCGAATCCAAAAGAAAGTTTAGAAGTTAGTTTTGAAGACACTATCATAGCGGATAGTCACCTAACAATGATTTTTACCGTCTGTGATAATACACTTTCACCCAAAGGTAAAATCTGTTTAAGTCTACAAATTCTCTGTGGACTTAGTGTTGAAGAAATTGCTTTTGCACTCCATTCTAATAAAGAAACTGTAAAAAAAATTCTCTTTCGCGCACGTGAACAATTGCGTGAATCCAACTTTGAGATCAAAAACCTAACGCTGGAAGATATCAGGCTTCGAATGGATACGGTTCTTTTAACTATTTATCTTCTTTTTAATGAAGGTTATTCTTCAAAAACAAAAGATTCCGTGATTCGCATGGATTTAATTAAACAAGCTCTGAACCTTGGCCTCTCTCTTTTAGAAACAAAGTTAACAAGAACTCCCGAGTTATTGGCACTCATGTCACTCTTTTGTTTTCAGGCATCGCGGCTTGATTCCAGAATGAATCCAGAAGGTTCTGTAGTTATATTTACAGACCAAGATAAATCAAAATGGGATCAAAACTTAATTCAAAAAGGAAATGAATATTTTTTAGAAGCTTTCAATCCTGATTCGCAATCAAGATACCATTATGAAGCAGCAATTGCTTACTGGCATACACAGGAAGAATCCTTAGAAAAATGGAAATACGTCTTGATGATTTATGATCGATTCTTGGGAGTTTATGACTCTCCCTCTGTTTTTTTAAATCGAGTGTTTGCCTATTCGAAAGTTTATGGAAAACAAAAAGCACTGGAAGAAGTAAAAAATTTTAACGATAATAAAAATCGTGATTACCATTCTCTTCTCGGTTATTTATATACTAACTCAAATACAGAACTAGCTTCCCAACATTACCAAAAGGCCATCCAAATGACCAAATCTAACAAAGAAATTTCTCTCTTACAAATGAAGATCAAAGAATTAGATTTAGTAAATGGATAAAAACAAGTCCTTTACCTTACCTTCCATGTTTTACCCTTTCAACTCGTGGATCTAAGGGAAATGTAAACTTCACACCTGGATTCATCCAATAAAGAAACAAAATCCAAAACTGGTTCCTTTTGAATTTCCGTTTGACCAATCTCTGTTCATGATTCCTAACAGATATAAGGGGAGAAGTTATGACCTATGATATCAAAGATAAGGTAGTTCTCATTACGGGGGCAACCGGTGGGATTGGAGCCGCTTGTGCGAGGGAATTCTATCGACATGGCGCAAAACTGGTACTAACTGATATTTCCCAAACTTCTGTGGACAAATTAGCTTCTGAATTTGCAAAAGAAAGAGTTTTAGCAAAGGCTATGGATGTTACCAATTGGAATTCCATTAAGAAAGTAATCAAACAAACTGTCGCCAGCTTTGGTAGACTTGATATCACTCTTGCCAATGCAGGAATTTCCTGGAAAGAATCTGCTTATACTGTTTTTAATTGTGATGAAACTGAATTCGAAAAAATTTTAGATGTAGATTTATTAGGTGTTTGGCGGACGATCAAAACCTCGTTACCAGAAGTAGTCAAAAACCAAGGACAAATTGTAGTCACTTCCTCAATCTATGCATTTACAAACGGAATGTGTAATGCACCTTATGCAACATCCAAAGCAGGAATCGAAATGTTATCTCGCTCCCTTCGCGCGGAACTTGCTGGCAAAGGAGCCAGTGCCTCGGTCTTATACCCAGGTTGGATTACAACCCCACTCACCGAAGGTGTTTTTGGCGGAGATAACCTAACAACAAAGATGCGAGAAATTGGTTTTCCTCCTTTTTTAAGAAGAGCCATTCCTCCAGAAAAAGTAGCGACGGCACTCATAAAAGGAATCATCAAAAGAAGTCCTAGAATCATTGTCCCCGCAAGATGGATTCCTATCCAAATTCTCCGAGGGATTGTGGGAATTTTTTCAGATTGGTTTCTCGCAAATCATTCTCGCATCCAATCCATGCTTCTCGAATTGGAAGGTAGGACTAAGAGATAGAAGCTCATAAAAAATGGTAAAAAGCTGATTCCATAGCCCGCGGCAGGGATCGAGCGGAAATCCCTCCCCTTTGTTTTGTTTCCAGATATCTTACAACGGAAAAACCCTGGGGAGGATTGGAGGGAGAGCCCGGCCCTGTATGCGTATCATTTTGGTTTTAGAATCCACTTGGGGCCGCCCCAAAAAAAATCATACAAAGGTGACATAAAATGCTTTAGGGGGAAGAAAAACCGGTCGAAGGGGAATGTAGAGAGGAAGAGAAATATGTTTGAAGCAACACATTTCATGAAAACTCAAGACCTTTTGGAACGGGGCCTCAGTGCATCCACCCAAAGGCGGAAAGTGATTACTGATAATATCGCCAATGCGGACGTTCCTAATTTCAAACGTTCTGAAGTGGTGTTCGAATCTATGCTAAAACGTGCCATAGAATCGGAAAAAATTGAAAAGGACAAAGCGGTTCCAACAAAGATCACTAACGACCGTCATATTGAATTTTTTAAACCTTTAGATTACCGGGATGCCAAACCCAAAACCAATTTGGATTATCTGACTACGATGAGACCCGATGGAAACAACGTAGACATTGAAAAAGAAGTGGTCGATGCCAATCAAAACCAAATGAGTTACAGCCTCATGGTGGATCGACTCAACCAAAACAACCGCCTTCTCAACATTGTGATGAGAACCAACTAAGGAGTAAGTTATGGGAATGTTTGATTCCATTAATATATCAGCTACAGGGCTTTCGGCTCAAAGACTCCGAATGGATGTCATTTCGAATAACATTGCTAACTCGACGACAACGAGAAATACCAATGGAGACGGCCCTTTTCGTAGGGATCGTGTCATCCTAACACCGATTAATCTCCGAACCAATTGGAAAAGTCCTGTTTATCCTTTTGGTGTGGCTCCCGGCGAAGGCAAAGGGGTAAAGGTGATGAAAATCGAGAAGGATATGAGCCCTCTTCGTTTGACTTATGATCCGACCCATCCCGACGCCATCCAAACGGGCCCCAAAAAAGGTTACGTCGAACTTCCGAATATAAATATCGTTACCGAGATGACGGATATGATTTCGGCTTCTCGGTCTTATGAGGCGAATGTCCAACTCATCAATGGATCCAAAGCGATGATGAACAAAGCGATGGAAATCGGTCGGGCTTAAAGCTCCGGCCTTTTCCGGTTTCTTTTCGCTTTTTTTAATGTGACATAATTTTTTTCTTTAGGTTTTCCAGATTTGGCCGATGTTTAGAATGAGGAAACACCCATGGCCATTGATCGCATTTCCAATATGAGTTCCCAAACCTACAAACCCCATTCCCTTCTCCCCCAAGGTGACAAGGTAGGTATCTTTCGTTCCGATGAACGCCACTATGGAAAAACCAATGAAGCCAAGTCCCCTGATGAAGTCGCAGGCACTTTTGGAGATGCTTTGAAAAAAGCTTTCGAACAAGTGAACGACCAACAAGTAGAAGCAGATGAGCTCACACAAAAGATTGTTTTTGATCCAAACTCCGTGGAACTTCACGATGTCATGATTGCTGCGGAAAAAGCTAGGATCTCTTTGACATTTGCAAAAACAATGTCTGATGGATTTGTAAGAGCTTACAGAGAATTAACAACTCTTAGATAAAAACTAAATCATTGGATCGGAAGGTTTCAAAAGATAATTTTTCTATGAAATCATTTCGATTCCATCATTGGGTTATGACGTAGGGCGACCAAATACGCGCTCTACGGTCTCATACCGAATTTCAATTTTGTCACTGGGGCTCACGCGAACACCCCGCTTCATTTGCACTCCGTCAATTCTTTCTTCATTCACATAGACCACCCAACCCGCAGTCCAGGAATTTGATTTTCCATTCACTTCCATAATCTCTTCTGTGCGGGTTGTTGAAATAAAACGCATAGGAGGATCTTCCTTTTTAGATAATTCCGCAAGGATCAGAAGTAAATCTTTGGATTCAAAGAGAGATGATGGAATGGATTTGGTTTCTTCAAAGTCTAGTGAGAGAAAATGAATTTGGATTTGAGGGTCTTTGGATTTTTTAGATTTGGATAGATGCGAACATTGCAAGATGAATCCGAATCCTATAATCCCGAGTGCAAATACAAACCGTATCACAAAAGAGAGGAGCTTTTGATGCAAAGAAATTTTTCCCTTATCCTTTGGAATTCGTTTTTTCAAAGGCATACACTAACCCTTGTGCATTTAGATTTACATCCAAACTTAATAACTTCCAATCAGAATTTGTCAGAGTAATCGAATGTTTGCTAGCGAGTGTTTGGATCATAGCTTTCACTTTTGATTCCATAAAAGGCAACCTTTCTTCTTTGGTGACACTTCCCAACTCGGAGATAGCTTTCTCGCAAAGTGTGAGTCCTTCTTTTAAGTCGGAAGCATTCTTTTTTAAGTCTCCGATCGGGCCGAAATGGGTTAAGTAGGCTACCTCTGCCCCCGTATCTAAAATGCGATCGAGGGAACGAATGGCTTCCGTAGAATCAAAGTCAGTGGGTGTGGTTGTAGGAAAAATAAATCGTTTTCCATTTTCTAACTGCGGATACGAAATTCCAAAGGAGTCTCCCGTATAGATTCCATTTGTTTTCCTATCATAAATACAGAAGTGATGGTTGGCATGTCCCTTGGTGTATATAAATTGGAAAGAATGGCCTTTCCATTCTAACCACTCCCCATCTTCCATAATCCGAATTTTTTCTTTAGGAATGGGTTTGATTTCGCCATACAAGGAATCAAAATTTTCTTTTCCATAAACAGAGGTGGCACTTTTGATGAGTAAACTCGGATCCACCAGATGTTTTGCGGTTTTTGGATGGGCGAGTAGAATTGCATTGGGGCAGGCTTCGAGGAGTGCCCAAGCACCGCCAGCGTGATCCAAGTGGACATGAGTTACAATCACATAGTCTAAGTTTGGTGGTTTGACTCCATGTGATTCCATTGCGTTTAGAATTTTTGGAATGGCATGAGTTGTATTGGTTTCAACTACAACACCACGGCCCTCTTCTTCTATAAGATAGGCCGAGGCCACCTGATGGATGTTTGCATATTCGGTATCAATGGTTTGGACTGTACCCATAACCAAAGATAAAACTAAAAAGAAAGTTTTGTCAGCCGAAATTCCTTACGAAAAAAAAGAATTCAAACAGGTAATTTTAAAACTTTGTATATGGCTTCTGTTTCTTTTCTTTTTGTTTCCTCTGTCCACTTCCATTCCGCTGCGGCTACATCAATGATAGCTTTCATAATTTCATCAGAAAGGATCCCCAAAGTCCCAAGCCCTGTCCTTCTCAGAAAGATATCGGAAAGAGATTTCGCCATTTCATAACGAATTGCGTAAACAACTTCAGCCAATATCTCCCCGTCTTGGTTGAGAACGGCACTTAAGTTTTTGGTCTTTTTTGCCAGATCTAAAATAATTTCATATTGTAATCCATAATGACGAACCAAATAATCTATTGTTTTTTCAGAGAAATCCGCATTTTGTTTGATCGCACCTTGGATGAAAATTTCTACATTCGGAATTTGCGATGCATATAAGTATTGTTTTGCGGAGATATTGTCTGAAGATTTTTTTGTTAGTTTCTTTTTGATCCTTTTGAAAATCGATTCTGCGAAATTTCTACTCGTTGTATACTTTCCACCGGCCGCTGTAATAAGACCTTGGACCCCGTCCCTGGCATGGTCATATAATTCTGATCTTCTCGATGCAGAGTAAGTATCATCAGAGCTTTCAATTAACGGACGAAGCCCACCATAAGCAAAAATCACATCATCAATCGATAACTTTTCTTTTACATGTGAAGTTTCGTTGATATAGTCAATAAATTCTAAAATACTTTCGCGAGTAAGTTTCCAATCCTCCACCTTACCAAAGTATGACTTTTCTGTTGGCCCAATCATGGAATAACCTCTCCACGGAGCAAAACTGAAATGGCCTTTGTCTCCTACATAGAGAGTCATTAAGTTGGTTAATTTCTTTGTAATGATATAAATCCCTTCCGATCTTTTTTTAGGAAGAGGTTGTTCGGTTTTGGGAGATTTAGAAAGTATATTATGAGTCCAGGGCCCTGAGGCATTGATGGTAACCTTAGAACGAATTTGGAATTCCCCATTCGTAAGCGCATCACGAACACGAATTCCCACGACGGCATTTTCTTTCCAAAGTAAATCTTCAACAACAGTGTAGTTGGAAACTTTGGCTCCATAAGCTGCTGCTGATTTTAAAAAACTAAGTGTTAATCTTTCGGGACTCAAACAAATCGCATCATAAAAATAAGCTGCATCTTCGAAGTCTCCTAAATTCTTTTCTAAAAGTTCCTTTCGTTTAAGGTATTTATGGTTAGGAATTTGTTTGGATTCGTCCCATGTCCAGCGGCTATCAAAAGATAAAAGGTCATAAACATAAAGTCCAATTCTTGCAATAATTCCAGGTTTTGGAAGCACCATAGGATAAGGATAAACTAAGTTAGGGGCAATGTTGGAAAGGATCCTACGTTCTTTTAATGCTTCTCTGACTAAACCTATTTCAAATTGTTTGAGATAACGAAGGCCCCCATGAATGAGTTTCCCTGTGGCCGCGGAAGTAGCTCCACCAAAGTCTTTTTTTTCCACAAGAGCTACTGTATAACCACGACTTGCACATTCATAAGCTAAAGTGGCACCCGTAATTCCTCCACCGATGATGGTCACATCAAATTCTTCTCCATCATAGGATTCTATAAAACGATCGAGTTTCAAATTCATACCTTACCTCCAAGAGCCACCAAACGACTGATTTGTGATTTTAAACTTTCTCTTTCGCTTTCAATATTCCAAAGTCCCAAACGAAGAATGAGGGAAGACAATCTCCAAGCCGCAATTTCAGCATCGGTGATTCCACTAAGTTGTTTATAGACTTTGAGATAACCTTTCAGAATGAATTTTCGAATGAAGGTATAAAAAATAATTTTTAGTTTGGGAGTTCCTGGCCAAAGTTCTGCATCAGTAAAAAGTAAAAAAGTAAAAGCTACATCAGCAGCAGGATTTCCTTTTGCCGCAGTCATCCAATCGATGATGATCTCGTCTTTACCTTGTACGATTACATTTTCAGGATGAAAGTCTAAATGGAGAATGGAATTTCCATTGGGTAATCCATTAATATACGATTTTACTTTTGCTTTTTCATCCGAACTCAAAAAGGAAAGTGGTTCCAAGGACAAACATGAATTTAAGATTACTTTTACATCTTTGTATTGGTCGGATTTGATTTGATGGATTCCGTAGTGCAAACGAGCGAGTGTTCCTGCAATCCGAAAAAGCTCCAATGGATTTTTATCAGGAAGTTTTGTAAGAGAAATTCCTGTGATTCGATCAAAAATAATGCCTAATCGATTCTCTACTTTTGCCTTCCCAAAACATCTCATCTTCGAAGCACTTTTTCGATTTGCTTCTATAGTATTTTCAACCTCTAAATCTATTTCTGATTCCTTTGCATCAGGGAAAAAAAGTTTGAGAATTTTATTCTCTGGTAAAAGAAATAAATCAGCTGACCTTCCAATGGCGAAAGGTTTCCCTAAACTCTCTTTAGTAAATTGAATGTTTTGTTTGTCCATACTGTGTTCCTGATTTTATGTATTTAAAATTGCGAAATTGTTTTGATTGGTATTATAAAGATTTTTAAAAACTTTAAAATTTCTATCATAGATTTTTTTATGATTTGGATTGGGGATCCATTTGTCTTGGATCGGAATCATGGATTTGATATCTTCAAATTTTGGAATCATTCCAAGACCGTAAGCTACAATGGCTGCTGCTCCCATCGCGCCAACGTTTTCTGGATGAACTACCCTTTCAATGGTTTTTCCAGTAATGTCAGCTAACAACTGACAGATAAATCCAGATCTTGCCACGCCACCCACAAAACGAATTGTATCAGATGTAGGCATCTTCCCATCTGATAGTTCCAAAATCCAACGTTTATGAAAAAGAATTCCTTCTACAACCGAACGAATAAGAGTTCTTTTTCCAGTATTCAAACTTATGTTAAAGAATATTCCTCTGGCTTTTGGATCTTCAAAAGGACAACGGTTTCCATGAAGCCATGGAGTAAAGATCACTCCATGAGAACCAGGTTCTGTATCTTTAATCGAATCAAACATAAATTCAAATAAACTTTCATAAATGGCATCTGGCCCATCTGTGATTTTCTTTTTTTCTAAGTACAGATCAATTTCATCTAAAGCCAAATGGTCCTTGACCCATTGTAAACATTTACCTGATGTTTCTTGTTCCCCAAAGTAATTATAATATCCTTCTCTTGCACCTACGATGGAAGCTATCCTTGCCCCTATATCCACAGTCCTCTTTTTGGTAACTGTGGATATCCAACCAGAAGTACCTGCATAAATATGGGTATCACCTTCCTTAACGGCACCAGCACCCACGCCAATCAGAGAGGCGTCACCACCACCACCAAACACGGATATGTTTTCTTTTAGACCTAAAAATTCTGCAGCTTCCTTTGTCAAACCACCTACCCTGTCTGAAGAATTGACAATCTTTGGCAAATGATCCAAGCGAACACCGAATAACTTACATAAGATGGGGCTCCAACTTCCTTTTCCTACGCGAGAGTTGTATAAAAAAGTAGCGAAAGCAGAATCTCTTGTCATCACTGCTTCTTTTGTACAACGAGCGATGAGAAACTCTTTTACATCCAACCACCACTTTACTTTAGAAAATACTTCTGGTTCATTTTTTTCGACCCATTTGTATTTCCAAATAGGATCTTTAACACTGGCGGCCACAGCCCCCGTGATCCAAAGAGATAACAATAGTTTTATGGCGTTAATCCCTTCGATTTTAAATCCATGCACAATTCCTTCTTTCATTTCCAGAGTGGCTCTTTGGTCCATATAACTCATCGCAGGGCGAACTACTTGGAACTGGGAATCCACAAGCACAAGACCTTGCATCTGCGAACAAAAAGAAATCCCTTGGATGGAATCTGGATTGGTTTTGGATAAGTCGAGAACCTGGGCTGTTGTTTTTTTTAAGGCCACCCACCAATCCTCGGGGTTTTGTTCGGCTCCCCCATTTTCTAGAAGTTGGATAGAATATTCCAAACTTGCTGATTGGACAAGCTCCAAAGCCTGTGAGATCCGGAAGAGGCAAGTTTTGACTCCAGTAGTGCCAATATCATAAGTTAGTATGTAACCTGATTCCATTTATACTCCATCAGCCCGCTTGTTTGTTTGCCTCACCCAAAGAAAAATTCCTTCAAAGAAGTATGTCGTTTTTCTTTTAGGAAAGGAAAAAAGTGAGTGATCACTCATAAAGATTTAGGATCATCGGCTCGGATGGCAAATCATTTTCCTTCAGGACCAGTCCCTTATGGAATTTATTCCGAACGATTGGTTTCCATTCAAATCCATAGATCGCCAAAAAGGGGACAGAAATGAACCAAATCCCAACAAAAATCTATCCGTATCGCTGGGTCGTGCTTTTCGCCTATATTGTCATCACTGCAACGATTTGTTTGCAATGGTTGACCTATGCTCCCATTGCCCGTGACGCTAAAGAGTTTTATAAGGTAAGTCCCATCCAAATCGATTTACTCTCGCTCGTCTTTCTCGGAGTTTTTGTTATTATAGCCATTCCTGCCTCTTACGTGATTGATACCTATGGAATCAAAAAAGGAGTGGGATTTGGTGCCATATTAACAGGTGTTTGTGGACTAATGAAAGGAATTTATGCGGCCGATTATACCATTGTTTTATTTTGCCAAATGGGACTTGCCGTGGCCCAACCCTTCCTTCTCAATGCAGTAACAAAAATTAGCGTTTTGTGGTTTCCCATCCAAGAGAGAGCCACAGCTGTAGCACTCGGAACTCTAGCTCAATTTTTAGGAATCATCCTTGTGATGATCCTCACTCCCATTTTACTCCAAAGAGGAAACACGATTCCTGATGTGATGATGATTTACGGTTTTGTCTCTGTGGTCTCTGCGATTCTTTTTCTTCTACTCATCAAAGAAAAACCACCTACCTCTCCCAGCACACATGGGGAAGATCATGAACTCCCTTTTTTAGAAGGGCTTCGTTTTTTATGGAAACAGAAAGATATGAGAAAGATCCTGTTTTTATTTCTAATAGGTCTCGGTGTTTTTAATGCAGTGAGTACTTGTATTGATCAAATCTGTGAAATCAAAGGACTCAATATCGACGAATCAGGACTCGTTGGTGGTGTGATGTTAATTTCTGGAATCATCGGTGGGATCATCATCCCTCCCATCTCTGACAAATTACAAAAAAGAAAAATATTCCTTATCATTGCCATGGCAGGATTTTTAGTCGGCCTCAGTTTATTTGTTTTGTTCCAAGGTTTTATTTTCTTACTTATTGGTTCGATTGTGATTGGATTTTTTCTTTTGGGAATTGGAGCCCCGATTGGATTTCAATACTGTGCAGAAATTACTTCTCCCGCACCAGAATCCACTTCCCAAGGTTTACTCCTACTTGTAGGACAGGTCTCAGGAATTCTCTTTATCTTAGGACTCAACTTTTTTGGGATGGTATCTTTTTTATACATCCTTCTCTTTCTATCGATAGTGAATTTTATAATGGTATTTTGGTTAAAAGAATCTCCGTTTATGGAATCTTAGGCGAGGGAATTACAAGATTGACCTAAGTTTTTACTTAATTACGTTAACTCTGGTTACCGCAGAAAAAATAACACTAGTGTTAACGTACCTTGAACCGTTACAATTTCAAACTGGCAGCTATCGACATATATCTAGAAAGATGTTTAGCTGTTAGAAAGACAAAACAACCAAATGGAATCTGCGTGGTTAATCCGAGAAGGATGTTTCGATTTCCGACAGAAACCCCAAATAATAAATTGATTAATATATCAAGAATCATAATGATAACGGCGAGATAAATCGCATAGCGGAAACGAACAAAAAGCAAAACAATCACTAGAGGATCGAGAACGAGTAAAGAAGTCCAAAAAAAATTCAATAGTAATGGTGCAAAAGTATAACCGAAAAAACTTAACTTCACCATATCCATTGTATGTGAGAATGTTCCAATACCAAACCCAATCACATAAATTGCTATGATTAATAGATTTTTTTTGTTCCAATGATTGTTTAACATGTTTTGTGATGGTTCAAAAAAAATAGCCAATCAAAGTTTCACCAATTCAATAAGTATATTTTTTACTTTCCAAAACTCATTACCAACGGAAGATCCAGAATCAACTTCATTATGGAGGTTTTCTCAGTTATTTTTTTTAATTTTTGATCCAAAGTTTCATTAATGTAAGGGGAAATGATAATTCGATTCCCTTCTTGAATCAGTTCCACTTGGCTTCCATCATTAAGATCTAATTGTTTTGCAAATAGTTTACGCATTCTAAATCCGAGACTGTTTCTCAATTTTTGGATTCTTGATATCATTTATTATGAATTGTTTATATTACCAGAAATAACCAAATCTTTTTCTACAAATCGCAGCTCTTTCATCACATAAATCTCTGTTTTGTTAAGGTTTTTATTTCAACTGACTCACTTTGATCTCCTGTATAATTTCTGCAGTCACCTGAACCAAACTCTCTTCAATTTGTTTAGAGAGTTTATCCAAATCATTAAAATTCGGATTCGCAAGCAAAACCGTTTCCAGAATGGAATATTGTGGTTTGGTGGTTCTGTTTTTGTTCCACTTCGTATTCTTAAAATACTCCCAATACCTTTCTTGAATGGGAATGGTCTGACCCAAAAGCCAAACTTCAAATTGCATTTTTGGATGGTTTAAAACTAACCCCATTTTTAATTTTCTATCTTTCAAAAACTGGTTAGAGTAATAGAAATAAGTATAATCCATGTATCCCTGGAAAAGACTTCCAAACGAATAACTTTTAGAAAGGTTTTTGGATAGAGTGGTACTAAGTTTCGTTACATATTTCACGAGCCCTGCATAGGCTTCCTGGATGTCACCAATTTTAAGCTGCTCTTTGTACGAATTTACATAATCATTCAAGTCTTTCATGGTTCAAATGTATTTCTTCAGATAATTTTCCAATTCCAAAAAATTTCTAACAAATGGAATTTCTCCTCTTTGGAAATAATCGACATGCCTATTGTCATGTGCTATTCCTAGAAAATGAAACCCAAATTTACTCGCGGATTCAAAATCAGCGGGGGAATCACCGATATAAAAAATTTCCTTTTTATCTATATTTTCATTTTTTAATAATACAAAAATTGGCTCAAAAACATCTGGATTCGGTTTGTGAACATTAGTGTGATCAGAGGTTTGAATTTGAAAGAATAAGTCTGTGTTTATTTGTAGTTCGTTTAATTCACGATGAACAACTTTTTCACTGGATGAAGTGACGATTCCAAACTTATAGATATTTTGGTATTTACTTATATACTCAAAGGCATTTGGGTGTGGGATGTTTAAATCTTTCTTCGAGAATTCTATATAAATATTCCAAAGATAATTAATATCTGAAGAAAAACGTCCAAAAAGTTTCAGTAAAAATACTTCGGCAGGGAGTCCCCAAGCCTCATCAATTTCTCTTTCAGTAATTTCAGTATCAAATAATTGTTTAGATAGTTTATAGATTGTATTGTATCGTGTTTTTCTCGTTTGAACTAAAGTATCATCGTAATCAAAAATAATAGCTTTTATCATATCATTCTAGTGATGGTTTCAAAATATTTCAAACATCGATCAGTATTCCAGAAAAACCCATACGGTAGTTTTTTATCCACCCAGTGCCCTGCGAATCACTTTCATGACCCCAGCGACTACTTCTTCATCCTTTTCAAACACATCATCGCCTAAATAGATTTTCATTCGTTCTTTATAATATACTGTAGAATAGGAAAACTGTAAGGTCATAAAGATACTATCCAGTAAAAATGCAGAAAGATTGCTATCCACTTCTGAGGAGATGTTTCCTTCTTTTTTAGCTAGGTTAATCATTTCAATATAACATTTTGCCGACAAAGATTCTAACTCACCTGACAAACGAGTGATGAGTTCATAATTACTTTCTGTAGTCATTTCATTGTAAAGGCGGATGATGTCTTGGTTGATACGAGAGTGGGTTTGGATGATCCGAATGATCTTTTCAATTTTTCCAAACAAATCCAAGTCCATGGCAAGGACAGACTCCAAAGTTTTTTCCAACTGTGTGATTCCATGGTCCACGACGGTGAGAAAAAAATCTTCTTTGGTTTCAAAGTATTTATAGAGAGAGCCAACACTGATCCCCGCTTTTTGGGCGATGGTATTGGTATTGGCACTCGTGAATCCACGATTGGCAAATTCGGAAATGGCTATGGTTAAAATCCGGTTTCTCTTTTCTTCAGAAATCCGCTCAAAACTATCATTAAAATGCTTTGTTACCATACTCTACCCTGTCCAATAAACGAAAAAGGCTGGATTTCTCCAGGAAATTTATGCGAATTTCCAAAGAATCCGACTTTCTCGTTTTATTTTGTGAATTCCTTCTTGACAATGAGTGATGACTCACTCATTGTCAAGAAAAAAGATCGGAAGAGGAAAGATTATATGGCCCAAGGCTTTTCCATGAACGAATACCCCAATGTAGACCAAATCTACAAAGACCTAAGGAAATTAATTTCCCTTCCTATACGCTCCATTCGCAAACAAGAAATGGACAGTATCCTTCACAACTACTTCGAAAAAAAATGCAGTAAGTCCAAGGCGATGATCACCAAGGCTTCGGAATACATCCCCGGCGGTGTCCAACACAACCTTTCCTTCAATCATCCCTTCCCTCTTGTTTTTACAAAAGCTTCCGGTGCTTATTTGTATGATTTAGATGGAAACAAATACATCGATTTTTTACAAGCAGGTGGACCCACAGTTCTTGGTAGCAATCCACCCAGTGTCCGCAAAAAAGTCATTGAACTTCTCGATACTACAGGACCGGTTACAGGTCTTTTTCATGAATACGAATATAAGTTAGCCGAGAAAATTGTAGAGTTAGTTCCCTCTGTCGAAATGTTCCGCATGTTAGGTTCGGGAACAGAAGCTTGTATGGCTTCGATTCGCGTTGCAAGACTTGCGACCAAGAAAAAAAATATCGTGAAGATGGGCGGGGCTTACCACGGTTGGAGTGACCAACTCGCTTATGGACTTCGCATTCCAGGCACAAGACATTTCGAAGCCAATGGAGTTCCTAAATCCATTTTCAAATACACACAAGAATTTTACCCGAACGATTTGAACTCTCTTGAATCCGTACTCAAACGAAATCGTTTCTGCGGTGGCACTGCGGCAGTTCTTATCGAACCAGTAGGTCCCGAAAGTGGAACAAGACCTCTTGACTTTGATTTCAACAAAGGAGTCAGAGAACTTTGTAACAAATATGGAGCTCTTCTTATCTTTGATGAAGTGGTGACAGCTTTCCGCATTGGTCTTAGCGGTGCCCAAGGATACTTTGGTGTGGATCCTGACCTAACTATTTTTGGTAAGGTAGTTGCGGGAGGATATCCATCAGCTGGTGGACTTGGTGGTAAAAAAGAATACATGAAATATGTTTCTGCAGGACTTCAAACCGGCACCAAAAAGGCGTTAATCGGTGGAACGATGGCAGCCAATCCACTCAGTTCTGCTGCAGGTTACTTTACCCTTTGTGAAATGGAAAAAAACAATGCCTGTGAAAAATCAGGAAGAGCGGGCGACAGACTCACCAAAGGTTTACAAAAACTAATCAAAAAATACGACCTCCCATTTGTTGCCTTCAACCAAGGTTCCATTTGCCATTTGGAGACCGTCGGTACGATGTTACTCGATATCAACATTAAGAAGTTCTGGACCATTAAAAAAACCATAGCCGAAGCTCATAAAAGAAAACACGCGATGGAAGAAATGGGGGCCGCTTATATGTCAGAAGGTCTTGTGACACTCGCGGGAAGTAGGCTTTATACAAGTGCATCCGATACAGATGCTGTGATTGATGATGCCCTCAAACGATTTGATCGAGTGTTCCAAAAAGTGGAAGGTGTGGCTTAATTAAAGATTAAGCCGATCCAAGGAAATTGAATCAGAAGTCATAAAAGAAAATAAAATCAGTCGACTAACATTTCTTTTATGACTTTCTTAATTTTTTGAATTGTTTTAGGATCAGACGAACCCAGTTTTTGAATCAACCGCGACCTACCAACAGTTCGTATCTGATCCAAAACGATAGAACCTTTTTTTCCCTGAAATGTTAAATCTACCCTTGTTGGGTAACTCCTAGAACGAGTGGTCATAGGTGCTATCATCACTGTTCCGATAAACTGATTCATTTCATTCGGAGAAATGACAATACAAGGTCTAGATTTTTTAATCTCAAAACCAATCGTTGGATCCAAATTGATTAGATAGATGTCATATTGATGGATTACCATTCCCAATCCTTTGTTTCCAAATCAATGGAATCTGGAATGAGTAACTGATCCTCTTTTCTTTCCGCCATCGCTTTGAATTGGTCTTCCCAACCCACGCGCGGTTTGTTTTTATAAGGAGTGATGATGATTTTATTGTCCTCTACCAATAGATCGACTTCATCTTCAATCTGACATTCCGCTAAAACAGTTTTAGGAATTCGGATCCCTTTTGAATTTCCGATTTGTATGACGGCAGCCTTCATTGTAATTACAATGTAATCACATCAAAAAACAGGTCAATTCCAATTCCGAGTCCAAACCCCTCGAATTTCCTTCCCTCCCCGAAAAGTACTTGTACGTTTCAGGAGAATCATGGCATTATGTCTCAAATCTCGACGAGGCCCGAACTATGCCTGAACCACTGCAAAAAATCATCGATAATCTCAAAGAGTTATTCAACAAACTCGATAAAACCAAAAAAATGATTTTGGGTGGTGTGCTCGCCGTTGTGGTGGTGGCAGTCATCATCCTCTCCAACGTCTCGTCCCAAAGAAACCGCGTGGTTCTCTTTAAGGATTTGGATTCCAAAGATTTCTCTGAGGTCACAAAGAAACTAGATGCCCTTGGTTACTCTTATGGATCCAGTGAAACAAGTCTCATCACAGTGGACCCCGAACAAAGACAAGAGATCGTCACCAAACTCGCACAAGAGAATTTGATTCCTGCAGGTGTGACTGGTTGGGAACTTTTTGATATCGAAAAGTTTACAGAAACCCAGTTCGACAAAGACATTAAAAAATATAGAGCCCTCAAAGGTGCGATTGAAAAATCACTCAATACCTTAAGACCGATCGAAAGATCCGATGTCAACATTGCGATCCCCGAAGGTGATCTTTTTGAATCCAACTCCTATCCTGTAAAGGCAAGCGTTATCCTCCACTTCAAACCGGGTGTTGAGGGAATGAGTAAAAAAGAAATCAAAGGGATTGTGAACTTAGTCGCTCGTGCTGTTCCCAAATTAAAACCGGAAAACGTAAGTGTGGCCGATCCCGATGGAAAGATCATTTCTGATTTTGAAGAAGATTTAGAAAAAGAAAGATTAGAACTTCGTATCGTCCAAGAAAAACTTAGAATCGAAGAAGAAGAACGTGTCAAACGACTCATCGACATTCGGAATACCCTTCGTTGGTATTTGGGTGGAGAAGACCGAGTGGACATCACTCGTTTCGAATATTCATTCAATTGGGACCAAGAGTCCTTAACTGAAAATGAAGTATTACCAGTAGTTGCCGAAGAAGATAACCCAGATACACCGTATAACGAAAGAAAGTTGGTCGATGGTTATTCACTGAAAGTATCTTCTAAAGAAACCAAAGAATCTTTTAAAGGACGCGGGTTCACTCCCGATGGTCCCGCAGGCACAGAGCCAAACCTTCCTCCTGGATACAAAGACACAGACTACCAAAAAGCAGAGTATTCTAAAGACGAAAATATCAATAACTACGAATTCAACAAACGTGTAAAAGATATCAAACGCCAACCTTGGAAGATTGAAAAGATTGGTCTTTCTGTCGTAGTTGATGGTGTTTGGGAAAGAAAAGAACGTGAAGATGGTCTTGGATACGATAGAAAATACATTCCCGTTGCTGAAAATGATTTAAAACTCGTTCGTAAAAACTTAGAAGCTGCGATCGGTTACACAAGATCACGTGGTGACCAGATCAGTGTCATTACGATTCCCAAAGATAGAACCGAACAGTTCCGTGCCGAAGATGAAGAGTTTCAAAAACAAAGAGCCATTCGGAATATGGTCATTGCTTCTCTCGTAATTTTAATTTTACTGATCCTTGCAATCCTCGTGTATCGTGCGATCAAAAAAGAAATCGCAAGAAGAAGAAGACTCAGAGAAGAAGAACTTGCTGCCCAACAACAAATGATGCGGGAAGCTGCTCTTCGAGTGATGGACGAAGGGGGAGCCGAAGTCGAACTCTCCCTCGACGAAAAACTCAGACGCGAGTTACTCGAAAACGCAATCAACCTGGCAAAAGAAAAACCGGAAGATGTGGCGCAGTTACTTCGCACTTGGCTTGCTGAGGAAGAGCAGACTTAAATTAAGATTCGTTCTTCCAACGAATGTTAGCACCGTTTGAAATCCGGGAATAAACCTCCCGGAAGTATTGATTAGGCGCCTTACCGTCTGGGTCTTGCGAATAACGAGGCCTTAGGCGACTTACAAAATACATATCCAAGTCCCCTTTGTTTTTCCCATGAATTTTCCCTCGGTACTCTGTGATAAAAAAATACTTCACAAGTTCATAGGTTTCTTTGGAGACATTGATTTTTCCGGTTTCTCCACCGGACTCCATTCTTGAAGCCGTATTAACAGTATCTCCCCAAATATCATAAGCAAATTTAAATCGTCCCACTACTCCCGCAACCACAGGTCCTGTATGAAGACCAAGCCGCAGTTCCCAAAAAGGCAAATTCAGCGCAGTTTTGATTTCTTTTAATTGGTTCATAAAACTTTGAATCTCGAGAGCCGCCAAACAAGCGTCAATGGCACTGGTTCGATTTTCTACAGGAAGGCCACCCGCACACATATAACTATCGCCAATGGTTTTTAATTTTTCTAAGTTGTTCCTTAGAATGATTTCATCGAACTGAGTAAAACAAGCATCTAGTTCTTCGATTAGACTTTGTTCATCCATACCTTCCGCAACTTTAGTAAAACCTTTGAAGTCCGTGAATAAAACCGTTACATTCTCAATTCGAGAAGGTGTGACACTCCCCTTTTGTTTTAATTCTTGAGCTACTTTATAAGGTAAGATGTTAAGAAGTAATTTTTCCGATTCTTCTCTTGCCTCTTCCGCTTTATCTTGTGCAATGAGAGCTTTTTCTCTTTCTTCATCCGCTTTTTGTTTCTCTAAATCCAATAGAAAATAACTAATATCGAGTTCTTCCGCCAAGGGACGAGACATGATGTAGACAACAAGGTAATTAAACAATACCAGAGGTAACACAATCATTGTTAAATGAAATGCCGATTCCCCCACTCCGTATTGTTCACGGATGAGTGGGAAATATAAAATGGCAGCAATGGCCATGGTAATGAGTCCTAAGTTTGCCAAACGTTGGCTCAATTGGATGGTTCTTCCCTCCAAAGACAAAGCGCCATGACGAAGCACCGCATAACCGAGTAAAAACGCAGGCACAAATTGGAAGTCCGCTAAAGGATAAATGGGAATTCCATGACTAGGAAGTAGTGCCGCTAAAAGTAAAATCGCAGATAACAAAAAAGAGCCAATGATCCATTTAGAGGCAAAGTTAATGTAACCTTTATTTCGCAAAAAAGTAATAAGCACCAAAATTAAAGCAATGGCACCATTGGCTCCCACAAGTAATTCCGCAGGACCTCCATGGTGGACTCTTGACCATGGATAATCAAAATAACCTACAAATAAATAAGGAGAGGGCGCAAGTACTGCTGCTGTCACACAAAGAAAATCAATTCCTTGAATCCAGAACGGTGATTTTTGTCCAATCGCTTCGAATACCAAACGCACCATAATACTCGGCGCAAAGGCAAATGCCACAAAGGTCATTTGTGAGATTCGCAGTTGTACCACATAAGATATATTTAACTTTAAAGGAACGGATTGGATGACATAAAAACCCGTGAGGATGAGTGCAAAGGCACAAAGTTGGTTGATCCTTGCCGATGGATTGGCGCCTGCCACAATGATGGAAAGAAATACTGCACCAAACACGGATACTACGGGAGGAATTCCCCATGGATACCATTTTGCTGACTCATAAGCATCCGGTGATAATCCAAAAGAAACTCCAAAAGAAATAAAAATCAAAACGAAAGATAAAAGTGCAAAAAGAAAATAAAACATTCCATTCTTTTGGAAAAGAAGTTCGTTCACATCAAAAAAATCAGATCGAAACACTCCATAAGCCACAAGTAACATAGGAATGAATAAAAAGAACCCTCCCGGATACACTTTGAAACCAAGAATACTCGGTGCATTCATAGTTGTGAGTAAAAATAATAAATTCACCCCATGAAACAAAGTGAGATGGTAATGTTTACGAATGTATTGGTAGTGTTTGATGAAAGAAGGTAAAATCAGGAAAAAATAACCCAGTGGTGCCAAAATTCCCCATGGTCGAACAAAGGAACTTCCTCTCGGATACTTTCCAAAAGTGAATTCAAATACAGTGGTTTCGAATCCCTTACCGATAAGGATTCCGAAATACAATACAAAACTGGCAAACCAACAAAGATAAGAATAATACAACAATAACTTACTTTGTTTTCCCGTCATATAGTAGGCCAAATAAAAGGCTGTTGGAGCCAGAGGAGCAACCAAGAAGTATAGTAGATTATTCCAAAAAACTAATGTTTCAACGTTTTGAATCCAGGCTCTCGTGGTTAAAACAAGCCCGATGGATCCAAAACTAATGAAGGAAACCGCTAGGTTTAAATGAAAGGTTCGATTCTCATCTTTTGATTTCCGAAATTTTTGAAAGGCAAAGTAGCTGAGGAATACACCAACAAAAAAAGTTAGGATTCCTGGGGCCCCATAAGGAATCTGATACCAGAAATATTCCCAGTCCGAAATAATCCCTTCTGGTTTTACAAAATAAATAAGAGGGTATGACTCCATCCTTTTAAAGATCGGCTTTCGGGAAAAGAGAAAGTAGCAAATTCTTCTATTTGACTCACTTCCTCTTTTGTTGTGCTATGTCGGATATGGTTGATCTAAACTTTCCAAAAAAGAACGCTACTGAATGGCTGGCTGGTGGTAAATTTTTCGAATATAAGAAGTTTCAAATTTTCTTTATACAAGAAGGAAGAGGACAGAATCTAATTTTACTTCATGGGTTTCCCACATCCTCTTGGGACTACTCTAAAATTTTTAATGGCCTTTCTCGTTACTTCAATACAATCGCCATTGATTTTTTAGGATTTGGATATTCTTCGAAACCAAAAAAGCATAAATACACACTGATAGAACAAACGGATATCATAGAAAACTTTATCGAAAAAAATGCACTTCGAAGAGTGAAGTTTGTTTTTCATGATTATGCTGTGAGTGTGGGTCAAGAAATCTTAGCTAGGCATTTAGAACGTAAAGAAAGAAAGTATGAAATCGATGGAGCCGTTTTTTTGAATGGAGGACTTTTTCCTCACCTACATAGACCCACATTCAAACAGAAACTCCTCGCCACACCAATCTTAGGTGCTTTTCTTTCTCGTTTTTATAATGAGAGAAAATTTGGAATTGCATTTAGCCAAGTTTTTGGGAAAAATACGAAACCGACTGACAAAGAAATTTCTGTTCTTTGGAAATTGATTACCTATCCCAACAAAGTTTTAATTCCACACAAACTACTCAAATACATTTCAGAAAGAAGAATCCATGGAGAACGTTGGAAAAATGCTCTTCTCCAAACGGAGGTGCCACTCCTCTTTATCAATGGAGGAGAAGATCCAGTCAGCGGAAGCCACCTAGCAGATGAATTAGAAAAACTTCCGATCAAAAACAAAAAGTTAATCCGTTGGGACTCGATTGGTCATTATCCTCAATGGGAAAATCCAGAAGAAAGTTTTAAAGAAATCTACGAATTCCTTAAATAGAATTAGAGTTTTTTTGTTTTGATTGAATTTGATATTAAATTCTGAAAAGAAACCTAGACAAAAAGGTACGAATCCATCCTTGAATTCGTGCCTTAAAACTTAAGATCGATTTGAGGGGATTGCACCAGGAACTTCCATTCCTGTGCCATCATCAGTTGGATCTGCTTCTGGATTTTGTTCTTTGACTTTGTAACGAATCTCAATTTTTTCAGGACTGATTTGTAAAATTTCAATTCCTTTAAGATCTTTATTCTTAATGATTCGAACTTTTGCAACTTGGGGCTGTAACTCGGGAATGATTTTGTTTTTGATCGGATCAAAGATATAGTTACAAGGAACTTGGGCAGTAATTCCTGTTAGAATCTGGGCCGAACGAATTGGTTTTAAAGAAAAATATCTGATAGCCACTTGTTCTTCAGAAAGTTCTGCATCTAACTTGCCATCTAGCCCCGAACAAACAATGGGAATTCCTGCTGCTGTTTGTTCTCCGGTTTTATAAGAAAGAGGAATGATGTTTACATTCACAGTGACATCCCTGGAACCAAGGACATTCACTCCCTTTGGTAAATCTGGTATCCGAACTGTTTTTGCAAAAGGTTCCTTTTTATCCGTTAGAGAAATTTCTGGAAGTAGAACTTTGGTAATTTTTTCCAAGTCTTGTGGTTTTCCACTTAAAGTCACCTTGGGAGGACTTACAATTTGTGTCAGCTTTTCAAAGTTAGCTGGAGGGGCCCCTTCGAACGCAACTTCTAGCGGAACTACTTTTAATCCACGCGATTCAATTTCAACCGGAACCGTTTTTTTAAGTTTGGTGACCTTAACACCGCTAGGAACACCTACTATTTTCTTAATTGGGACTTCTGTAACACCAAGTTGGACATCTTCTGGATCAATCACCGCTTTCATAAACTGTGAGTAGTAATTCACAACATCTTTTAAACCTTCCACACGAACAGGGATTGTTTTTTCCGGATTTTTGGAATAGTTTAAATTACCAGATAACTTTGGATAGTCGACAGGAACATTGATTGTTTTAATCAATACTTTTGAATTTTGAAGATTGACATAAAAAATACTGGCGATGATTAACGAAACTAGTTTTGCTTTCCAGTTTCGAACAAGTTTTCCGAGTAACTTCAGAATCATATACTGACTCCAGTATCTTTCTCTTTAGTTTTACGAAGAGAATCATCCTTTGACCTACGATTTCCCGTCATAAGGCCACTAACAAGCGCTTTTAGTTCGAGTGGTTTGACTGGATGCAACATTTCCCCTTCATAACAAATGGTAATGTCCCCTGTCTCTTCTGATGTAACGATAATGATGGCGTCTGTTTCTTCGGAGAGTCCGAGTGCCGAACGATGTCTAGCACCGAGTGTGGCTATTTCCACAGAACTACTCATAGGCAAATAGGAAGCAGCACAAACAATTCTATTTTGTTCAATGATAACAGCTCCATCATGAAGAGGAGAATTCTTAAAGAAAATAGTTTGTAATACTTCCGAAGATACTTGTGCATCCATAGGAACTGCATTTTCTGAAATATCTTTCAAACTAATGTCTTTGACGAGAACAATAATGGATCCGGTTTTTTCCTGAGACATGATCCGAACTGCTTCCACAATAGGATCTAAATCAAATGTGGGTTTAAGAAAAAACAATCGGAGTAAACGAATGCGAGCCAAATCCCCAGTCAAACGTCGTAACTCTGGCTGCAAAAGAACAATGATAGCAAACACAAGAGCTGGCCTGATGTTTGTGAGAATCCATTCCAGAAGTTCAAACCCTAAGTATTCGGCAAGACTTCCAGAAATCCAAATGATTCCTACACCAAGTAGAAGTTGGATCCCTCGTGTTCTTCTAAGTGTGGTATAAGTTTTATAAATTAGAAAAGCGACGATTAAGACATCCAAAGATATGGAGATATAATTTTTACTCCATGGTATGATGTATAATCCTCGAAAAAAATCCAATTTAGATTCCTAACACATCAAACATATTATAGAGGCCTTTGGATTTGCCATGTAAAAACTCGGCGGCTTTCACTGCCCCAGTAGCAAACGTTTTGCGGTCCTGGGCTTTGTGAGTGATTTCAATTCGTTCTTCCGAACTTAAAAAATATACAGTATGTTCCCCAACCACTTCACCGGCTCTCATTGTATGCATGGCAATTTCTTTTTGATCCCTTTCTGGATACATTCCATGCCGACCATAAATAACATTGTCTTCAGAACGTTTGGTGGCATTTAAAAGAACTTCTTTTAAATACATGGCTGTTCCCGAAGGAGCATCTTTTTTATGACGATGGTGGATGTCTAAAACTTCTACATCAAAGTCTTCGGCTAAAACCTTCGCTGCGATTTCTGTTAATTTGAACAATAGATTTACACCCACAGACATATTGGGTGAAAAAACAATGGGGATGGAGTTTGCTGCGGTTTGGATGAGGGTTTTATCAGAATCAGTAAGACCTGTCGTTCCAATCACCAAAGGTTTTTTATTGATGAGGGCCGCATTCAAAATAGATTCAAATCCAGTATGTGTACTGAAATCAATCAAAACATCAGAAGATTCGCATGCTTTTTGTAAGTCGGTGGAAAGTAAAATTCCCGTTTCTTTGATTCCCGTATGATTTCCCGAATCAAAACCAGAATAGATGGCCCCTTCTCTTACGATAGCGGCACTTAACTCTGATTTTTTGGAAATAGAAAGCACTTGGATGATGGCTTTCCCCATCCGTCCCCCTGCACCAATCACACCAACTTTGATTTTAGACAATGCCTTCCTCTTTTAACTGGAATACGGTTTTTTTGAAAGCATCTGCTGGAGATCCTTCCGAGAGAGCAGTCATTGGTAAACGAAGTTCATTTTCACAATACCCAAACCAACTCATAGCAGCTTTGATAGGAATAGGATTTGTTTCAATAAACGCATTGATAAACACGGGAAGGAGTTTGTAATAAATCTTTTTGGATGCTTCCAGATCTCCCCGTAAATATAAGGACACCATATCAACACAAGCTCGCGGAAAAAGATTGGATACTACAGATACAACTCCTTTACCACCGATCGATAATACGGGAAGTGTTAGGTTGTCGTCTCCTGACAACAAATCAAAGTCAGGTGGTGTTGCTGCAATCACCTTTGCCATTTGTCCCAAATCCCCAGTAGCTTCTTTGATCGCTGCAATTTTTGAGTGAGCTGCAAGCCTTGCTACGGTTTCAGGAAGTAAATTGACATTGGTTCTCCCAGGAATATTATACAACATCACTGGTTTGGAAGATACATTGGCAATTTCTGTAAAATGGCGATACATCCCTTCTTGTGTGGGTTTATTGTAATAAGGATTCACAGAAAGAATCCCATCCACTCCATCGGCACATGCGGACTCTGTAAGCTCAATGGCTTCTTTGGTAGAATTGGACCCAGTGCCTGCAATGACCTGGATTTTCCCTGCCACAATCTGAACTGTCTTTTGGATGAGTTCCTTATGTTCTTCGTAAGAAAGGGTGGGAGATTCTCCCGTTGTCCCACAGGGAACCACACCCGCCACGCCGGAACGGATTTGGTTTTCTAGGATTTTAAAATAACTATCATAATCGATTTTCCCCTGGCGGAAGGGGGTGATGACCGCAGTATAAACGCCCTGAAACATAAATTAAACATCGAAGAGGGACGGAATTTTGCAATAAAAAACTGCCAAAAGACCCCGTACCGATAAACTTTGCGAAAATGGTCTCTTTTTTCCCACCAATGTTTGCCATTCTCGCCCTTCTTAGCCTATTTTTGCATTCATTCTATGTTTATTCCCGCTTTGGCGTCAAAGATGTGCCAAACGAACGAAGCCTTCACGACGTAGTCACCAAAAAATCCGGGGGAATGTTTTTCATTCCACTGTTCCTTCTCTCTGTCCTTGGGTTCCTTTTCTACCCACAATTGGGACAATCACTTCCCCTGCCCCAAGATTCCGCCCAAAGAATGGACATTTATCTTTTGTTAGCTGGGATACTTTTCTTTTGTATTTTAGGTTTCATTGATGATTTGTATCACCTTAGTCCAAAACTTCGATTGTTTTTAGAACTGTCGGTTGTGGCAGTATTTTTAGTTTGGACGAACCCTGAGATCACCTACTTTGGGGTGATTTCTCTTCCAAAACCCGTCCAGATTTTGGTCTTGACTGTCTTTCTTGTTTTTGCCGTCAACTTGGTGAACTTCATGGATGGAATGGATTGGTATTTAGTGACTACCCTTTTTCTTTCCTATTTTTCTTTGGTTAGTGCCTCTCCCCATTTCTATGTTGTGAATCAATTTGGATATAGTTTTTATCTGGTTTTACTACTCTCTATGTTTGGGTTTATCATTTATAATTTCCCAAAAGCAAAATTGTTTATGGGAGACAGTGGGTCCTTAGCCTTAGGTTTTTTAGTCATGGCATTACCTTTGTTTGTTGGGAAGTGGGGAAAGACAAATTCCAATCCTTGGGATGTGGCTTATTATTTTTATTTGTTTCCATATTTTTGGTTGGATGGAATTTTTATCCTCATCAAACGATTCTTCCAAAAGAAACATTTGTTCTCAGCGCACAGAGAACATCTCTACCAACGAATCACAGAAACCAAATTAGGAAAAATCGGATCTTTGGTTATTTTTTCTTTCTTAAACCTCACCGTTGTTTGTGTCCATTTTGTATTAAAGTTCATGGGAATTTCTAACCTAATGACACTCTCAATCCTTTTCCTTTTTTCAGTGATCAGTTATGGACTTCTATGGACTTTTATACCTAGAAAAAACCTTGCATAAAGTCTTCGCACTCACATCCTTTCCTTTATGCCTCTATCGAAAAAAGAAATTCTATTCTGCCTTCTCAATGGTTTTCTCATCGGGATAGCCAATCTCATCCCCGGTGTTTCCGGAGGAACCTTTGCACTCATTCTCGGCCTTTACGACAGGCTGATCACTGCCATCACATCCCTAAACTTAGATACCATCAAAACATCGTTAGCTTTAGTAGTTGGGTTTTGGAAAGAAGACGTAAGAAAACGTTTTGCAGTAGAGATGAAACGAATTGATTTCTGGTTCCTTGTATTTCTTGGGATTGGTCTTTTGTTGTCAGTGATCTCTGGTGCTAAACTCATTCAGTTTTTACTCCAAAATTATCCGCAAGCCACTCTTGCTCTGTTTATTGGTCTCATCTTCCCATCACTTGCAGTTCCTTACAAACTCATCGAAAAACATAGTTTAGTTGTATGGTTATTTTTAATTCCAGGAATCCTACTCACGATTGTTCCCAGTTTCTTTATGGGTGATACAACAGGTTCCGAAAATCCACTGATTGCATTTCTTACAGGAGCTGTTGCCATTTCTGCTATGATTCTTCCAGGGATCTCTGGTTCTTACATCATGCTTGTTCTCGGTGAATACCAAATTGTGATTGGAAAACTCTCCACAATCCTCGAACCAAGTTCCATTGTATTTCTCGGAGCTTTTGGGATTGGATGCCTACTTGGACTTCTTATTTTTACTCATTTTGTAAAATGGTTATTTTTGAAATATAAATCGCATACGATGACATTTTTACTTGGTCTTATTCTTGGATCTTTCTTTATCCTATGGCCGTTCAAAGACTATGCCAATGGTCAAGCGATTGTAGGAAGATCAGGTGAAGTAAAACGAGACATTCAAATTGCTACAGCAAAAAATATTTTGCCTAAAGATTTTGCAGATGCGCAAGTTCCACTGGCAGCCCTAGTACTCGGACTGGTTCTTGGGTTTGGTCTGAACCGATTGGAATCTTTACAAGAAAAGAAGTAGAATCACCCAACTCTATCCTACCTTACAGTCTGGATTTCAAAATCCAGACTTCTGTTTTAGAAAATCACCGCACACGAATCTCTTAACTTATTTTATAAATCGCAAATAACAGTTAGATGGAAGGACCGATCCAGCTTTGGATCATAATAAAAGCTAGGAATGTTACGAAGTGAGTGAAAACCGGGGAGAATCCCCGGTTTGTCCAAAAGTTTAGACGAAGAATACGAAAGTGATGAGTATAAACACAGGAACTAAAATTCCCATAGAGTATGCTAAGTATCCACCAAAAGATGGCATCTTTACTTTGTTTTCTTCTGCAACAGACTTCACCATAAAGTTAGGAGCGTTACCGATATAGGTATTTGCACCCATAAAGACCGCACCCACAGAAATGGCTTTTAGAATCTCTTCCGCTTGGACGTTTCCAATGAACTGACCGAGAGTAAGAGGAGCAGCTGCACCCACTGGAGTGAGAAGGCCAGAAGCTAACGAACCAAAGGTGAGGTAAGTTGGCGCATTGTCTAGAACAGAAGAGAAAGCCCCTGTTGCCCAGAAAAACTGCCAGTTTTGAGTAATTCCAAGTTCTTTACCATGTGCTTCGAGAAGTACAAGAGCAGGAATCATGGTAATGAAAATTCCAATGAAAAGGTAGGCTACTTCTTGGATGGGGTGGAGAGTGAAGTTATTGAACTTACGATTTTCTTCTTTGGAAGTAAACTTAGAAAGACCAATAAGAACAAGTAAAACTGCTTCACGGATAAATCCTAGAGTTGGTGTTTCGTTGATTTGTGGAATGTAGTTACTGTTTAAAAAAGCAACAGCTAAAATCACACCGAGTAACCAGATGAAGTTGACTTGACCACCGATAGAGAATGGAGTTGCAAGTTTGTCGTCTTTTTTAATATCTTTTTTGGTTTCCTTTTTGTAAGCAAGAGTATCCCAAACAAAATAAACAGTAAGCAAAATCACAGTTGCAAACAACATCTCTGGTAATAGTTTGAATGTCCAAGTGAAAGGAACTCCTTTCAAATAACCAAGAAACAGTGGAGGATCCCCAAGAGGTGTTAAAGAACCACCAATGTTGGAAACAAGAAAGATAAAAAACACAACCGTGTGAACCACGTGTTTTCTTTCGCTATTTGTTTTTAACAAAGGACGGATAAGTAACATCGAAGCACCTGTCGTTCCAATGAAGGATGCAAGGCCCGCACCAATTAACAGGTACAATGTGTTGTTGAGTGGTGTTGCATGGATGTCTCCCTTGATGACAATCCCACCGGAAATATAAAATAAAGATCCAAGCAAAATGATAAAGGGAACGTAATCGAAAAAAACTGTGTGAACAATATTATGGCTGTAACCATAAACAAGAAGAACCACAAAAGAAATGGCTCCGAGTCCAACAGCAAGGATCAATTTGTTATTATTGTCTTCCCACCAATGAGAAGTTTTGTGAGAAGCAACCGGTAAGATTGCAATGGAGAGTAAAATGGCAACAAAAGGTAATACTGACCAATACGGTAATTCCTGATGTACTGATTCGCCGTGAGACGAATGTCCTGTTTCTTCCTGAGTGGTTGATTGCGTTGGAACCGGAGTCGGTTCTTCCGCAAATAAACCTGCTGTTGTCACAGACAAACAAACCAGGAATACTATCGTTGTGAGAAGCTTCTTCAACATGCTCACCATCCTATTTTTTTAGACAGCTTACCTGAAATCGAAACCTCGTGGAACTAAAAAAAGCATGATTCTCCAATTTTTAGGGATTCTTCGCTCCCTCCCGCAAAATAACTATGTAAATCGTTGCAAAGTCCAACCATCATAAGTAGATAAATTTCTCTCAAATTGTCCCTATATGGTTCATTGCAGAATCGAATGACTGAGAAATTCACACCCGTGAAACTGCCTTCTTGCAGCCAAAAGATAGGGACTTCACGAGGATTAGGCCCAAACAAACTTCGTATGTTAGGAATTTTCGATTGCGTTTTTCGAGACTAGAACAATCGTTTTGTTACCATGTTTAGGCATAAAGAAACAAAGGATTTGATGATTGCCTATGCAAAATGGAGAGATACGGTGGATCGGACCGAGGGGAGTGAAACCGTCTTCGGGGCCAATGCGGAGGTTTCTGAAATTGCTCGTGACCTTCGAGAAGACGCCGAATTCGCACTAAGAATTTTAATCCAAGATTTGAAAAAACAAAATCCTTTAGCCATCAAAGAATGGGTAGAAATGACAAAAGTGTATTTAAACACAATCGAAAACTCTGTTCCCGAGGAACAAATCCAACAGCGAAAACAAATTGCACGGGATTGGAAGTATTCACGTTCTCCCTTAGGAATTTCTGTGCGTTACCCACACCCTTCCCAATATTGGGGAAGTGGAATTGGAGTTTTAGGCCCGGATTTAGACTGGTAGGATTCCTTTACTTTCAGAATCCTATTCACATGGATTCAATCTTTTTTACACTTTCCAAATTCGGAACCGTTCTACTCTACCCACTGCCTGTTTTTTTTCTTTTATCCTTCTTACTCATCCTAAAAACAAAATCGGGGCACGGAAAATTTCGACTCTTCCAAATCATTTTGTTTTTATATCTGGCATCTAACGCTTATATTGCGAACTTTCTACTCCAATCTCTCGAAAAAGATTACCCACCAATAGCCATTTCTAATATTCCCAAATCGGATGTAGCGATTGTGTTAGGTGGAATGATCCAAACCATATCTTTTCATCCAGGGAGGCCCGAACTCACAGACTCCGCAGACCGATTGACTGATGCCATCAGACTTTATAAGGCAGGGAAGGTAAAAAAGATTCTTTTTACTGGTGGATCGGGGCTTCTTTTTGCAAATACCTACAAGGAAGCGGACTTAGCAAAAGAATTATTTTTAGGGCTCGGGGTTCCTGAAAAAGATTTAATTTGGGAAAACAAGTCACGAAATACGTATGAAAATGCTGTTGAAACTAAGAAGTTAATGGCCGAAAATAAACTAGAGTCCGCCGTTCTTATCACTTCTGCCTTCCATTTCAAACGTGCTGCTGGTTGTTTCGAAAAACAAAACATCCGGTTTGTTTCCTTTCCCACAGACTATCGTGCTACCAATTTACAATCAGGGGCCTTCGAACTTTACATCCCCTCCGCAGGGTTTTTGGACCAAACCACTCTCGCCATCAAAGAATGGGTGGGTTATTTTGTGTATCGTGCCAAATCCTATTTATAAAGCTCCCAATTCTGCCGTTTTTTTAAGACCTTTTTGTTTGACCGAAACTTGCAATCAGAGAGGTTAGAGGAAAGACGGGAATCCGTCTAAAGAATGGATTATGAATCGTAAGTTTTTAACTCTTTTGTTTCTCATTGGACTTTCACTCGGCGGGATTGCTTATTTTTCCTCGCAGGAAACTTCCTATCTCCTTCTGGATGCCTCAGAACTGGCAGCAAACCAAACCAAATACTCAGATCAAAATCTTCGTGTGCGCGGGTTTGTGCGTGTTGGGAGCCTTGTCCGGGAAGGGAAAAAAGCCAAATTTGATTTGGAACTGAATGATCAAATCATCCCTGTATTTTTTACAGGAGCCACTCTTTTGCCAGACGCTTTTAAAGAAGGAGCGAGGGCCAGAGTGGACGGAAAGTTAGATCACGGAGTTCTAGTTGCCTCCCATGTGGAAGCAAAATGTGCCTCCAAATATGAAGCGGGATACGCTGAGGAAAAATGAACAACTTAGGAACCATCCTTTTATCTGCCTCTCTCGCCATTTTAGTTTTTTCCGCATTACAAACCATCTACGGAATTTATAAACAAGAACGAAAAGCCATTGAACTTGGCCGTCTTGCTTTAATGACAAATCCATTTGTCATTGTATTAACATTTACAGTTCTATTAACACAACTCGCCAGATCCGACTATAGCAACTATTATGTGGTCATGCACTCCAGCGAACATCTACCTTTGTTCTATAAAATGACATCGATATGGTCAGGTTCTTCTGGAAGTTTGTTGTTTTGGAATTTAATTCTTAACGTTTTCACTTTCATCGTGTTATGGCAAACTCGTAAGTCCATTGAAGATAGAATCCCCATGATGAATCTCATCCTTGCGGTTTTATCTGGATTTTTTTCTTTCCTAGCTGTTTTTTATGGAGATGCCCAACCATTCCGCGAGTTTGTTCCAGAAGCGGCTGCGGGCCGGGGCCTCAATCCCCTACTCCAACACTGGGCGATGATCATCCATCCACCCATTCTTTATATTGGTTATGTAAGTATATCGATTCCTTTTGCCATTGCTATGTCAGCCCTTGTGTCTGGCCAACTTTCTGAAGATTGGATGAAGTTCATTCGTAAATGGACTTTGTTTTCTTGGTTCTTTCTCGGAACAGGAATTTTACTCGGGTCTAAATGGGCCTATGAAGAGTTAGGTTGGGGTGGTTATTGGGCATGGGATCCAGTAGAGAATGCCTCACTTATGCCATGGCTTCTGACCAGTGCCTTTGTCCACTCGGTTGTGATCCAAGAACGTAGAGGGATGTTAAAGTTCTGGAATATGTTACTTGTGATCCTTGCTTTCCATTTCAGTTTGCTCGGAACCTGGATCACTCGTTCGGGAGTTTTGGAAGGTCCTCATAGTTTTTCTAAGTCTACGATTGGAACTCCTTTTATCATCTACATCATTGTCAGTTTTCTTTTCTTTACCGGCTTTGTAATTTATAGGAGAAAAAATCTCACTCCAGAAAGAAACTTAGAAGCCATCACTTCGAAAGAAGGTAGTTTTCTTTTAAATAACTTTTTACTCGTTCTCTCAACCGCAGCAATCCTGTTAGGTGTTTTTTCCCCTCTTTTGTATGGAAAAGAATTCAAGGCTCCTTGGTTTAATTCTTGGGGAGTTCCTGCAGGAATTTTTCTTTTACTCCTTATGGGTGCCGCACCACTTCTTGCTTGGCGAAAAGGGGCCGGAGCCGTATTTTTTTCTACTCTACTGAAACCTTTTATTGCGGGAATCATCGGTGGTGGATTGTACATCCTTTTCTATTCCCAAAATTTTACCAAACCAGACAGTAAGTATGGGGATGTACTTGCCGAAGTGTATTCGGTTCTAACGGTTACGATCGGTATCTTCACCATATCTGGGATCATCCAAGAATACTACCGCGGGATCAGAGCTCGTCTTGAAGAGTTTAAAAATGAGAATTTCTTTGTGGCCGGGTATCGGATGTTACTCAAAAACAAACGTAGGTATGGTGGGTATTTAGTTCACTTTTCACTTGTTCTAATCTTTATTGGTTATGCAGGAAACGCATTTAAAATCAATACTTCAGTTAGATTTTTTTATGAACTCCAACCACCTACTTCAGAAGAGATCGTCTACCAATCTATCGACAAAGCAATGATAGGTGGATATCAAATAGAAGCTTCCACTCTCAAATTAAAACCAGTCCTAATTTCAGGTCTTGGTGGAGAACCTAACATCCAAAATGTGATTGTTTCCCAAGAGGGCACTTATGGAATCTTTCGAGGGACAGACAAACTTTCGGATTTAGTTACCGAACGTAGGTTTTACCCACAGATCTCTCACCTAACGGGAGATTTTGAAACTCACATTCCCACCAGTGAACCAGCCATCCTTTCTATGGCAAAAGAAGATTTTTACATCCAACTTGGTGCCATTGAAACTTCTGATCTCAAATCAGAAAACCCAGACCTACCTTTGATGTTTATGCAGTATTACTTCACACCAGGGAGTGAAATGGACAAACTCAAACTCTTTCTCAACTTTCCAAAACAGATTGTGGCAAACTTAGAAGTTTGGGTGAACCCACTGGTAAAACTCATTTGGCTTGGGTCTCTTTTGTATTTCCTGACAGGAATCTTTTTGTTACTCCCAATTGGAGAAACCAAAAAGAAAACGGTAGATTAACTAATGAACAGCGAAATTCTTTTTCATACAAACCGCCAGCCCAGAAATGTTATTTCGAAATCAAAACTATGGATGGTTGGTTTCTGCATCCTCTTACCAAGTCTTCTATTCGCACAGAAAACGACTACCAATCTAAAAGAGGAAGGTCAAATCCAAACCTTTTTAAAAGTAACGGAACAAATTCGTTGTATCTGTTTGCCGAGCCTTCCTATCCAATCTTGTTCGTTCAATATGTGCGCGGCTTCCAGTTACCTCAAAACCTTTATTGAAAACCGGATCAAAGACGGAATGAAGGAAGAGGAAATCATTTCGAAAATGGAAAATGGTTTCGGTGACTCTGTTTTAAAAGACCCCATTGTGGTAATGTTTCAGGAAAATGGGAACCAGGGAATGGTGGATTCCATTGTATATGGATTTGGACCAAAAATTCTAGCCCAACCGGATGGAACCTGGATCAACTTCACCTTATTTGCATTAGGTGCTTTTGGACTTTTTGGAATTTATAAATTTGGGACCAGGAAAAAGAAAGAAACTCCAGAGGCAAATCCTAAGCCATCAAGTGATCAAAAGTCTACCACAGAACAAATCAAAAACAGAATTCGTAAATTCGAAGAAGAAACTTAAGTCGACTAAACTTTCACAAAGGACAGATCGATTGATTCAATCGGTTTTCTATTTGGTTGGTTGAAGATTGGTCAGAGAGAATTCCACTTCTCCCGTAAAAGAACGAGTTCCTTTACAAGATGATGGATATCCTCTAGTCTTAGTTTTGCATTCAAACTAAGACGTAACCGAGGTGTCGGAACTGTTGGAGGTCGGATGGCCCGCACATCCAAACCCGCATCTTGTAAATATGCAGCATAGAATAACGACTGTTTTTCAGTATCAAGTAAGATCGGGACAATATGAGACGTGGAGTTAGTAATCAAAAAACCATTTTGTTTCAGAGAATCCTTTAATTCCTTTGCCATCGCTAACAAATTCTCCCTTTCTTTGTCCATGGAACGGAGTAACGAAAGTGCAAAAGAGGCAAGTTTCGAAATCATGGGAAGCGGGGCAGTAGAAAAAATAAAAGACCGCATTACATTCACTAAGTGATCACGACCCATTTTTTTGGTAACGATGATCCCACCTTCAAGTCCTAAAGACTTTCCTAAGGTATAAACCCTGTAATCGATAGATTGAATTTCAGAGGAGGAAAGGTCTTGGAAAACAAGTCCCTTACCCATAGGGCCATAAACTCCGAAAGCATGAGCTTCATCCAATACGAGCACAAATCCAAATTCTTTCTTTAAAGAAAGTAGAGTTTTTAAATCGGGAGAATCTCCATCCATACTAAACAAAGATTCTGTGACCACGATCCGTTTTTTTTTGCCTGTTGAATCTTCCACATCTGCCTTCTCTAAAAGAGATCGTAAATGGTTTAGATCTAGATGGTTGTAGTATTTTTTTTGGGCACCGGAAATACGAATCCCATCTAAAATGGATGCATGATTGAGGCGATCGGTAAACACATAACAGTCGGGAGCCGCAATGGAATCCAAAAGACCAAAATTTGCGGTAAAACCCGTTGAAACAAGAAGTGCCGCCTCCCCCTCCACAAAACTTGCAAATTCAGATTCAAACTGCTCCATGGAAGTGGAATTTCCCCGAACCAATCGGGAAGCAGTCGAACCAAAGGGGTAAATCTCCTTCTTCGATTGGAAAAATTCCAACATACTTGGATTAGTTGCAAGACCCATGTAATCGTTGGAACAAAAGTCAATTCCTTGGTAGGAACGAGTTTCCCGAAACAATTGTTTTTCACGTATGGTATCTAGTTTCTTTTGGACTTCTTCCCAATGGTCTGCCACAACTACCAGTTTTCTTTTTCCGTAATATTTTCCGATTTAATTTTTTATCCATTTTGTTAGAATGATCCCACAGATGAGTCTCCTTCCTCCCGATGTAATCCATCGAATCCGTTCTGCCCGCAATATTTTGTTTCTTACGGGTGCGGGTGTTTCTAGCGAAAGTGGAATTCCTACCTTTCGTGGAGAGGGAGGCTATTGGAAAACGTACAAAGCAGAAGAATTGGCAACACCCGAAGCCTTCCTTAGACATCCTGATGTGGTCTGGGAATGGTATGACTGGCGACGTGGAATTTGCCGCGAAGCAAAACCCAACGAAGGACACCTAACGATTGCAAAATGGCAATCGTTTTCCCCATCCGTTAACCTCATCACACAAAATGTCGATGGCCTCCATCCAAAAGCTGGGAGCAAAAACCTTCTTGAAATTCATGGGAATATATTCCGTGCACGTTGTACGCATTGTCAGGCAAAATACCATCTGGAAGAGGATGGCCTAGACCAACCAGGAATCAAGTTCTGTACGACATGCGAATCTTTGTTACGGCCAGACATTGTTTGGTTTGGAGAAGGTTATGACAACCGCCTCCTCACAAAAGCTTGGGAACTAAGTAAAGTTGCCCATGTTGTGTTTGTGATCGGAACCAGCGCCAATGTTTCAGTTCCTGCAAATTTAGCTCTAACAGCCATCCGTAACGGTGCCCTGGGAATTGAAATCAATCCAGAAACCACGTCACTGACTCCGTCCATACAACTTCACTTTGGTGGGAAGTCCGGAGAAATCCTCCCAGAGATATTTAACGATGTCTTTCCTGATGGACAACCACAGTAAAGTATTGATCCAAATACTTAAACTTGCGCTTTCGTAAAATGAAGACTTACAAATCATTGAATATAACAAAGAGACTTATATGACCACCATTGCCTTACTTATCCTTTCCAATATATTTATGACCTTTGCTTGGTATGGACACCTAAAGTTTGCAAAATCCAGCAATATGTTTTATATCATTCTCTTTTCTTGGGGAATTGCATTTTTTGAATATGTACTAATGGTTCCGGCAAACCGAATTGGATATACTGTTTATAAATTTGAGGGGTTCCAATTAAAAATCATCCAAGAAGTGATCACTATCTTTGTGTTCATTCTGTTCGCGACCCTTTTCCTAGGAGAAAGGCTCAAATGGAATTATATCGTTAGTTTTGGATTGATTCTTCTTGCGGGTTACTTTGCGTTTGGTTTTGGAAACAAATCAAACGGACACTAAGAACTGCACGAGTGCTTCAGCAATTTTTTCTTTAGGTAATGGCCCAATTTCTTTTTCTAATCCATTGGCACTAAAGATACGAATGCTGGAATCCACTTCTCCAAAACCTTTGCCCGCACCCACATAATTTCCTACAATGAAGTGAAGACCTTTTCTTGTTAGTTTGTCTTTTGCATACCTTTCAAGTTCTCGAGTTTCGGCAGCAAACCCTACACGAATCGAATTTTCTATTTTGTGTTCCGTGACATACTCGGTGACTTGTTGTAATACATCAGGGTTTTCTTCTAACTCGAGGAGAAGACCTTTCGTTCCTTCAGAAGTTTTTTCTTTTTTGATTTTGTGTTCTGCTGTCATAATGGGGCGAAAATCCGCAGGAGCTGCGGCCATCACAAGCAAACTATCGTTAGTAATTTGAGACAAAACAGCATCTCGCAATTGGATGGTGGTTTCCACTTCGATATTGAGTTTGGCACCTGGCACATTTGTATATCGTTCCAATGTATTTCCATGGATATAAATCACTTCGACAGGGTATAACAAAAAGGATTTTGCAATCTCATAACCCATTTTTCCCGAAGAGGCATTAGAGATATAACGTACAGGATCAATCCATTCCCGAGTTGGGCCCGAAGTAACGATCACTCGTTTGAATTTTAAGTTCATGAATTTTTTGTATGGAGTTTTAAAATTTGTTCAGTGATGGATTCCACAGTAGCAAGTTTACCGTATCCTTCATCACCACAAACAACAATTCCCTTATCGGGAGAGACGATGGTCACACCATCAGCTTCCAAAGTTTTTAAATTTCTTTGGACCGCAGGGTGTAAATACATTCCCGGATTCATTGATGGGGCAACTAACACAGGAGAGGTGCAGGCCAAATAGGTAGAAGTAACTAGATCATCAGCAATCCCATTGGCCATTTTTCCAATGATATTGGCGGAGGCAGGAACCACGGCGAGAACTGAGGCAATGTTTTTGATTTCGATATGGGCCATACCCGTATCAAATTCGTCCACTCGGACGGGTTTTCCGGTTAAGGCTTCAAAGGTAATCTTTCCAACAAATTTTGTAGCATTGGAAGTCATGATCACGCGGACAGGGTATCCTTGTTTGGTAAGTCCTCTTACCAAATCACAAGCCTTGTAAGAAGCTATGGATCCAGAAACAGCAATCACAATTTCTTTCATCTACCTGTCCTCGTAAGAGAGCTCCCTCTCCATTTCAGAATCATTATCTTCTTCTAATTTCGGAGTAAACAAAATAGAAATGATTTTATTTCCTTCCATTTTTTTTACTTTAAGGCTTCCCTTTTTAATTTGAACGATGCTACCTTCTTTTGGCATATCTTCGTTCTTTTCCATAAAATAACCAGCGATGGTGCGAACTTCTTCCATATCCGAAGGTTCTTCCCCTTCCAAAATACCCGATAAACTGGAAAGCTCTGTTTCTCCATCAAGAGTAATGGCTTTTGTTTTTTTATTGGTTGAAGTCACATCAACTTCATCAGAGTCCGTTTCATCTCGGATTTCACCAAAAAATTCTTCAATGATATCTTCTAAGGTAAGTAAACCGGAAACTCCACCGTATTCATCAATGACAATCGCCATGTGTTGTTTCTTCTCACGAAGTTTAGTCATCACACGTTCAATAGACATCGATTCTGGAACCTTTACAAAATCCTTTTCCATGATCACAGTAATCTTTTCTTTTTTGCCTTTTGCAGAAAGATGGGCTGCTTGCCATTTTAAATATTTCTGTACATGGACAATTCCCACAATGCGATCCAAAGTTTGGTCATAAACCGGGTATCTTGAGAAACTATGTTCTGCAATGAGGGGAAGCATTTTATCTATCGTTGACTCTTGTGAAATGCCAATGATAGAAAGTCTATGTGTCATTACGTCTTTGGCAGTATGTTCGGAAAAATCAAAAGTCTTTTGGATGAGTTGCATTTCCGCATTATCAATCCGACCTTGTTTCCTTTGTTCTTCGATGATGATCATCAATTCTTCCGCAGAGTGAACATACTTATCACCCGTACGTTGTAACCGGAAAAGTGTAAGAACACCTCCCGCCAAACGATTCATAACGAATGTGACAGGAAAGAAAAGATAGTAAAACAACCACATAGGGCCAGACACTCCAAGAGCAATTGCTTCTGTGTTTTGAATGGCAAGGGTCTTCGGAACTAGTTCTCCCAAAATCACATGAAGGAGTGTGATGAGAGTGAAGGATACTCCTATAGAGATGCTATGGATGGTAACAAGATCCAATTCAATATGAAACATACGAAGGAATCCAGAAACGACACTCGCAAATAAAGCTTCGCCGATCCATCCAAGAAGTAGGCTTGCGACAGTGATTCCCACTTGGCAAACCGATAACATATCATCAATTTTAGAGACAGCCTTTTTGGTAAGATGAGCCATAGCTCTGTTTTCTTTGACAAGCTCCTCTAGGCGAGAGGGGCGGAGGGAGACCATAGCAAACTCTGCTGCTACAAAGAAACCATTGACAAAGACGAGGAGGAAGATGAGAAAGATGCCGATTATTTCCATAGAAACTCGAACACCACTAAAGTATTATGATCAGGGTCCATTGCGTATGAGGAATAGAATTAAGTATTTTGGACCGATCTTCCAGTGTCGCCTACATTTTGACTCATTTTTGCGGGAAATGCGAAAGCAGACGAAACTCCGAACCAAGGAATTTGGTCTGATTATGTCACTCTCACTGGGCGGTAGCCTGAATCCAAACCCCATCCTCACGATATCGGGAAGGATCGAGAAGGCCCGAAACCGATCCCGCATCCAAAACAGGCAGGGTGGGAAGGTATCCAATCTTTTTTGTTCCCGATCGAAACCAGAAATGCAACCAGTTGTAGTGCCAAGAGTAATCAGACCAGGACTTTCCAAGGACACGTTCGGTATAAACTATCATTTTAGGAACCGTACGGTAATCGATCCTACGAAATAATTTAAGGAAAGGAATTTCTTCGAATGACCCGGTATCGGATTTACAAGACCAAGACAGATTGGTGACAGAGCTCCCCGAACCGGCGTTTGCTGGGAAGTCCCAAAGATGTAACCTTTCCTTTTCTTTTAAAATACGAGAACCTTCAAAATAAGCAGTTTCCACAAGATTCATACCTTTCCCCTCCAAAGAACGCATGTTTTGTGGGCATTTCCAAGAAAAAGCATTCAGTGGCTTTTGCACCTCCGCTTGCGGAAGAAGAGAAAAGAAAAATACAAACTGAGTCTCTTTCATTTCTTTTTTGAGAGAACGCATTAAACTTGCACCCGATTCATTCAAATAAATTTGCACAGTGTCCGTATCTTTACTGGCACTCACCAGTTCTCGTACAGATTCAATCACATCTGAGGTATCTGGTCTTTGGGAACGAATCACCTTCCAACTAAGTTGGTTGCGTTTAGTTTCTCTCGGATTAAAGGTAAAAAGATAAAACTCATCCTTATAGGGTAACAAAAGGATGGTGGGAAGTTTAGCAGATTCTAAATTGCGAACCGACTCTTCTTCATTTTTTCTTTGGATTTGACTTTCGGTTTCACGACTGTCCGCATAAGTTGAGTCAAAAAATTTGGATTCTCTGGCGGTGGAAAAACCAGAGAGGTATTGAAATTGTTTATCAACAAATTGAATCTGCAACAATGAATGAGGACTTCCCTTACCTCCGCGAATCCACTTCACAGAATTATATTTGTATATAGAATCTAAAAGCCCCCAAACATCGTTATCATCACGCAGATGGCTGAGTGCATACTCAAAAAACAAATCGGTAGAAAAAGCAAGTGGCCGGTAGTTGCGAATATAATACAAATCTTCATACATATTGTTTTGCAAGTAGTCAGAGACACCATCCCGAATGTTTCCATTTACTGGTCCCTTTTTACCAGATGCTGTATGTGCAAATACAAACCCGAAATTTCTAAGAAACTCAGCTGCATAAAAAGAATTTTCTTCATCTAAAATTCCCCTACTCTTTGTTAGTTCAATCGTGGACTTTCGGAATTCTTTTCTATAAATTTGGTTATAGCCTTGTAAGATGGTGGCTGCGTATTCCAACCGCCTCCATTTTTTTTCCTGAGCCATATAAATGATTTCGTCAGTCATCCTTGATGACAACTCAGGATTTTGATCCATTAACATCTGTGAAATTCTAAGTTTGGGCCAAATATCTGCTTCTGTTAACTTTTCAGGATCTTTGATTTTTTGCAGAGCTTTGAGTGCAGCATCAGCACCATTCACTTTATACAGGGAAACGGAGATCAAATCCTTAACCCCACTGATGGACATTGGTTCATTCAAAAAAGGATGATGGATATCAGCTGACCAATTATTTAAATCCAACTTCAAATAATAATCTAAAGATTTTTTATAATCTTTCTGGAAATAGGCAAGTGCACCTAACTTCACATAGATTCGATTAAGGATAGATGCCTTTTTTCCTTTTGCCAATCTCAAAAAATTTAATAAAGATTCTTCAGCTCCAGGATAATCTCCAAGTAAAATTTGAAAAAATGCCATCCGTTCATTTGAGTTTTCACCAACGAAACCATCCGAGATTCTTTCCAGATCCATAATCATTTTTTGTAAATGAATTCCTTCTCTCACAAATCCGAGAAATGATAGTTTGGCGGGGAGATCTTCGTCAATTCGATCCAAAAGAGGGATCCATTCCAAGTAAGGATCTTCGAAAAAAGGGGAACTGACACGCATTATGTTCACAAAATGTTTATGCATGTCTTTCTCTTTTCCAGAAGGAAGATCTATGTAGTATTGTAAACGGAATACACGACATAAGGAATAGTAAGGTTTTGTTTTTTGGCAGTCCATTCTGATCATGGACTTTTTTTCATCTTCCCCTGTTTGGAAAAGATTGGTTCGCATATTTTTTGCTAGGTTACGAAAGTAGGTATTGGGTTCTTTTTGAATGTATGTATCCAGGATTTTGATCGCTTGAACCTCCTCGCCTTGAGACTGTTTCCATAAAGAGGTCAGTAAAAAATCGGCAAAAGCATACTCACCTTTTTTAGTTCGCAGATCGTAAAGGATATTGGCGATCCCTACTTTGTCTTTTTTACGAAGGTAATACTCCCCTAACATGAGATAGTAGTCGATCTCTTGGATTTGGGTCATCCCTTCCGGGTTTTTAAATCGGAATTCATCCCTGGCATTTAATATTTCTTTTCCTTGGATCAGGAGTTTTGAGGAGGTTCCCGCAACCACCCAACCGTGGTTTCTTTGAGATTGGCTCATCAGATTTCCCATTGGAAGTGCGGAAATACAACATAGAAAAATAGAAAGTGACAGGCGATTCATCATCGTATCCATTATTCTTTAGGACCAATCGTTTTGGTCAAGTGACATAACAATTCATGGCAGAAAGTTTCAACTACCAATCCATTGTGGAGAGTTTTGACGAATTTTTAATCTATGTAGATCCCTTCTTAGAAATTCAATTTTCGCGAACCTCTCCCAATCTTTATCTGCCACCTGACTCCATATCCACGGGAAAACATATCAACGACCTTCACATCACGCCGAGGGATGCACTCATCCTCACCAACTTATGCCAAGAAACCTTGGCAAGAAAAACTCCATTCCAATTCACAACAAATCTACTCGGAAATCCCTTTCGGATCTCTGGACGGTATTTAGAATTTAAAAACACACCAGGAGTCATCCTTCGAGGAGAACCAAACTTTAGCATTGAAAATGTAATTTTAGACAGTGGTCCCTATGTGATCTTTCGGTTCAAATTTGATACTGAGTTTTCAACAACTTACGTATCTCCGAATGTTTCACTCAACCTAGGGTATCAAACAGGTGAATTCAAAAAAGGGATGTTGAAACCAGATGACCTCATCCACCCTGATGATAAAGAAAGAGCACTTACCGAAGAAAAAGAATATATAAAAAATAAGTTGCGAACGTATCAAAGGGAATTCAGATTCCAAAAACAAGATGGGTCGTATATTTATGTATCCGATTATAGTGTCGTAAGTTATTTCAACTCAGTTCCCACAGAAAAAATTTGTTATTTCATCGATATTACTGAACGAAAAGACAAAGAAATAGAAATCCTAAAACAACGAGATGAACTTGCAAGACTCAAACTATTATTTGAAGAAACGAATGCAGCTGCAAATGTGGGCGGATGGGAAGTTGACCTCACAAACAATAAAATCTTTTGGGCTAAAGAAACAAAAAAAATTCATGAAGTTCCCGATAGTTACGAACCAAACCTAGAGACAGCTTTCAGCTTTTATCCTCTTGAAGCAGATAAACAAACTCTATTAAATGCCTTCCACCAAGCAGAAACAAATGGAACATCTTACGACTTAGTATTAAAAATCAAAACACTTCGAGGAAATTACAAATGGGTGCGCAGCATCGGACATTCCGTATTTGCGGAAGGAAAATGCATTCGGATTTTTGGAAGTTTTCAAGATATTACAAAAAATGTTGAATTGGATATTCAAAGAGAAGACGCTCTTGCCAATTTAGAAACCATTTTAGATGCAACGACTCATGTAACTATTATTGGAACTGATACAAACGGCATCATCACACACTTCAACAAGGGTGCAGAATTCCACTTACAATATGATGCAGAAGAAGTAGTTGGGAAAACCTCACCTGCGATTTTCCATATACCCGAAGAAATTCAATCACGTTCGACCAATCTTTCCAAAGAATTTGGAGTTCCCATATCCGGATTTGATACGTTTATATACAAAGCGAAGTTAGGTGAATTTGATTCCCATGAATGGACGTATGTTCGCAAAGATAAAACCGAATTTCCTGTCCAACTTGTAGTGACTGCTAGTAAAAACAAAAAAAACGAAATCACCGGTTACTTGGGGATTGGGATCGATATATCAGCTCACAAAGCCACCGAAGAAGCGTTACGCGCCAGTGAAAGCAGGTGGCAGTTTGCATTGGAAGGATCTGGAGATGGGATTTGGGATTGGAATGCTGTCACAAACAAAGTTTTCTTCTCCAATCAATGGAAGAACATGTTGGGATATTCGGAAGAAGAAATAGGATCAGATATTTCCGAATGGGAGTCTAGAGTTCATCCCGCCGACAAACCAAATTATTTTTCCGACTTAGATAAACATTTTAACGGGGAAACCTCTGTTTATGTGAATGAACATAGGATGTTGTGTAAAGACGGATCTTATAAATGGATCTTAGACCGAGGAAAAGTCATTGAATGGACGGAAGACGGAAAACCACTTCGAATGATAGGAACACACACTGATACCACCGAACGAAAGTTACTCGAAAATGACTTAATCGTTGCTCGCGAAAATGCAGAAAAAGCATCTCAAGCAAAATCTGACTTTCTTGCCAATATGAGCCATGAAATCAGAACTCCACTCAATGGTGTGATTGGATTTTCCGATCTTCTTATGCGGACCAATCTCAACCAGGTGCAAAAAAAATACATGGAAACCGTGTATCTTTCAGCTAGTTCTCTATTGGATCTCATCAATGACATCTTAGATTTTTCTAAAATTGAATCTGGAAAAATGGAACTCTACAAGGAAAGGGTCAATATTTACGATTTACTCCACCAAATTGCTGAGATCGTAAAACACAAAGCTTATGAAAAAGGCCTAGAACTCATTCTCAACATTTCACCAAAAGTTCCAAGAAACATATTTGTCGATTCTTTACGACTCAGGCAGATCCTTCTGAATTTAATCGGGAATGCTTTGAAGTTTACCTTAAAAGGCGAAATTCAAATCAAAATCTCTGCGGAGCCAAAAGGAAAAAACGAATACGAATTACTCTTTGAGGTGATTGATACAGGAATTGGCATTAGTCCCGAAAATAGAAATAAAATTTTCGAAGTGTTTTCACAAGCAGACACATCCACCACACGTCAGTTTGGTGGCACTGGTCTAGGACTATCCATCTCTAGTAAATTATTAAATTTATTTAATTCTAAAATGGAATTAGAATCGGAACGTGACAAAGGTTCTCGTTTCTTTTTTAAAATTGTTACCCTTGCTGACAACGAAAGAAACAACGAACCAGAATTAAATGAAATCAAAAAAGTAATGGTTTTGGATGACAACGAAACTAACTTACTCGTGATCCATGAAATGTTAACTTACAAAGGGATTCGGGTAGATAGTTTTAGATCAGCAAAAGAAGCACTTAACTCCATCTCATCAGGTGTTTTTTATGATGTTATCATCTCCGATTTTAATATGCCAGAAATGAATGGTTTGGATTTTATTGAAAAACTTTTAAAAACAGTAGAATCAAAAAATTTAAGAAAACCCTTCCTGTCGCTCCATACATCTTCCAATGACGAAAGTATTTATAAAAGAGGAAGAGAACTGGGTGTACAATCTATCCTTTTAAAACCCATTCAGACAAACATCTTGTATGAAAGTTTGGATAAATTAATCTCTGGCAAAAGTCCAGAAATCATTACAACCAATTACGAACCAGTTCACCCCATCCTAACAACTGAAAAAATTAAGATCATGATTGTTGAGGATAATCCTGTAAACATGATGTTAACCAAGGCAATTGTCCAAAAATCCCTACCAGGAACCATCATCATCGAGGCTGAGAATGGAGCATTAGCAGTAGAAAATTTCATCCAAACAGAACCACAGTTGGTATTAATGGATGTGCAAATGCCAGAAATGAATGGTTATGATGCTACAAAAGAAATCCGAAAATTAGCGAATGGGAAACTTGTGCCGATCATTGCACTTACCGCCGGGACTCTGTCAGGGGAGGAGGAACGTTGCCTCGAATGCGGGATGAATGATTATATTTCCAAACCCGTTGTTTTGAAAACCATCTCTGAAAAGATAAAACACTGGCTCCAGCTACATTAGGCCGCCAATCTACTAGTCAATTTCTACAATATTCCACACAAAACTCCCCTCTATTTTGATTTAAGGGAACGATTCTCGTTTTCTGTACACAAACAGAATCAGTCAATAAAGATCCATTTCAAATAAGAGGTCCTTTATGGCAGAACAAACCCAACACGCTTTGGGAGATTTAGCCGCACGCCAACTGGCAAATACGGTAAAGACGAATGCACAATACGGTGCGATCACCCCACGTTTTTTAGTTAGGTTACTTGACTGGAAACCTTTGGAAGCAGGTGTTCTTCGTGTCAACCGAGTCAAATCCAATACACAAGTTGATGTACTTTGTGGACAAAAGGGAGAACAAGAACTTCCTGAAACATTTGTTAACTACGAAGAAAAACCTCGCGAATACACTCTCAGTTTAATATCCACAATCCTTGATGTACAAACTAGAGTTTCTGATTTATACAGTTCTCCACATGAACAAATCAACGAACAACTTCGTTTGGCCATTGAAAGTGTAAAAGAAAAACAAGAACTCGAGTTAATCAATAATGAAGATTACGGACTTCTTAAAAATGTTCCGGCTCACCAAAGAATTAGTACAAGAAAAGGTCCTCCTACTCCGGATGATTTAGATGATCTCATCACTAAAGTTTGGAAAGAACCATCTTTCTTTTTGGCTCACCCTTTAGCCATTGCAGCTTTTGGTCGTGAATGTACACGAAGAGGAGTTCCACCGGCCACCGTTACTATGTTTGGTGCTCAATTCTTAACTTGGCGAGGACTTCCACTCATTCCTACCGACAAACTTCTTGTCAACGGAGAAACAAATCCAAAATCAGCATCAGGAACTTCTAACATCTTACTTCTGAGAGTCGGTGAGAAAAAACAAGGGGTAGTCGGTTTATTCCAATCCAATTTACCAGGGGAACAAACTCCAGGACTATCCGTTCGATTTATGGGAATCAACAGATCGGCGATTGGTTCGTATTTAATTTCTCTTTACTGCTCAGCAGCCATACTTACGGACGATGCCATTGCGGCACTAGACAACGTAGATGTGGGAAATTATTATGAATACAAATGATCCGAGTTTTCTAAAACTAAACCCGGATTCGTTTGCGAATGTTACTCCTTCCGGTTTCCCTGATGAGAAAACACTCGAGAAATTGGCAAAGGAAATGTTTGGGGTTTTACAATCCTATGGTGGAAGTAACCTTCCCACCAATGGTTTGCCATCACCAAATATCTCTCAGGAGACACTTCCCTACCTAGAAGATTTGAAATTAACGGATACCGGTTTTTCTTATTCCGATTTTCAGTCTTTCCCAATCACCAACATACCACAGTCAGGTGGAGGGAATCTAGCATCCGCAAGGAGAGATTTTCCTATCTTAACGGAAACAGTGAATGGGAAACCGTTGGTCTGGCTCGACAATGCAGCAACCACCCAAAAACCAATCTCTGTGATAGAAAGGTTATCTCATTTTTACTTACATGAGAATTCCAATATCCATCGTGCCGCCCATACACTTGCCGCTAGATCCACTGATGCTTATGAAAAAGCAAGGTCTCTTGTCCAAGGGTTTATTGGTGCTGGAAGCGTAGAGGAAATTGTTTTTGTCAGAGGAACTACGGAAGGAATCAATCTCCTTTCCAATATTATCTCCGACAAACACATCCAAGCCGGTGATGAAATTCTAATCACTCATCTGGAACACCACGCAAACATTGTTCCTTGGCAGATGATTTGCGCGAAAAAAGGGGCTAAGTTAAAAGTGGCTCCTGTGGATGATTCTGGACAAATCATTCTTAGTGAATACGAACGCCTGTTAAACTCGAAAACAAAAATTGTTTCGATCACACAAGTTTCGAATGCACTGGGAACTGTGGTTCCGGTTGAAGAGATGACAAGGTCTGCTCATAAAGTAGGAGCCCTTGTGATTGTGGATGGAGCTCAGTCTGTATCCCATATGCCAGTGAATGTACAAGAGATCGATTGCGACTTCTTTGTGTTTAGCGGTCATAAACTCTTTGCACCAACTGGGATCGGTGTGGTTTACGGAAAAAAAGCCATCTTAGATAGTCTACCTCCCTGGCAAGGTGGTGGGAACATGATCAAAGATGTCCATTTTGATCACACAACCTTCCAAGAAGCACCATTTCGGTTTGAAGCAGGAACGGGTAACATCGCCGATGCAGTGGGCCTGGGAGCTGCAATCGAATATCTGAACAGATTCGGAATGAAACAAATTTCAGCTTTTGAACATGACCTATTGGAATATGGAACCAAAGAACTGTTAAAGGTTCCAGGCCTTCGGTTGATTGGAACGGCTAAAGACAAAGCGGGAGTCTTATCCTTTGTAGTCGATGGATTCAAAACAGAAGAGATTGGAAAACGATTGGCGGAAGAAGGAATTGCTGTACGCGCCGGCCACCACTGTGCCCAACCAATCTTACGTAGATTTGGATTGGAATCAACAGTAAGACCATCACTCGCGTTTTACAATTCTTGTGAAGACATTGATGCACTCATCCGAGTGTTGTACGGGTTAGGGAGTCGGAATCGACTCGGAATTTAGTTCAAATGGTGAAATCCAAACCTTGGACTTCATTAGAACTTCTGACTCGTACTTCTGACTTCTGATACACAACAGAATACGGAGGGATGCTTTGGGTAATCCAGGCATTTCCTCCGATGATCGACTGTTTGCCTATGACAGTTTCCCCACCGAGAATCGTTGCTCCCGCATAAATCACAACTCCCTCTTCGATCGTAGGGTGACGTTTTTGTTTCGCCAAAGACTTGTTTACCGACAAAGCGCCTAAGGTAACACCTTGGTAGATCTTCACGTTGTCCGCAATCTGAGTGGTTTCTCCAATCACAATCCCTGTTCCATGATCCATAAAAAAAGCTCTTCCGATCTCTGCCCCTGGATGGATGTCAATTCCCGTAGCTTCATGGGCCACACCCGATAAAAGTTTTGGGAAAATGGGTAACGAAGATTTGAAAAAATAATTAGCTACTCTGTGGACTGCACCAGCGTAAAACCCGGAATAGGCGAGGATCACTTCGTGGATACTTTCTGCGGCGGGATCTCCTAAAAAAGCTGCCTCTGCATCTTCCCACATCCATTGATACAAACCAGGAAGTTTGGCAACAAAGTTATGCAAAATATCATCCAAGGCTACAACACGTCCAAATTCTCTGTCCGCATAAGAAGCATAAGGTTCTAATAAATTTTTCCAACGGATTCGAAAGAGTTCCAACTGATCCATAATTTGGTCTTTGGAAGTAAAGTTACGTTCAGAATGGTATCCCGAAAATAGAATGGAAAACAATTCATCTAAAAAGCGACTGGCGACTTGTTTGCCACCCACCACGGATTCTGGGATGGATTGCCTGCTTAGAATGGAAGTATATAATTCGTCTTGTCCGTTCGATAACATATCACTCTACTAAGAGGTTTTGCCGAAATGAGAGAATTCTAAAAAAGGGAGGATACCAAAAACCAAATGAAAGTCGATAAATCAGATGTACATTCATGCCAAAATATTGAATGAGATTGTCCATTTGACCCTATTTCCATCTCATGGACATTGTGCTAGTCTCTGTTTCCAAACTTTCCAAAACCATCGGCGAAAAAAAACTCTTTCAAAACCTTGATTTCTCTATCAGTGAAGGAGAAAAACTCGCCATTGTTGGTATCAATGGATCGGGCAAATCCACCCTATTGCGAGCCATCCTCGGCAAAGAAGAAACGGACTCTGGCCAAATCATTAAAAACAATAATCTTAAAATCTCCATCCTTGACCAAAATCCTGTTTTTGATCAGAACGAAACCATCCTCGATCATATCTACAAAGGTGATAACAAACTCGTAAAAACCATTCGCCGTTATGAAGACATTTGTGAACGAATGAGTGAAGGTGCCGAGGGGTTAGATGATGAGTTTACAGAAATTTCTCAAGAAATGGATAGACTGTCCGCTTGGGATTACGAACAACAAGTTAAATCCATATTAAAAGAGTTAGGTGTTGAGAAATTAGAAAGAAAGATGTCTGAATTGTCAGGGGGGATGCTTAAAAAAGTAGAACTGGCAAAGTCCCTCATCGATGAAAGTAACTTACTGATTTTGGATGAACCCACAAACCATTTGGATGTAAAATCCATTTTATGGTTAGAAGACTATTTGGCAGGTCTTGACAAAGCCATCATTCTCATCACCCATGATCGTTATTTTTTAGATCGGATTGTGAATAAAATTTTGGAACTCGATCGAGGGAGTCATTTCCTATACGAAGGGAACTATTCTATTTATTTGGAACGCAAAGTAGAAAGAGAAGAAACCCTTCAAAAACAAGAAGATAAAATCAAACAATTTCTCAAACAAGAAGTGAAGTGGTTGAAACGCCAACCGAAAGCCCGGTCCACAAAACAAAAGGCAAGGATTGAACGAGCCAGCGAACTCCAAAATAGAGAAAAACGCGAAGAACAAAAAGATTTAGAACTGAGTGTCGCGGCCAAACGCCAAGGGAAAACCATTTTAGAAATTCATAATCTGAAAAAAGGGATCGCGGACAAACTACTCATCAATGACTTTACTTATACTTTTAAAGCCAAAGAAAGACTCGGTGTGATTGGACCCAATGGAATTGGAAAATCCACACTCCTCAATTTAATGGCAGGCCGTATTACACCTGATAGTGGATACATCAAACCAGGGATGAATACGAAGGTGGGTTACTTTGACCAAACCAGTTCCGAACTTCCCCTGGATCGGAATGTTCTCGATTATATCAAAGATGTTGCGGGTGAGATGATCGAAACTGAATCAGGAGAAAAAATCTCTGCGGCCAAGATGTTGGAAAGGTTTCTCTTTGATGGGAAATTACAATACACACCCATCGCCAAACTCTCGGGAGGCGAAAGGCGCAGACTTTTTCTTGTGCAGATCTTAATGACAGGTCCCAACTTTCTGATCTTAGATGAACCAACCAATGATTTGGACATTCAAACACTGTCTGTTTTGGAATCCTTCCTCGATGAATTTCCAGGAACCGTTGTGATCGTATCCCACGATCGTTATTTTTTAGACCGAACCGCAGAAAGCCTACTGATCTTCCGAAAAGAGGGAAAACTAGACCATTACATTGGAACCTTCTCTTCCTTTTTAGAAACCGATACTTTGGAATTAGAAAGTGAACCAAGTTCCCCAAAACAGGTTGTAGTTCCAGAAGTGACAGTCGGAGCGGGGAAACCACAGAAATCCAAACAAGACCAAAAGAAACTCTCCAAATTAGAATCAGAGATAGCCAAGTTTCTCCCGTTTGGCCCCCAGAAGGTGTGGGTCTTGCTTCTCTTTTACTTCTCGGTCCGGTTGCTTTACCTGGAATTTATTTGGGAGCAACCTTAGCTAATTTTTTTAATAATCCACATTTACCGACAGCATTCATCATAGGAATTGGAAATACACTCAGTAGTTATATCAACTATCGAATCATCCAAAGAGTGTCTGAAAAAACAGATCCCATTTACTCTACTAAAAACTTAATTTATTTCTTAAGTATTGGAACCATTCCTGGATCGTTTATTAGCACAGTAATGGGTGTCACCAGTTTATGGTATTGGGATTTTTTATCCACAGAACTTTATTTTAATGTGTTCTTTACTTGGTTCTCGGGAGAGATGTTGGGATTTCTCATTGTTGCCCCCCTACTCTATGTTTGGTTCCATCCAAAAGCCAAACTAAAGTTGGAACTTCGTAAACAAATCGAACTACTCCTTTGGATCATTTTGGTGTATATATCGGGAACCATTGCTTTTAGCGATGAGTGGCCTCTCCTCTTTTTACCCATTCCTTTTGTGATTGTTACAAGCATTCGTTTTCGCCAGTTTGGTGCCACACTCGCAACCGTTGTGTTAGCATTCACAGCCGTATCCTTAACCATCGAAGGAAAAGGGGTTTTTGCGAGAAGAGATGAAACAGGACTTTCGATCAACGACTCCCTAATCTTTTTGGATGCCTTTTTGTTTTGTATCAGTGGGATTGCTTACTTTTTGGTGACAGCCACCAGAGAAAGAGAAAGAGCACAACTCGCTTCTTTAAAATCCTTACAAGTTCTGAATGAACTCAAAGAAAAAGCCAACGAGGAACTAGAAAAAAAAGTTTTAGAAAGAACTGCCGTCATTGAAGAACAAAGAACAGAAATCGAAAAACAATTGGATATGGCCAAACGGATCCAAGAATCTCTTTTCCCTCAAAAGGAAGTTTTTCCCGAAGGTGTGGAAATTCTTTTTAAAAATATTCCTATGATGAAAGTGGGGGGAGATTTGTATGATATTGTTTGGAGACCCGAAAAACTAGAGTTAGGTGTTTTTATTTGTGATGTTTCTGGTCACGGAATTCCTGCGGCCCTACTCAGTGCTCTTGTCAAAACCTCCCTGGATAAATGGAAGGAAGACCCTTCCGACCTAAAAGAAAATTTAGAATCGATTCGAAACCAAATCATTCCCAATCTTCGGGAACATTTTGTAACAGCCAGTTTACTCCATCTCCATACCGATTCTGGGGCACTGACATTTGCCAGGGCCGGCCACTTTCCTCTTTTTATCATCCGAAAGTCGGGAGCCCTTGTGAGTTTGAAACCGATGGGAAGGATCATCACTCCGATTTTTGCCATCCTTGCCGAAGAAGAGAAATTCCAATTGGAAACCGGGGATTTGATTGTGATGTTGACCGATGGCCTAACAGAAGCTAGGGCACCGGAGTCCTTTCAAATGTTTGGGGAAGAAAGACTCCTGCATTTGATTCGAGAGATGCGAAGCCTTCCCTTAATTGAAATTCGAGACCAAGTTTTCCAATCTGTCATCCAACTCTCCGGAGGGATCACTGCCATCCAAGATGATTTGACCTTTGGCCTCATTCGTTATACGGGAAGTGTAGATCAAAAAGTCGAGGCCCTCTAGTTACTTCATTCTTTAGGTAAATCCAAATAGATCTGGTCGATTGCTTCTTGGAAACCGTTCAAATACAAGGTAGAGAAAATACTCGGTTCGTGGGATAAATTTCCATAGTCTCTCATTTCGAATAGAAACGGAACAGGTAAATACCAAGGGCTAAAATAACGGGTTCCGGAATGGGTGCTTACTTTTTCAGAGACCAGACTATTTTTATGATATAACTTTACCGTAACATCCAAAGCGACTTTTTGTTTGCAAGGGACAATACAGAAAGTAAGCATTTGTAATAATTGCATAAGACTACCTTCCTCCCAATTGCTTCGAGGTCGAGCTGCCGTAACAAAGAATACATAGTCTGTTTTTACATTTGTCAGTTGGAAATCTTTATCATCGATATTGTGAATGTAAATTTCTTTCCACTGATACCTAGACTTACCGACCTCTATTTGTTTATTTGCAAAATATTGAGTCACTGATTCTCCAAATAGCGGACCAACCTCTACCGAACCTGAATATTCTTTACGAAAGTACATTCTGTTTTGATTTAGAATCGTAACAGTATCGCTGATTTTCCCTTTTGTGGAATCTTTTGGGATATTTCTTAAACCACGATCTAAATTAGCAAAGGAACAATGGAAACATAAACTGAATAAACTAAAATAAAAAAACTTCACGTATGCTTCATTCCTTTGTTTGGGGAGATTCTAAAAATTCTTCGATACAAGGAAGTAGAATCTCTGTTCTTTCCTTTTCACTCATGGGACCCAAGTCTCCACCTTTTGATCTCCTGTTTATTGTATAGTCACCGTGGTTGATCATCGAAACGAGATTATAGAATTCAACTTGCTTGGGATTTATACTCCGAACCAATCCAGTGCATGCTCGAAAAGAACCGAGGGCTGTGAATTCTTTACGGAAGTAAGTGAATTTATATTCATCGTTAGCAATTTGACTGGCTCCCAATCTGTTGGGAAACTGTTTCTCTTTTGCATCCATCCACTGGTGGATGTCCATTCCTTCCGGAAGAGTGACAGGATTCTTAGGATATATCCTCCTTTCTGGTGGAAGGAGGCTTGCACATCCGATCAAAAGAAAAGTGGAGAGAAGAAGAAAATAACGAAATGAAGTCACCAAACGATGGCGAGATTTCGTTCTCTTCGGACAGATTGTACGGTATAACACAAGTAAGTCCGAAGAGAGTTTACAAATTTTCAAAGGATCCAAGGTCTATAACCTCCATTTCCCGGGATTGCCCATATTGTGGTATCTACCCGCAGGAACATGAAGGGGATTGTGGCCACCGCCTCCGTGGGTTCTGGGGACTTGGAACTGGTTCCCTCCGCCATGATAGGGATACGGAACCCCATAACTTCCTCTAGATCCTTGGTAGGGATAGGGGTAATCGCGGTAGTTGTGGCCATTCTGACTCGGATGCCTTGCATAATAGGAGTCGTGGACGAGATCAGGACTGACACAACCTCCTCCGACGAGGGCCAAACCACTCACAAAAAATAAGGAACAAAAAAACCTAACGAGCCTTTGACGGTTCAGTTTTTCCACGGATTCAAAATTGATTCTGTTCATCATGAATCCAGTATAGGGGTTCGGATCCGATTCTCCAATGGAGGGTTTCCGCATTTGCGGTTAACACCTATGCGCATGGTTTGTGTTGGATCAAAATAGTTGAAGGGAAGTAGAAAAATATTATGTCTCTTACGCGCCCTTGATGTGGAGGAGGCGTCAGCCGTCCGAAGGACCGAAGCGAACGCGGAGTCCGGAACCAGCAAGGAAAGGCGCCCTAATTCGTTCTTGTTTCCCTCGTTATAGTTAAAAATGATGGAAAAATAAGTTAAATTTTCCGCAGGAAGTGTGCCCATCCATGGCAAATATCTATTACGACGACAGTTGCGATCTAAATCTCCTTAAAGGTAAAACCATTGCAGTGATTGGCTACGGAAGCCAAGGTCACGCCCAAGCTCAAAACATGAAAGATTCTGGTTTGAAAGTCATCATCGGACTTCGCGACGGATCCAAATCAGTAAAAGAAGCGAAAGAAGCTGGTTTTGAAGTTTTCAGTGTTGCGGAAGCTGCAAAAAAAGCAGACATCATTCAGATCCTCGCTCCAGACACCATCCAAGCTGACATGTATAAGGCGGATATTGAACCGAACCTTACTGAAGGAAAGGCTCTTGTATTCTCTCATGGATTTAACATCCATTACGATCTTATCACTCCTCCAAAAAACGTAGACGTGTATATGGTAGCGCCAAAAGGTCCAGGACATTTGGTTCGCCGTGTTTACACAGAAGGTGGTGGAGTTCCTTGCTTAATTGCGATCTACCAAGATGCAACGGGCCAAGCAAAAGCTCGCGCTCTCGCACACGCTAGTGGCGTAGGTGGAGGAAGAGCAGGAATTTTAGAAACATCTTTCCGTGAAGAAACAGAAACTGACCTCTTCGGAGAACAAGTAGTTCTTTGTGGTGGTGTTGCAAACCTCATCATGAGTGGATTTGAAACTTTGACGGAAGCGGGATACGATCCAGAGATCGCTTACTTCGAATGTTTACATGAAGTCAAACTCATCACTGATTTGATTTATGAAGGTGGACTGGCACGTATGCGTTATTCCATTTCTGATACTGCAGAGTATGGAGATTATATCAGCGGACCACGCATCATTGATGCAGGAGTCAAAGCTCGTATGAAGGATGTTCTCACTGATATCCAAAAAGATAAAGGTGCAGCGTTCGCTAAACGTTGGATGGCCGATACAAAAGCTGGATACCCTGAATACAAAAAACTCAAAGAAAAAAATGCTGCTCACCCGATCGAAGCCGTAGGAACAAAACTACGTTCTATGATGAAGTGGCTTGCGAAGTAATTTTAAAGGTAACTAAAGTTTTAGTCTAAAGAAAGGAAGAAGGAATTTTTATGAAAGTAACACAAAAGATAGTACTCGCAGCACCAGCACGAACTCCTTTTGCTCAAATTGGCAAGGCGCTCTCACAGTACTCAGGACACCACCTCGGAAAAATCGTAGGTGAAGAAGTTATGAAACGCAGTGGTTTGAAACCTACTGATATCGACGGTGTGATCGTTGGTGAAGGTTTTTCTAACGCACCAAACTCGGCACGTGTGATTGCAAACTTACTTGGACTTCCTATGGAAATTCCTTGCCTTACTGTTGCAAACAACTGTGTCTCCGGTTTGGAAGCAGTAGCAGAAGCAACTCGACGTATTTCACTTGGTGAAGGAAAAGTATTTCTCGTGATTGGTGAAGAATCGCAAACTTCTATGCCATTCGTTGTGAAAAACGCTCGCCTTAACAAAAAAACAAACAGTTTGGATGCTCTTACAAAACTTCTTCCGAATGACCTTCCTGAAGGTGTAGAACTTCGTGATACATTGGAAGATGGACTTGGTGATGGCGAAACTTCTTTTGGTATGCAAGTAACGGCAGAAATCCTCGCTCAAAACTATGCCCTTCCACGCGAAACACAAGACAAAGTAGCTTACGAATCTTTCAAACGTGCCTTTGATGCGACTCAAGAAGGTCGTTACAAACCATACATTATGGAAGTGAAAGACGATGAAGGAAATATGTTACAAGCTGACGAAGCAGTTCTTCTTCGTGAAGGTCTTGTAAAAAACCCAACTCGTATGGGTCGTGCGATGTTACTCTTTGACAACCCTCAAATGAAATTTGACCAGTTCAAAGAAAAATACAGCAAATACTTAAAGAAATCACATGGACCTACTCTTTCAATCTTCAATGCAAGCCCACGTTCTGATGGAGCGGCTGGTATCATTGTAGCTTCTGAAGATGCAGCTAAAAAATTAGGTCTGACTCCAAAAGCTTATATCAACGGTTTTAACATGCGCGGTGTGGATCCAAACCTAATGGGTCTTGGCCAAGCAGAAGCAACCATAGCTCTTCTTGCAGAAACAGGTGATAAAATCGAAAACATCGACATCATCGAAATCCACGAAGCGTTTGCTGCGACTGCAGTTGCGGCTCTTGAAGAAATCAAAACTAGAACTGGTCTTGACTGGGAAAAGAAATTTGATGAGAAAAAAATCAACCCGAACGGTGGATCTATCTCCATTGGACACCCGTTTGGTGCTACTGGTGTGAGACTCCTTCACAACGCCATCATGGACTTTGAAGAAAACAAAGACGTGAAAAAGGTGCTTGTGACTGCATGTGCACACGGTGGGATCGCAGGATCTATGATCGTAGAAAGAGCGTAATCGAATTTAAGATTCGATACGTTTCGATCAAATGATCGAAGTAAAAAGCCAAGGGAAACCTTGGCTTTTTTTATGGGGAAAGGGGAACCGTAGGATATAGTCAACTACCCTAGTATGTGAGTGAAATTTACTCCGTACTTTCAAAATGAAGTCCTAAAAAAACGCCCTGAAATCCAATTAGAATGGATATTACAAACCTATCACTTTCCGGATTATAAGGAAATACAGGAAGACGGAAGGATACGTCTTTGGAAATGGATTGACCCTTCGAGAAAATACCTTAGAGTCATACTGTTGGAAGATGAGATGACAATTCACAATGCATTCTTTGACAGAGGTTTCAAACCATGAAGATTACATATTATCCAGAAACAGATTCTCTCTACATTGATTTATCAAAAAAGGTAGCTTTTGAAACGAAAGAAATTTCCCAAGATATTAATGTCGATTTAGATGAGACTGGTTATCCCGTCGGTATCGATATACACGGAAATGCCTCTCAATTCATTGATCTATCCACATTCGAATTGGAGAAACGATAACTACGGAATCTAAATTGTATCACTCTTTGACAGAAGGTATTCCCATGAAGATCGAAGAGAAATGTAAATCAAGATTCCAAGCCCTGCTCCAAGATAACAAAGACATCTCTGTATCTCAGAAAGATTCCCTCTGGGAAGAAATTAGATCCCACTACTCGGAACCCCACCGCACCTACCACAGCCTAAATCATCTCTACCAAATGTTAGGGGAATTTGATTCGGTATCTAAGGAATTACAAGATCCAGAGATCGCACTCTTTGCCTTATTCTATCATGATTTGATTTATGATGTCACTTCCAAAACCAATGAGGAAGAAAGTGCAAAGATCGCCAAAGATAGATTATCCGAATTAGGAATTTCACAGGAACGGATTGAAATTTGCATAGAACATATTCTGGCAACCAAATCACATCGATTAGGTGACAAATGCCATCCAGATACATCTTTCTTTTTAGATATTGATATTTCCATTTTGGGAAGCGAAGAATCCAAATACTACAAATATGCAAAAAACATTCGCAAAGAGTATTCGATATTTTCTAGCGAAGACTACCAAAAGGGAAGAATCCAAGTATTGAATCATTTTATCGAAAACATTCGGCTCTTCCATACAGATTTCTTCTTTGATGAGTATGAAATGCGAAGCCGTCACAATGTAAAATTAGAGATCCATAGTTTACAAAAAGGTGAACTTATTTAAAAAGAAATTTTGAATTTGGGAAATAAATTTGTAAGGAAAAAGGGGATGTGGTAATAGGTGTGCATTGGGAGGCGGGTCTAGTTCCCCACCCAAATCAGGGCGGGGATATAAAGATTCACACCCCTACCCCTCAAACCGTCCAAGCATCGGAACAAGCCCTTCTTTCGTTTGCCCAGCCGTATCATATCCAGGAAAGATCTTAAACAACTTCAGATAAAAATGTTTTTCAATTCGTTTGTTTCCGTTTTTCGTTTTTTCAAACACATCTTTGGCAAACAAATGAAACTCAAAATATCCCGTTTTAAACCTTCCATTTACATTGAGTCGACTTCCGATTCGGAATCGTAAAGGCTGATTGTTATCCAGAGATTCAAAGCAAGGTTCTTCTTCAAAAGATAAAGACTTAGAAATATGAATCCTTTGTTTCACACCCATTTCGTGGAAGTCCTTGGCTCCGGGAAGTTGTAACAAAACTTTTCCTTCTCTTCTGAATTCCAAACTGTAAGATAGAATTTCAAAGTTAGATATATCTACTGCTTTTATATCAATCGTTAGGTGGTGATCTAAGACTTCAGTGGACCTGGTAACAACGTTCCCTTCTCTTTGGCCAATTGTAATGACCTTACCTTCCGATATTGGAATTACATATTTAAAAACCAAACCAGGATCAGGTAAATCCTTACCTTGGATGATCATTGCAGAATGGATTGGTGTCTGTGTAATGGTATGGATATCCGCAATAGGAACTTCGGCCAAACTCGATGGATTCTGATTCATTGCAGAACTTACACCTTTTGAAATCGATTTTGATTTGAATGCTTCTAATGATCTTAATTTAGCAATCGTCAGCCTTTGCATGACAGTAATTAGGATAAGTACGGCAACGAGCAAGATAAGCACAAACACCCAAGTTTCATAGGCATTCATTCTCTCTTCCAAGATTCGGATTTGGTCCATTGAATACGATTTCATTACCTGTGCGAGTATCATTCAATTCCTTTCCGATGACAAAGCCTACAAAACTATTATCGACCTATCGTTTCGAGAAAAATACCATTCCTTTGGAAAAGAGATCGACTATTGGTAGTCTGTTCCCTATTTTTTGCACTATGTCAGGTTACAAAACTTTTCGATACCTTCTACTAGTTATATTTGTTTTTCCCCTCTTTCCACAAAGTCATTGGGATGACTACATCCATGAAAAAACCATTGGCTCCACCTATCGCATATTTGGTGACAATGTCAATTTAAGAGAATCCGATAACCTGAAATCAAAAGTCAAAAAGAAACTTTCGATGGGAGCTGTAGTCACCATTCTCGCAAAAACGAACCAAATCATGGAACAAGATTCAGTAAAAGAGTATTGGTACAAAGTGAAATCTGAGAAGGACACTGGTTTTATCTGGGGTGGACTGATTGCCGACTACTCCTTCCCTTTGGAACAGAACACAATCTTATGCAGAAACTTAGGAGTCAAACGTCGCACACTTGAATTAAAACTAATCCAAGGTGATAAACTTCTATCTCAATCCAAATGGGAAGCTGGTGCCGTCAGTAACGAAAGCTGGAATCATAAAATCTACCCTGCTTCACAATTTTCACCGAGTCCTAAGTTTTTATTCGGATTATCATATTTTGTTTTTTCTGAAATCGAAAATGGATCTACTAGTGAACAATTGATCAGCATCACTTCCGATTCAAAATTAGTATCCCATTTTTCTTGGAACCACGGATCCTGCGATCCACCTTCCTGCGGCGAGTCATGGTTGGTATTTCCAGGGGAAACATTACCCGAAGATAAAAAAACAAAAAGAAAGGTTACCAAAGGAAAAACCAATACAATCCAAGAGTTAACACATATATTCGATATCGATAACTCCAAAACTCACGAATACTACAATTCAGAATATATATGGAATGGAACCAAATTCCAAAGAAAGGAAAACCCATAAACACTATGAAACAATTCTTCACAACTATTCTAATTTTGACTTTTACATTACCCCTATTTGCCTGGAACAACCATGCAGGAATTACCTATCTAATCTTAAAGGACCATTGGAAGGATAAAAACGCACCCAAAGTCAAAGTAGAATCTTTAAAAACTTTTTTATCAAAGGAAAAATCCTCGATTCAAGACAGTTTGTCTCTTTCAGAAGAATGGGCTCTGAAACAACTTCCACACCTAACACCCACAAACGAAAGTTTGAAATTTTCAAAAACAACAAAGGATGCCGACCTTGTAGTCAGTTTTTATAAAGCCCTTCGTGTCAATCCCAACCACAAAGCAGCCTTGTACATCCAATCAGTTCTCAAAAGAAATGGAACCAAACTTCCATTAAACCAACTCACAACACTAAATGACAAAGGGAAATTGGGAAACGAAACTTTTTTAGCCCTTCAAGAAGGGCAAACCATCGGTGCTGATGAAGTTTTGATTTCAGCCACGGATGAACCTGACTATGATTTAGATTTGTATTTATTTGAAGATAGCGCAAGTGAAGTGGGGAAAATTTATGGGTTTGGAAGCCAACCATTCGGAAATCCAGCCGTTGAGTTTTCCTCACAAGCTCCTTTCCACATGGGATTCTTTTATGAACCTGGAATCATCTTTGCCCTTGCCGGTTTTCTAAAACGAACCTATCCCGAATACCGTATCCACCAATTTACAGAGCTTTCCAATTTAGCATTCCGAACAGGCCATCCTTATTGGGGCTACCGTTTTGCTGGTTGGGCCTTGCATTATATCCAGGACCTCACACAACCTTACCACTCCTCCGTACTACCAAGAGTCAGTGCGGCAAAACAAATTGGCGTACAACTTGTATCTATTGTGGGATACCAATCCCCAAAAGATAATATGATCCGGTTTGTTTCAGGAAGACATACTTTAATCGAAGAATATCAATACTATTTGATTCGAAACTTAATCGAAACAAAAAACTGGAACCACTCTGTCGCAAGTTCCATCACGGGATTTTCAGAAAAGGACCAAATCGAATGGCAGGGAATGGATGCTTTACGGGGAAATGTTTGTAAAGAAGCTTATGATGCTGGCGAACCAATGGATGAGCAACTGGAACATTTAGAAATTCCTAAGTACGAAACCCTATATGAGCCAAACCATCCGATACATAATATTCTTGGATCCCTTTTACGTAATACATCCAAACACACAAGAGCCTATTTGGATGCTCTTAAAACAAACTAATCGAAATCGTCCGCCGCAAATCTTTCGAGTAACTCCAAAGGAATGATCTCTAACGCACGTTTGTGGGTGGACTCAAGAAAGACCTTTGGAGGAACTCCGTTGCGGTAAGCTTCTAACCACCTAGAGGCGCAAAGGCACCAACGTTCTCCGGGCTTTACTCCCGGGAAAGCGTATTGTGGCCAAGGAGTGATTAGGTCATTGCCACTTTGTTTTTGGGATTCTAAAAATTCTTCTGTTGCAAGAACACAAACCGTATGAGAACCAACGTCATCATCGGATGTATTACAACATCCATCCCTAAAAAAACCAGTCAGAGGATGAGTGGAACAAGGAGCCAGGGGTCCACCGAGTACATTCAAAGATTCATCCATTTCCATAGGAATCTCAAACTAGATAGGCAATCAAAAATGGGAAGATGTTTCTGCAATTAAGTGCGAAAAAAGATGGGGGTTTGCACCCCCAGTAGAACGACCAAAAGGTCTTGGAAAGCCCATAGCCAATCTACTATACATACATTTACTTGTCAAACGCTTATGCTTTTACATCAAAAAAAAGAATCTTTTTTTCCTCTCCGTTGACCCTCACTCGGACCTTCCAACGGCCAATAAACTTGGGATTGTTTGCAATCGACAGGTATCTACCTTCAAAGGCCAAATTCCTTTGAGCGACCCAGTCCAGTTTCATAGGCTCAAAACCCTTTCCATCAATAGATATATCTACCTCAATCCGTTGGTTTCCTGGCCTGACAAACTCCAAGGAGACCAAAAAGTTCTCACCCAACTGAAAAGAAGTTTCACCGCATTGTGTCTTTTCTCGTTTTGTTGTTAACTTACAAATTTGAATGTCTTCTTCTAGTATGTCGGTTTTGGTATTGATGCCTACACGCGGATGCCAATACATATAATATTCATTTAGAGTGTCCCTATCGGAATATTGTGTTTTAAACACAGTTGGGATTGTTGTTACTTCTAATTGACGATTTGGTTTATGTACTTCGAAATGTAGGTGAGGCCCTTGCGTATAACCAGTGTTACCCGAGTATCCAATCAATTGCCCGGCTTCTACCATATCTCCCAGTTTTACAACAACACCATTTTTCATTAGGTGGGCATAATTCCCCAAAGTTCCATCCTCATGTTGGATGATGATAAAATTAGCCTTTGATAATAAATCCCTTCGAAACCCACCTTCCGAATAACGTGCCTCAGTTGCCATTACGTAACCTTTTCTTGCCGCATGAACTGGAGTGCCTACAGGGATTCCAAAATCGATAGAATAGGCGAAGTTACCAAAATGAGTAACCGATCCATTGTATCCCTGTACTACCTTTGCACGAATTTCTGGACTAAAAGGCAATAGATAACTCACAGAATCATCATGAATGCTATCCCAATCACCTGGCCTTACACGAAAGGAAAAAGAATGGAAGGCATTTTTGGTTTTGTCTTCTAATAGAAATTTTGTTATATATACTGGAGCTGGTCCCTTAACTACAACAAAGTATGGGAAAACTAAATCTGTTTTAAAATTGATAAGGGTGGCATTGAGCAAAACGGAATTTGTAATTTTAGGATTAGGATTGTGGTTACGGATGGACAGCTCAATTCCATCTTCATCCTTTGTTTGAATAAGACAAATCCATTCTTGATTGCATTCTTCCGTAACATTGGTTTCCGCATACAATCCAAAGGAAAAACCCAAAAACAATAAAATAAATAAAAACCTGATCACTTTACACTCGTTACTTGAAATTCAATTTCTTTTTGGACAATGCCATCTATAGAGATAGTTGCAGTCCAATCCCCTTCCATAGATTCCGAAGGATCTTCCAATTGGACATCTAAATAGGTATCCCACCATTCAGGATTTGTCTCCCAATTATACAATTTCAAAATAGAGGTTCCATTTTTACGAACGGAAATTTGTATCTTGTAACGAGATGGTTTCAAAAGAGGAATATAAAAGTAGAGAGGAGAACCTTTCGCAAAAGATGTACCATTACAGCCTAAACGTTCCAAATTTTGAATCGATTCACAGATTTGGATTTCCTCTATATCAGAAACAATCTTAACCATAGGTGCATTTGGATCTCTTCGCCAATGGAGTTGTCCCTCCGAGACAAGTTCCCCCTCGGAGGACTCTGTTCGAAACAATGTCGGAATTGTTTTTTTGCGTAAGTTGGGAGTTGGCTTGTACACTTCAAAATGTAAATGAGGACCGTCACTAAATCCAGTACTACCAGCATATCCAATAGGAGTTCCAGCAGCAACTCGTTGTCCACGTTTGACAAGAACACCCATATAACGGAGGTGAGCGTATTGACCAATCGTTCCATCCTCATGGAGAATCTTTATATAATTTGCTGAGTGGATATATTTCATTTCAAATCCACCCTCGTTATTTTTTTGTTCCGTATCGATCACAATGCCATCTCTCGCGGCTGTAATCAAATCACCTTCTTTCAATCCAAAATCAATCGAATAACGATTGTCACCTTGATGGCTTTTGATTCCCTTATAACCCTGATAGATACGAACTTTCATTCCCTTCTCAAAGGGTAGGTCGTAAACAGTTTTTGGATCATGAGAAACGGAATAATTACCAAGAATCCATTTATATTTGATTTGATAGACCCAGCGTTTGTTAGGTTTATTTACTTTCAGACGGAAGAGTTTTTTACGTTTGGGACCTTTTAATACCGTAACCAAAGGGAGTTTTAGAGAACTTTTCATATTCGTGGAAGTTGCATTGACAGAAATAGTTGTATAGGTTTCATCGATAGCTATTTTGTTTTGGAAGTAGATGTCGACTCCCGTTTTGTCCTGAACATAAATAACACAAAGTCTTTCCATGGAGCAGAATTCTGAATGTTCTTTGGCAATTAAAAATCCAATAGGACAAACCAAAAATAGGATGAAAAAACTAAATCTCATAAAACAGGAATCATATTAAAGATAGGAACACTTAGAAGACAATCCATTTTCCATGACAAAAAACTTGATTGCCGAATGATTTCTTATCTGCAAACTTCGACACATGAGTTCAACCTTATATACTTTTCCCATCTCTCATTTTTCTGAAAAAGCAAGGTGGGCATTGGATCTTGCAAATTATCCCTACCAACTAAATCCACTGGTTCCCGGACAACACATCCAAACGTTAAAACCTCTTGTGAATGATCTTTATGTGCCAGTTTTAGAGACGGAGACAGGTATCATTCAAGGTTCAGGGAACATTTTAGATTTAGTGGAAGAAAAAGCTTTTGGTCACAAAGCATCAGCAGAAGAAAAACTGATGGAAGAGAAAATAGACACACAAATCGGAAAAAGTTTACAAACACTTTTATATCACTTTATCCTAGATTATCCAGATATTGTAGGGAAATTGTTTTTATTAAAACCTGTTTCACTTAGTGAAACGGTAGGACCTCCAGAGCATTTTGATTTGATTGCCTTATCTCTCAAAAGAAGATACAAAATCACTCCAAAAAATTTGGAAGTCGTAAAACAATCTTTAGATGAAGGTTCCAAAGAACTACTAGAAATATACAAGAGCAGAAAATTCTTCAATGGAGATTCTTTCGGACGAGTCGATTTAACGGTAGCAAGTCTTATGGGTATGCTTGCAGAACCAAAAGAATCCCCCGCCTATCCTTGGTTTGCATCGGTTCAAATGCCCGATTCTTTTCTTACGTGGCGTAAAGAATTAGGACTGGAATTGTTATTCGATAGAATTAAAGAGTTCTATAAAGAGTTTCGAACCCAATCCAAATAATCGGGATTTCCTGAAACAATAGGCCACAAAACAATGCAGGGAGTTTCATAAGAATGTAATTCTTTGATTCTCTGCATTAAAAGCTCCGACTTCTCCTTTGTTGTTTTATATAAACAAACAACTTCTGTTGACTCTTCCAAAACATCTTTCCAAACGTAAATGGAATCCATTCCCTTGAAGATGTTGGCACAAGCAGCCAACCGTTCAGTAACAACAATTTTGGCGATTTTTTTTGCCTCCTCTTCAGAGGAAAAAGTAACATAGACTGTGTAGTAATCCCAAGGTTCATTCATTTAATTTATTTCCTACTTGCTCAAAATTTTAGATACATATCATTTTGTGTATGCAGTTTTCTTTTTCAAAAACTTCCCTACTCATCGGCGCTATCTGCTTGCCGATCTTTGCCGGACCACTCAATCCTCCGAGTATTACTTCCACGAGTCAATTGTTACCAAAGTCAAAAAAATACACACCCATCTTTGCTATGGATGGAAAACTCAAAACCAGTTGGGTCGAAGGTGCGGATGGCGAAGGAATTGGCGAATCCTTACAAATCAAATACAAGTCACCTATCAACTTTCGTTCTTTATCCATCTACAATGGATTTGGTGATCCAAAACTTTGGGCGACAAACAATCGAATCAAAAAACTAAAAATTTCCACAGAAGAGGGAAATGAAGAAATTATCACTCTGAAAGATAGTTTGTCTCTCCAAAGGATAGAATTCAAATCCGAACTTCGGGCTAGAGAAATCTCTCTCACTATCCAAGAAGTATATAAAGGAACTAACCCCGAAAATACAGCCATCGCAGAAGTGGTATTCAATTCAGAACAAGCGGGATCAGCCCTCATTCCTCCTAAAAATACATGGGCCATTGGTAAGTGGAAAACAAAATCAAATATAGCAAGGATCCAACTTCATAACGATGGAACTTGTGAGATGGGGTACGAAACAGCTAAGATGTTATGTACTTGGACGGAAAAAGGAGACAAAGTCATCGTAAGTTTAGAGGCAACTCTTCCTCTTACCAATACTGATATTTTAGAAATCAAACGTCGCGGAAATCCATCGGATCCTACGTTAGAAATTAATGGAAAACATGAATTTATCTCGAACAGAGACGGAGTTTAAGACGACGATTTGACTCTTTCCATTAATCCATCCAAGACAACCAAATGGATTCCACCACGGAAGGTTCCTTTTCTTCCGTGGTTTCAAAATACAATACAGTATTTTGGTAAGGTTTGCCCGATAAATCTCTAACGGGAGTTAGCAGAATCATCATTATATCTAACTCTTTTTCAAGCCGTTTGAGGGTAGTCCACTCATCGAGCGAACCTTGTTTGGGATAAGGCAAAATCAAAATTCCACTTACCACTTCCTGTTTAACATTTCTTTTTTTACGAACTTCAAAGAGAATGCGACCTATCGAATAACGAAAGTTAAACTCGGAAACTGGTTGGATTTTTACAGTTCCTTCTTCCCTATACAAAAATCCATCAATGGCACAAGGACCAGAATATTCTTTGGGGATAAGGCCTTTGACATCGCGAACCAAATCCATCACTGGTGGCAAAAAGGAGGCGGAGTAAGGAAACTCAGAACCTCCAATCCGAATCCCCCGAAACACCCCTTCCTTATCAATGAGCATGGCCGTAGCAGTGAGATAAAAGAATTCCCCATCCCGAACATCCCAAAGAGTGGAAAAATCAAAAAACCTTTCCTCCCCTACCCAAAACTCAGCGATGATAGGAAAACCAAATAGCTTTTTGTTTACTTGTGACATCTTCCAGGAATCAGAAGCCGATTTAAAAATGATATGATTTCTGCCAGCAAGACCAAATTCACTTTTGAGAACGATGGGAAGTTTTGATTCTTCTAGTTCAGCAAACAGATGTTCTTCGGAAGAAATTACCTTTGCCGGTAGAGGAGAGTGGTGTTTTCGAAAATCCAGTTGTGTGATTTTGGAATTGAGATACCGCGAAGTTTCAATGCGAATGGGATCTTCGAGAAGCCTACCTTCATACCATTCATTCCGACATCCCCATTCCACTAAGGTCACTTCTCCCAGAAGAGCACCGTCTTGGATGGGGGTCCCTGGTGTGAGGCCAGATTCCTTCCAATGAGAAAAGAGTTCCTCGCTCGGTAATTCTTCTACAAGGATAAAATCTTCTTCCCTTGAGATCGGAAAGAACATCTTCTCTAAACAACGATTCCTCCGTTTGAGGGAGGAATCTAAATTTAAGGGATTAAGGGGTAATCTATACTCAAAAAGTGAGTCTAGATAATAGAGAACCTGTGCCAATCAATAGATGCGTCGGATGGCTGTTGCGATCCGTTGTACGTTATCTTTTGTTAGGTTAGGATAAATCGGTATACAATGCCCTCGTTGGTAAAGACGTTCTGCATTAGGAAATTCCAAAGGGTTCACTTCCAATACACGGTGAAGTGGTTCATCCACAGTTCTTTGAGTTCCGATATGGATGGATTTAAAATATCTTTGGATCTCTTCGTAGTTTTGTCCCGAGACAACTATAGGAAATCTTTGGAAGGTATCTTCTGTTGGATTTTGGAAGTAGGTTTCTAGCCGAGAATTTTGAACCGCTTGTAAATAAGCAGAGGCGATTTTTTTCTTACGTTCCAAGATCACACCCAGTTTGGAAAGTTGTTCAATTCCAAGAGCTGCTTGGTAATCTACCAAATTGTAATCATACTTTGGTTCACCAAAGTTACGTTTTGCGGAAGGACCCGATTTGTATGACTTTACTGCATTGGAAAGAGAAACTTCTGAAGTAATGATCATCGCACCGTTTCCAGTGGTAATGATGTTTTCTGCACTGAGTCCACATATCGCAAGTCTGGATTGTTTTCCTACACTTATGGTTTCGGAAGTTGCCCCAATGGCCTCAGTAAAGTCTTCTAAAACTTCCAAACCTTCGATGGAATAATCACTCAAACGAATGAGAGATCCAAAACTATGATCAAAAAGAGCGAAACGAGCACCCGATTCATTTTTTTTGCGAAGGAATTCTTCAGGACATGGATGGAAGGAATTTCGTTTCAAATCCACAAGCACTGGTTTTGCTTGCAAAAGGAAAATGGCATCCAAAGCAGAGATCGGAGCATAACTAGAAAGGAGAACCGAGTCTCCTGCTTTTACACCTAACGCAAGTAATGCTAAATGGTATGCCGAGGTAAGGGAATTAGAAGAGATAGCATGTTTGATTTTAAAAGTGTGACAGAACGTTTTTTCAAATCTTTCCACAATTTCACCCGTAGAAAGATGTTCGTCTACGAGACATTCCAAAACACCTTTCAGGTCTTCCCGAGAAAGGGTAGGTTTAAAAAATTCGATATCTTTTTCTTTTCGAATGGGTCTTTGTATTGTTTCGGTGCTCATCCAACAGCACTCCTCTATATTATGTCACTTAAATACCCTGTTTCCGAATTATGTCACTTCATTTTTCGAAATGCGAACATAATTTTAGAATTCCCTTAGAAAAAGGGTTCTGGATGCGGAAAGTCTGGTGAATATGACCCCCATGACGGATTCTTTTTCTTCTCTTTGGGCCACTCGCCTCCGCCAAAACCAGGGAATCCGATCCCTGATGGAAGATCTGGGCCAAGTCACAGGCCATCCAGACGAAATCCTACTCGGCGGCGGAAATCCGGCGCATATTGCAGAAGCAGAAGAAATTTTTGCCGATTGTTTTCTCTCCCTGGCTAAAGACCCTTCGCTTACGGCACTTCTCGGCGACTACCAAGCTCCCATTGGGAATGAACGTTTTCGCACCCTCGCTGCAGAATACTTATCTTCGCATTTGGAGGCAAGGCTCACTAAAGACAACATAGCTTTTTTGAATGGAAGCCAAAATGCCTATGCGTATTTACTCAACATCCATTCCGGCAAAATGACAGATGGGAGTTTCAAAAAAATCCTTCTTCCCATTGTGCCAGAATACATTGGTTATGCGGACCAATCCATCGAAGCCGATGCCTTTGTGGCAACCAAACCCGAAGTGATTCCGACAGGGAACCACAGGTTTCGTTATGGATTAAACAAAACTGATTTTGATTTGTCGAGTGTAGGTTGTGTTGCTCTTTCTCGCCCTACCAATCCTACAGGAAATATTCTGTCTCTAAAAGACATTCATTGGATGGAAGAAAGAACCCAAAAGGAATCGATTCCCCTCCTCATTGACTTAGCTTATGGAAACCCATTTCCCAACTTAATTGGAGAGGAAGAACCTGTCACTTATCGGGATGGGAGAACTCTCTCACTCAGTTTTTCCAAAATTGGGCTGCCGGGAGTTCGTTTAGGGATCATCATTTCGAATCCAGAGACAATTGAAACTCTTTCTTCGTATGCCGCGGTAGGCAATTTAGCAGTGGGAAATCTCGGTGTGTATATGATGGACATCCTATTTCGGAAGAACATTCTTCCACGCCTTGCAAAAAACGTCTTACGTCCGTTTTATGACAAAAAAAGAGAACTTGCAGTTTCTATCTTTGAATCGGAATTCCAAAAACAAGGTGTTGAGTACGAAATCCATGACCCTATGGGTGGTTTTTTTCTTTGGATTCGTTTTCCAAATCTATCTGTATCCAATCACAAACTTTACCACCTTTGTAAAGATAAACGGCTCTTTATTGTTTCAGGACATTATTTCTTTCCGGGATTAAACTCAGATTTTTCGCACACTCAAGATTGCATACGTTTGACATATTGCCGTAAGGAAGAAGAATTAGCCAGGGGAGCCCATATCCTAGCGGAAATTGTGGCCTCTCACCAGGCAAAATCCAAATGAGCGAAGACAGCATTGATCTATCAGACACAGTCGTAGAGAACTCCTCATCCAAAGAGGAAAGTTCTGCCGATAGACCATCCGCACAGTCCTACATCTTTTTGTCTGATTCAGTGGGAAGTCTTACACCCACAGCACGTTGTATCTTAGATGAACTCAAAGACTGGCACAAACGTTTAGAAAAACACGGCAGCAAAGAAAAACATGCATCGTATCTAATGACCGTGGATAAACTTCCCGAAGCTTTGGGGAAGTACACAAACCTAGGAACACAAGGCCGGACTGAAAGTTCCATCCACCATGCCCTCCGTCAAATTTTAGACATAGACCATCGAGGTCAAAATCGTGCCGCTTACGCCTATCCTTACCTCATTCGTACTGGCAGCAAAATCTCTTCTAAAATAGCACTTGTGGCACCGCAGAACGAAAACAAAACGGACACACAACCCTATAGACAGGCTTGTTTTCGATTTTCACAAGACCTCATCAAAGTCCTTTTAGAAAACCGTGCCAAAAAAGGAAGGAACTGGGATGAAGACAATCCTGGATCTTTACTCTTACAAAAAAACAAAGAGGGAAACACTTGGTTGTATCCCAAACTCGGTTCTTTGGAAGCAGAAATCTCCTCACTGGTGAGAAAGGGATTTGGAAATTTGCCTTATATTCCCATGCCAGACTTTCTCCAAGACTTCACTGACTTTGCACGGGAACAAAACTTGGCACTTTCTGTTCTCACTGATTATCACATTGTCATTGATGAACTAAATATTTTGCCCGATGGAAGTTTCAAACGTTTACCAGAAGTTGTAAACCAAATCCTGGCTCATATGAATGGATTGGAACATTTTACAAAAGAACAACTCACAAAACTAGCCAAAGATGCAAAGTATGAATCCTTCTTAGCTTCCTTTAGTGATTATATATCTAAGCCAAAATTTACTTCCTTAGATTCTAAAATGAATCCTGAAGAAGAAGTAAAAAAGTTTTTATCCGTTATCGAAAACTTTCCTTATCCGGTAGAAAAAGGAAACAGAGCTCTATCCATCAAAGAAACGATTGAACTCAGTGTAAAAATCCTAAAAAGACTATCGGAAGAAAAAGGATCCGTTCTGACTCGTAAGGATGATAGCATTTACGGAACTGTAAAAAATGCAGTAATCAGCAAAATTCCAGAACACACTAAAAATCATAACACACTCCTTCGAATCGACTTCGAAGAAGAAGTCGCGAAGGCAGGAATCACCTCAGAAGAAAAAGCAGACGAATACATCAAACGTTTGAAAGACGATGTGTTCTCAGACCATTCTTATTATGAAGAAAAACTTCCTGATGGCAGATCTGTTTATTATGTAGTAGATCATGGTTATATGGCAGCAGTCATCCACAAACTAGCGTTTGAGGGCAGAACCAATCCAGAATACAAAAAACAATTGGGTTATGCTAAAATTATCAACCATAAACTTTCCAATCCCAAACATCCAGAACTCAATAACAAACTCAAACCCGAGTTGATTGCAAAACTGAATGCCGATGTCAAAAATATGGAAGTGGAAGAATTGGAAAAAGAACGTTCCAATGAAATCCGTTCCCGCTTCAATGCCGTTCCAGGTATATTGACATTTGTGGTAAGCACCCTGATCTTTATCACAGGAGCATATTACCTCCGTTCGGCGATGCCAATTTTTTTCGGTGTGCCCTTCTCTGTGGTACTTGGGTTTATGGCGGCCATCTACTTCCGCGAAAAATCCACCGAGGAAATCCGAGAAGACATCAAAAATTCTGGGAAGTTTTCGGGGGTTGGGGATTGGGGCAAACCAAATTACAATACAAGCTCCTCTTCTTCAAACTACGAAGACGAAGGGGAAACCAGCAAAAAAGACGAGAAACTATCCAATATCTACAAAGCCGCAGATAATTTCGTATTTCCCAAACGATTCAATAAAATCACAGATAAAGTTTTGGATCCCAAGTCCTTACGTTCGCGAATCTACGAAAACTTGGACAATATCAAACGAAACAACATGACTCTAGCCAAAGAGAAAGATGACGATAAAGTAGCTTCTACTGTCGAATATGCCGTTTTACAATCCGTTTCCACCATTATCATTCCAGAAGATGTTGCCATTCGGGATCTTCCGAACACCATTCTCATCAACCGCACTGATATGAAATCCGCACTGTTCCGTGGCCAACTCGCTGACCACTACAGAGAGGAAATGAACAAAAAGAAGTTCGATAAAAAATTGGTTAAGTACTACACCTACCTCATCAACACGGTAGAGATGGAGTATTATAAATACCTTCCGAAAAAACGAGTTTAAATACTAAAATTATTTGATTCTAAAGGGGTCGCTCTTCCTATGGAGTGTGATGTATCAAAACGGTATTGTACAATTTCCTATCATCATCATCGATGAAGATTTTCGTTCCGAAAATGCCAGTGGTCTTGGCATTCGAGCAATTGCAAAGGCCCTAGAAGGCGAAGGAATCGAAGTACTGGGAGTCACCAGTTACGGAGATTTAACGAGTTTTGTGCAACAACAAAGTCGGGCTTGTGGATTCATCCTTTCCATTGACGATGAAGAGTTCACACCGGAAACAGAAGGTGAAGTTCCAGATGCTCTCCGCCAACTCAAAGACTTTGTAACGCAAGTTAGACATAGAAACGCCGACATACCTCTGTTTCTTTATGGTGAGACTAGAACCAGTCGCCACATTCCCAACAGCATATTAAAAGAACTTCACGGCTTCATTCATATGTTTGAAGACACCCCTGAGTTTATGGCACGTGCCATTCACAGAGAAGTAAAATCTTATTTAGATAGTCTGCCTCCACCATTTTTTCGTGCCTTAACACAATATGCACATGACGGAAGTTATAGTTGGCACTGCCCTGGTCACTCGGGTGGAGTTGCCTTTTTAAAAAGCCCAGTTGGCCAAATGTTCCACCAATTTTTTGGAGAGAACATGCTTCGTGCTGACGTTTGTAATGCGGTGGATGAACTAGGCCAATTACTCGACCATACGGGTCCTATTTCTGCCAGCGAAAGAAACGCAGCGCGGATATTTCAATGTGATAGTTTGTATTTTGTTACTAATGGTACTTCTACTTCCAACAAAATTGTTTGGCATAGTACGGTAGCACCGGGTGACGTCGTGATTGTAGATCGAAATTGCCACAAAAGTATTTTACATGCTATCACTATGACTGGAGCCATTCCCGTATTTCTTATGCCAACAAGAAACCACTTCGGAATCATTGGACCCATTCCGAAGGCGGAATTCAAATGGGAAAACATCCAGAAAAAAATCGCAGAACATCCGTTTGCAAAAGAAGTAAAAGGAAATCCTCGAATTCTCACCATCACCCAAAGTACTTATGATGGAATTCTTTACAATGTAGAGGACATCAAATCAGAGTTAGATGGTAAAATTTCGACTCTCCATTTCGATGAAGCTTGGCTTCCGCACGCTTCCTTTCACAGATTCTACACCGGAATGCACGCCATTGGTTCTGACAGACCTCGCCCCAAAGAAAGTATGATCTTTGCCACTCAGTCCACACACAAACTTCTTGCCGGTCTTTCACAAGCAAGCCAGATTCTTGTCCAAAACAGTGAAAAAGAAACCCTAGATAGAAACCTTTTTAATGAAGCATTTTTGATGCACACAAGCACAAGTCCACAGTATGCCATCATTGCTTCTTGTGATGTAGCAGCAGCCATGATGGAATCTCCCGGTGGGAATGCCCTTGTGGAAGAGTCCATTGAGGAAGCCCTAGATTTCCGACGTGCTATGCGCAAAGTAGGTTTGGAACTGGAAGAGGATTGGTGGTTTAGTGTTTGGGGACCAGAAGCTCTTGCCGATGAAGGGGCAGGAGAACGAGATGAATGGATTCTGAAAACCAATGACCGTTGGCATGGGTTTGGTGACATTGCTGAAGGATTCAATATGTTGGATCCCATCAAAGCAACTGTCATCACTCCTGGTATGAGTGTGGAAGGAGAATTTGCTGACTGGGGAATCCCTGCACTCATTCTCACCAAATACTTAGCAGAACACGGAATCATTGTAGAAAAAACAGGACTCTATAGTTTCTTTATCATGTTTACCATCGGAATTACCAAAGGCCGATGGAACACAATGGTAACCGAATTACAACAGTTCAAAGATGATTATGATTCTAACCAACCACTCTGGCGTGTGATGCCCAAATTCACCACCACACACCCAAAATACGATCGTATTGGACTCCGAGATCTATGCCAGTCTATGCATGAAGTTTATAGAGCCAACAATATCTCTCACCTAACAACGGAAATGTATTTAAGCCCGATGATTCCTGCAATGAAACCATCGGAAGCATTTTCCAAAATGGCGCACCGAGATATTGAACGAGTTCCGATTGATGAGTTGGAAGGTAGGATTACTTCTGTGTTGTTAACACCTTACCCTCCGGGAATTCCACTTCTCATTCCTGGAGAAATATTCAACATGACGATCATTCGTTATTTACAGTTTGCTCGTGAGTTTAACTCAAAGTTTCCTGGATTTGAAACTGACATCCACGGCCTTGTGGAAGAAAAATCAGAATCTGGACACATGACTTACTACGTAGACTGTGTATCTGAATAAAAACGAGAACTCACAATAACAAACTCCAGGTTGTCTTTCTGACTGGAGTTTGTTTGGGCTATGATCAATCATTTTACCAATTTTTAATCTTAGTTGTTTCTACCAGGTGATAAGAATAATTCACAGAAATTTTTTACCTACTCCCATTCAATCATTTTGACTACATCTTTCAAACAATCTTCTCTAGTTCCTTGGTCTTGTTTGATCACGGGAAGCCCGGAATACCATTTTCCATCAGGATACTTTAGATCTACCCAATAGGAAAACAGGGTGGTTTCTCCGTTGTTGTTTTTGATCTCAATGTTGAGTAGTTTTAAATCGGAAACACCTGTCTCTTTATAAAACACTTCTCCATTGCGAGTCCGAATCCGAATTTTTTTGGGAACAACTTCGTAAGTGATTCCTTTTTTTTCTTCGCGTTTTTGTTTGAGTTCCCAAGAGTCTATCCGCACAGAATCAAGTTCGCTTACGTTTAACTTTTTTTTGTAAAGGATTCCCTCTTTGGAATGTTCAAAAGACATCGACTGACTACCGCTAGATGATTCGCCACGGACGGTCCTTCCATCGCAGAGAGTTAAATTGATGACCCTAGGTTCAGTAGAATCTTTGTCCCCACGAGCATTTCTTGGTTCCTTGGATTCTTCCATGGGGACATTGGGAAGGTTTGGTTCTTTTGGCAATCGTGGTTCTCCGAGTACCGGAGAAAAAAATCCGAGGGTCCCTACCCAAAGAAAGAGTCGCAGTCGGATGAAGTTTTCCATATTCTGACCTTTATCCATGGATGCATTTCTTACTGCAACTTTTCAAACCCTCCCCTTGCCAGTTCTTTTACTCGTGATCATAGGCTCCATCCTCGTTTTGGGCAAAGCCGCTGACATACTAGTCGACGAGGCAGTCTCACTTTCCACTCGTTGGGGAGTTCCCAAAATGATCATTGGCGCCACCATCGTGAGTTTAGGTACAACCCTTCCCGAAGTTTCCGTATCGGTGCTTTCTGCACTAGAAGGAAATCCAGGAATTGCTCTTGGAAATGCGGTTGGTTCCATCATCTGCGATACAGGCCTTATTTTGGGAATCGCTATCTTAATTTCACCACCTGACATTGACAAACGACTTGTAAATCGCCAAGGTTGGATCCAAGTCCTTTCTGGATTTTTACTGGTTTTTGCGGCCCTTCCTTGGGCCAACCTAACTTCCGTTTTCTCTACAGGAGGACGTATTGACCAAGGAACTGGATTTGTATTTTTACTACTGCTTGCCGTTTACATTTATTTGAGTATCCGTTGGTCCAGATCCAAACCAGGGGAATTGGAAGCAGGGATTGATGACACAACCGAATATGATTCCGCACCCTTTTGGATTGTATTATTAAAATTAGTGGGAGCCATCACATTTGTGATCCTTTCCTCAAAAGTGTTGATTCCTTCCGTCCAAGAAACGGCCGTTAGACTCTCGATTCCAGACTCCATCATTGGAGCCACACTTGTTGCCTTTGGAACTTCGCTTCCAGAGCTTGTCACTGCCATCCAAGCTTCCAGGCGAGGTCATTCGGAGCTTGCAGTGGGGAACATCATCGGGGCCGATATTTTGAATGTTCTTTTTGTATCAGGTGCTGCAGCTGCCGTTACAAAAAATGGACTCGAAGCCCCTGTTAGTTTTTTTACATTCTACTTCCCTTCAATGTTAATCGTCTTAATTCTTTTCCGCTTGGGAATTGTTTTCTCTAAAGATAAAATCAAACGGCCATTTGGTGTGTTTTTACTATTTATCTATATCCTTGCCACTGCCGCAGGATTTGTTTTTAAAGGGTAAAATTCAAATCCCATCCACCATCTCTTCTCAATGCAGAAGGGATGGTTCTTTTTTTTCTCCATTCTTCGTAGTCTATCTCCAAAACATTCTCTTCTTCTTTTTCAATTTCTGTTTCATAAAACAATCTTTGCGCACCCTGTCGTATCAATAACCTACCTCCCTCGTTATCAAACTGTTTGGGATGATCAAATACATAAATCTCTCGGTTCTGCTCCATGGCACTATAGGCCGTAGAAATCGTGCCGGACTTACGCCCCGACTCCATAATGTACACTTTGTTCGAAAGGCCAGAAATCACACGATTTCGTTTGGGAAAGGTCCATTTCGCAGGTTCTGTTTTTAGTAAAAATTCCGTGAGAATGAGTTGGTTTGGATCTTCTTTGATCCGTTTATAAAGATCTCGGTTCCCTGGAGGGTATTCCATTCCCAAGGTGGTTCCAAGTACTCCGACAACAGGAAGTCCGCACTCCAAAGCAGAAAGGAAGGCTTGTCGATCAATTCCCAGAGCCATACCAGAAACAACCGCCAAATCTTTATTAGTTGATAAAAATCGAACGAGCTCTTTTGTAGCAGAAAGAGAAACAGGGGAAGACTTTCTCGTTCCTACAATGGCAACCAAAGGGGCTTGTAACAAGCCAATATTTCCTATACAGGCAAATACCAAAGGTGGGTCATAAATTTCTTTTAGATTTTTGGGATACTCTGGATCATAAAAACTCACAAGTTTCCAGAGTGGATTCTTCCCTTTTTCCCATTCGATACACTCTTTCAGACATTGGTTCCAAAAATCCTCCTCAAAATAAGTAGGTAGGACTTGATATAGGTCTACAAAGTTAGAAAAGTTACACCAAAGCCTTGTTTTGCGAAGTAGAGAGGAGACGCGAGGATGCCCCAGAATTGAAACGACCACAACTTAAGAGGTCAATTCGATTTGTTTTGGGCCCCTAATTGGTTTAAGTTTTTAATCACATTGCGATAAGAGGAATTTTCTTCCAAAGATTCTCGAATGGTTCCTTTTTCTTTCATCTCTTCCAAAATGGATTTGATACGAGTGTATTCATCATAAGCTAAGTTAGATTTTCCAACTTGGTATAAAAAATTGGCTTTGGCAAACCTAGTTGGGACATTGTAAGGTTCTTTTCGTAAAATTTGATCCAGAAGGGAGAATGCCGTTTCCACTTCATCATACCCACTGGTTAGTTTTCCGTTCCAAACCTCATCCTTCAAAGAAGAATCAAAATACACAAGTGCCAACTGAAAAGGAAACCGAGAATCCTCTTTGTCTAGTTTGGATAACTGTTTGAATAAATTGATGGCCCGACTACGCCGAGTAGGTTCCCAACCCATATCTTTGGAGGCATTGGCATAGGCTACCGCGGTCTCATATAACAACTGTTTATCTAACTTTCCCGATTGGATGGCTTTATCAAAAAATGGTAATGCGGATTCATAAGAATGGATTTCAAACCCACCCTGTTTTGCATTGGGCAAAGATTCCCCAATGGCTTCTTCATAATAACGAGCTCCCAAATCAGCAGAACCAGCACGCATATAGGCCCTTGCAATCTTCCAAGAAAGGGCGGCCGATTGGTTAGATTTTTGAACCATTTTTCGGATGCGTTTATCCATCTCTTCAATTTCCGCCTCTTCCAAGGCCAACTTTTCTTTCCAATTGACAATATCTTTTTCGGAAGCGGGTTCACCACCAATTCGCTTGCGGTATCTGGATTCGGTAAGTGACTTTAGATAGTCACAACCAGTAAAACTAAAGCCAAAGAGGACAAGTAGGATGCCCATTGGCAAGGATACCAAAGAAAACCTGCTGTTTTTTGTGCCCATCAGTTCGATTTTAGTTTCTTTCTTTTGGATGAAAAGAAAAAAATGTGATTATGTCTCATAGTTTTCGCAGGTTGGGGGAAGCCGACCTTTCCCTCCTCCTCCAATGGGAATCTCTCTGTTTCCCCGGAGAGGAATGGACGGAAAAAATGATCCAAACCCATCTGGAATTCCATCTGGCTTTTGGTTGGGGAGATCCGGATACTCGGTGTTATGCTCTCGTCTGCGAGACTCCATGGGAAATTGAAATCTTTCGGATCGCAACACTTCCCAACTATCGAAAGTTAGGTTTGGCAAAAGAACTTCTTTTGGCGCTCTTCCAAGAATTTCCCAAAAAAGAATTTTTTTTGGAAGTTAAGGAATCAAATGAAGCCGCCATTCACCTTTACCAGTCCGTTGGTTTTATAGAATTAGAGAGACGTAAAAAATACTATCCGGACGGATCCACAGCCGTTCTGATGAAAAGGAATCCATCTGAATGAAAAATGCATATATCACTGGCGCATCCCAAGGAATTGGAAAAGAATTTGTTCGAGCACTTGCTAAAGACTACAATGTCTTTTTGATATCACGCACGGAATCCGATTTAAAAAAAGTTATTTTAGAATTAGAACCTAAATCTCGCGGTATATTAAAGTACTTTGCCCTGGATCTTACCAAAAAGAAAGATGTGGAAGAACTAGCCGAGATTATCGCAAAAGATAAAGATGCGGAACTTGTTGTGAACAATGCTGGATTTGGAACTGTAGGTGAGTTCGCCGCCTTGCCTCTCGATAAAGAACTAGATGAAGTAAACCTAAACGTAAAAACTCTTGTCCATTTAAGTCATGTAGCGCTAAATAGATTCAAAAAAAATAAAAAAGGTTTTTTAATAAATGTGGCGTCTATCGCTGGTTATCTGCCGGCACCGGGCAGTGCAATTTATGCGGCAACCAAAGCTTTTGTAAAATCCTTTACAGAATCCATCCATGAAGAAGCCAAACTCCATGGCATTTATGTACAAGCACTTTGTCCAGGACTGACCCATTCTGACTTCCACCAAAGAGCAGGAATTAGTAAATCCAAGTATCCATCATTTATGTGGCAGGATGCGGATGTAGTGGTAGAAGAATCTTTAAGTGCCCTTCGTTATAACCAAGCCGTCTGTATCACAGGTTCCTTCAACCAAGGTGCGATTACTATTTCCGAACTGATTCCACGAGGTTTTTTACGAAGGTTAAGTGGAAAATACTTAAAACTAGAAGAGGAATAGAATCGAATGGATGTTGCAAAATTAGATGCCTGGTATCGTAGATTACTCGTAATCTTTTCCATTATCGCCGGGGGATTTCAAGTATACTATGAAGGCAATGTTTGGATTAACGCCGTCTTTGTGGTTTTAATGGCAGGGGTTGTGGGTTACTTCACCAATTTTTTAGCCATTAAAATGTTATTTCAACCTAAACATGGTAAGGTGCTTGGTTGGTCAGGCCTTGTCCCCAAAAACAAATCAAAAATTGCAAAGTCACTCGGAGAAAGTATTCAAAGTAACTTACTCCATCCAGATATCATTCTATCTTATATCTATGAACGTAATTTGGTAGAAACCGGAATCCAAAAAATTGTCAAAGAAATTGATGAAGCCATCCACAATGTAGAAATTCGAACCATGCTTGTGACTAAAATCATTTCTATGCTCAAAGCGAGAGGGCCTGAGATTTTAGAAGTTATCTTTGATTTTTCCGAAGAAACTATGAAAAAAATGGCCGAACGTCCAGAAGAAATTCAAAAACTTTGGGACTATGCAAAAAATCGCCTAACATACTATCTAACAGAAGAAACCAATCGTGAAGACTTAGGAAAACAACTTCGAGTTGTCCTTTTGGAAGAGATGCCAAAACTTGCAAACCTACTCAATGAAGGTTTGGAAGAGTATCTAAAAACAAGAAGTACACTTGGAAAAATTGGAATTGGAGTAAAAAAGATTTTTTCCTTTAACGAAGAAGCCATCCGCGAACTATTGGAACGTTTTGTAAAAGATCCAGAAACGTCCGACCAGTTTATGAAGATGATGGATGAAATGATGGCTGGCCTCCAAGAACGATTGAACTCCAAAGAAACACAAGAATTCATTACAGGAAAAATTTCTAACTGGTTGGAAGCCAGTGGTGACTATGCAAGACAAAACCTACTGCCGTCTGGAATTGAACGTCTGCAAGCTTATTTAGATGATCCAAACAACTGGGAAGAGATTGAAAAGAACTTCTTTCGTGCAGTAGATTGGGTCAAAAAACGCCTTTTGGAATTTATGAATAGCGAAGAAGGAAAGGTTTATCTCAAAACCAATATTGAAAAATTTGTTCATAACATCAATGTGACCGCACTTGTAGAAGAACGTGTGATGGCCCTTGACACTGACGATTTAGAAAAAATGATTTTGGATAATACCGGTGGAAACCTTGTCGTCATACAATTCTTAGGTGGGATTTTAGGAATGATTGCAGGGCTTATCCAAGTTCACATCTATTTTGCTGTTCCAGTGGGTGCCCTTGTTCTCATTACCTACATCGCACACTATAGAAATCAAAAACGTTTTCCAAACCTAGAAGTGGAAAATTAAATTACATAGTATCCGACACAAATTTATCACTAAAACAAATATTGAAACGATAGATTTACTTCCTGATACAATCTTTCCGATAGTAACTCTAGCCTAAGTTCAGCGGTATTTGACAATAAATACCGCAACTTTATACTGCCGGAAGTTGTATTGGGATTACGACTCGAGGTATAGTGTTGGGAAACTATTCCACCAAGTATTTTCCAATTACCAAATTCCTTTTGATACAATCCTTGGATATTGGGTCCAAACCGAGAACCAGTTTCAAACCATGGGTGTGATTGCAATTTAATACCAGCTAACAACGAAAATACTCCAAATCGTTCCGACGATTTGGAAAATTCATCGGCAAAGGAATAACCAACCGCCATGTCAACATTGGAAACTTGTTTCCGAAAGTAAGAATTCGAATCCTCAAACGTTCTAATTGGGCCAGACACATCCTTTTCTTTTGAAAATACAACAGTTTGCCAACCTAGATCGAGTAAATAAGACAACTGTTTGGAAATAGAATTGTATGGCTGTAAGGACAAAATTCGTATTGCAGAAAGAGATGTAAATTCAGGCCGTTTCCCTTCATAATTACGAACCGTTCCGTCAAAAAAAACCAATTCGCCGTTAGGTGGTGTTCCCTTAGAGGAATTTAACAGATCATGATATGCCACTCGGTATTTCCACTCGACAAAACTTCCTAAATTCGAATGTCCCCCTCCAAGAGAAACTCGCGCCATAGGATGGGAGGTTTCCGGAGGATGAACGGCTTCAAATCTTGGTTTGTAACTGAGAATCTCCCCCGGTATCTGACTACGCATACTTAATAAATGTTGGTATTTAAGTTTTGCTGATTCAGAAAAATCAATACCTCGATTCTTCTGGTATCGATAGGTTTCCAATGTGGCATCTAACACTAAATCATTACGAATTTTATCCGCCCGAAATCCTTTTAAAATATCGGGATACGAAGTTACATTATAAAAATCTGCCAATAGCCAAAACATTTCTTTTTCTTCTGGATTCATCTCCAAAAGTTTTGATTTAATTTCTGAATACAGAGATGGACGATATTTTTTACCCAGAACCAAACCAGTCTCGCCTAAATAGAGTTTAATGGTATCCACGGGAGAGACAATGATGCCAAGTTTTGATTTTAAAGCCAAATCTGGTTTCGCCACTTCCAACCATTCCAAAAGTAGATAAGAACAATTTTTACTTAAAAAATAGTAGTCAAACTCAGCTCTTGACAACTCCCAGAGATGAGATACTAAAATCTCTCTCTCAAATTCATTTAGGTGAATTTCATATTCCCAAAGGTCTCGATTTTCTAAATCATTGTATTCATTTACTTTTAAAAAATAAGGAAAAAGATAAAACTTACCTTGATAACCACCAGTTAACCCTAAGTAGGCGTAACTAACAAAGTTGTAACCTTTAGCATCTGCCGCATAATTTACTCCGTAATCTAATAACTCAGTTTGAGAGGAAACATTTGTATCTTGATTGAGTTTTAACAATGTATGACCAAAAAAGGATGCAGGTGATTGTAAATAATGAGAAGCAAAAACAACAGAGACAGAATCTGTATTTAACGATGTTTTCCAATTTCTATATCTATCACAACTAACATTCGATATACTATAAAATTCAAAATGGAGATGTTTTTTAAAAAAAAGATACCGAGCAGGATAGGAACAGAGTGGATGGAGAAGGCCTTCTGGAACCTCTTCTGTCACGAAAAAACTCCGAATGGTTGCATGTAGTTCTGCCTGTGGATCGACGTTTCCACTAGGAGAAAAAAAGAACCGATCGGAAGTGATCTTACTTTTGTATTTCCCTTCCCAATTTCTTTCATAATGCAGCAAACGAATCCACTCGGGATGTTTATATAACTGCATTTCATCAGATTGTAATAAAAGTTCCGTTAACCGATTGGAGTTTGCAGGTGAATCCGGCTGGAACCTTCCCCATTCTTTTGTTTTCTGCGAGTCAAGGAAAACGAAGGCGGCCGGATCTGCGAGAAGTTCGTTTGTTTTTGTGGCTCCCAGGAGTCCAAAAACAGCCACCATCCAGAAAATTAACTTCGCTCCGTACACAAGGACGAGAATACTAATATCACCGGATGAAAAAATGCTTTTTTCTTAGGTCTCTTTAGCTTTCACTAGGTGAAATGCAGACTTTATTACTTCCGCTTTTCTTCCTATTTTTTTCCTTATTTGTATCTTGCTCCTCAAGCAGTTCCGCTCTATCCCGTTTGCCGGCAACAGGAAATGCTGAACTTTTTATTTCAGAAGAAGTAATCTTCGCAAAAGACATTCTTGGTTCGACAAACAAAAAAGAAATCTACACCAAAAACTTGTTTGTCGGAGATCTTAATTTTTCCGGCGGGATTTCTAGAGAGAAAACACCCTGGGGGGAACAAGTGGTCACCAAACAAATTGACTTCCTTAATGAAACAGGAGTCCAGGAAGAAACCCTAAACTATGTGCGATCCATCACTACAAAAAAGTTTAAAACTTACAAACCCACAAAGATCTCCCAGCTAACAAAATTGTTTCAAATCGGATTTCAAAAAGATTTCACCAAAGTGGCCGATGAGGGAGTCGACAATATCAACATTCCGAACGAAATACCAGAATTTAAGATCCTGCCTAGTTATGATTTTAAAGGGAAACATGGTGTTTTATTGATTCCTATTGTACAATATTCGTATTCGCATAATGCAGGTTGGTTTAATGGCCAAGACTGGGGTTGTATGGCAGGAGTTCGTGCGAAATTAATTCTCGTTTGGGTTCAAATGGAAACAAAGGCCATCTTACATGTGGAAGGGTTAGAATCCAAACAAAAAGAACTGCAGAACACCCGTTACAACTATCTGGACCGATCGAGAAACTTTCAAAAAATTTGGAAAGAAATTGAATCACAGATTTAATAATTTAGTTTGACTGAATTTGAATTGCATGTCGAATTTAGTCTCTCGGAGGAACTCAACTTGAAAAAAAGTCTACTTTTTTTAATCGTTGCAGTAGCATTTGTTGCGAACTGCTCATCAACTACAAAAACTATTCCTGGTCTTTACACGGAAAATGTAACTCTTGCTCCAGCAGATTACACAATCAGTGGAGACACTACTGGTAAGTCTTGTGGTGGAAGAATCTTAATTTTCCCTACAGGTGTAACTAACAAAAACGGATTTGTAACTTCTGTATTTACAGCAGATTACATTGAAGCACAAGCCATCTTTGATGCGATTTCTAAAGTGGAAGGTGCAAACTATCTAGTAAACCCAAGATTCGAATTCGAAACTACAAATTACTTGTTTGCATCTAGCACTTGTGTAACAGTAAAGGCAAAAGCAGTCACTTTAAAAACTGGCCCTGTGAAATAAGGGAGAACGAACATGAAAAGTATCATTGTTTTGTTACTCACAGTCGCAATATTTATTGTCAACTGTAAAGTAAGTTCCACACATACTCAAGCTTCCAGAACTGTTACATTGCCTCTCGCAGAAGCAGCGTATGAGATTGGGCCTGAGACATCCGCAAAAGCATGTAATTATGAACTCGGATGGTTCACTAGAGAAGGAAGTAAACAAAAGGGTGAAATCATTCAAATGAGTGGTTTAGATTGGGCTTTATCAATTGTTACCTATAGTCTCTACTATTGGATAGCAATCAAAGAACAACCTACAAGCTATACTTTGGAAGGTGCAGCGATCCACCGGGCCCTAAAGAAAACTGACGGAGATATCTTACTCGATACAAAATCTACCGTGCAAAGTGATGGATTTTTCTTTCCAGACGTTTGTGTGACAGTTTCTGGTAAAGCAGCAACTCTTACTGGTCCTTCTGGACATACAGGAAGACTTAAAAAATAACTAAACCCTAGGGTTTGTTATGACCACCTAACCAAGAATCAAACCTTGGTTGGTGGCAGAAAAAAGCGGAGAAGATTCTCCGCTTTTTTTTTACTTACCTACTAATCTCCCAAAAACTCAATCCCCGAATAAACTAACCTCGGTTTCCCATCCACTGTTTTTAGTTCGATTTTCTCTCCTAAATTCCGACCATAGCCTAAAATACGTAAGGTCGTTGAGGATTCCATTGTACATGGTAAGGTGACGGTATTTTCCATACCACCTAGCGAGTAAGTGACGATAGTGACAGGAAAACCACGTTTGTCTTTTATTAATTCCACACGGGGGATAAGAGAGTATGGATCCTTGGTATGGTAGGTGGTGAAGTAGGATAGGTCCGGTAACTTATGGTCCGGTTGGAAAAACAAACCAAATCCCCAACTTCCCTTGGGAGCCTCAGTCGAATATAAAGTAAAAATCCTTTCTCCCTCCCATGTCTCAAATTCTACACGTAGAGAATCTAATGTTTTATCTTTTATGGGAAGTAGACCAAAAAACAAACGTAAGTTGGTTCCAAATCGGTTATCTCTTTCAACTAAATCAAAATCAAAACCCATCATTTCTATTTTTGGTGGATTGCCTGGTTTTACCTCGTGAATCCCAAAAGGAGAAACGTAAAGTCCCTCAAAACCATCTAACCCGTTTTGTTTTTTTCGTTCTGAAAGAGGAGGGAATTCCATTGCAGATCCCGTTTTGTATTCATAAATGATATCCAATATTTCTTTGTTAGTTGGCTTAATGGCCGCCGTTGCCAAACCCAAAGTATTGCCTGCAAGAAAACTAGCTGTTTCCGTTTCTGGATCATATACTAAATCGGCAAAGTAAGGTGGTAAGGAACCCGAATGCCCAGAGAGCCAAACCGTTTTTCCATCACCCACCATTTCTTGAAGTAAAACAGGAAGACCTAGTTTCATTTGGAAATTAGAAGTCGGACCTTTTTGGGTGCGGTGGAATTCTGCAAAACTTTCTCTTGATAGTAACCCTTCGCCTTTTTTACTTAAGAAAAAAGATTTCATAAAGAGTCCCATATCTTCGCCTGTAGTGGAAAGAGATCCTGCCGTTAGATCCCGAATGAGTGGACGGCTGGTTTTCGTTTTCCAAAAAATTCCCTGGTATCCCTGAACCAGTTCTGATCCTTCATGAAACTCGAGTAAGGTGGAATGTTTCATTCCTGCTCTCGCAAAAATTTCTTTTTGGAAATAGGTTTCGATTCTCATACCTGACGTACGTTCGATAACTGTTCCCAAAAGACCAAAACCAAAATTAGAATAAGAATGGGTTTTGTTCGGTTCCTTTCTTTCCATCCCACCCAATTTTTTGGGAAGGGAGCGAAAGGATTCTAGAATATCCGCATCACTTGTCTCGGGAGAAAGAAAAAAACCAGAAGCTAAGTCGGAGGGAAGTCCCGATTGGTGAGTAAGGATGTCTCTGATCGTGATTTCTCTAAGGTCTGGCTTTGTTTTTTGCATCTCTTTGATTTCTGGTAGGAACTTCGAAACGGGATCATCTAACTTCAGTTTGCCTTTTTCTTGTAACTGCAATAGAGCAATCCCAGTAAATAGTTTTGTGATACTCCCAATTTTAAACCTTTGGATAGAGTCCCTCCTCTTCCCACCAAGTATACCTGACTGGACCTTGCCATCACCTAACAAATACATATACGACAAAGATTCGATTCCAGAGTTTTGTAATTCCTCTATTTTGGTTTGAACCACGGCCTCAGTGGTGACAGAATTGTTGTAATAAACCTCTTTCGGTTTTTCTTGTAGGGAAGAACATTGAAGTAAAATAAGAATGTTTAAAAAAAGGAAAAAGGATTTTGATTTGCGATTCAAGAAACGAGGGTGGGGGAAAAATAAAGGCAATGGTTGGAAGGGAAGAAGGGAATCTTCCTTTTCCTTAGTTTTGGACTTAATTGAAGACTTAGTTTTTTTGGGAGATCTAGGTTTCATTCCCCTTAAAAAATAGAATCCCAAATCTACCGCAAGCCCATAAAACAAAGAACTCCTCAAACCTATGGAATGAGGAGTGATCGCTACAAAAAAAAGAGTCAATGGCTTTCGGCATCTAACACCGAAGCCGACCAACTTACAAAGAATTTAGTCTTGGATGACACTCATTGAGTATTCAGAAATTGCTTCGCGGCGTTTTTCTGCATAGTCTTTGTGGAACCAAAGGTCTTGGGTGTTTTTGGCAGTCTTTTTGTTTCCCACTGTAATGGTCGTCATACAATGATCCACCGCATACTTCATGGCTTCCTTACCAGTTTCTCCAAGTCCCTTATTTCGTTTTTTACGAGTGATCTCTGCTCCTTGTTTGTTGACCCGAACCACTAACTTATCGTAGTCGGAGTCATCGATACAAAACACAGTTTCTTTTTTGGCATCCTTCCACTTCACATCCACTTCGTAAAGTGGTGCGGCAGAGATATTGATAAAACCTAGATCAAAAAGTTCTGGCCAATACTCATAGAAAAAAGACAACATAAGAGAACGGATCGCATAACCATCAAAATCCGCATCGGTGATGATGCTGATACGATCGTAATGCAATTCATCAATGGACTTCACTTTTTGGTCGAGAGGAAGGCCAACGATAGCAACGATGTTTTTCATCTCTTCGTTTTGGAGAGCCTTTGCAAGTGACATTCCCTTACAGTTGAGTGGTTTTCCACGTAAAGGGAAAAGGCCATGTAATTTTGGGTTTCTCGCTGGACGTAAACCCGCAATCGCTGAGTCCCCTTCCGCCACAAATAGAATTCGGCCTGGATCGTTTGGTTTGCCCGTCGGAGGCATTAGCTTAGGGATATTGTTCCTGGAAGCTTTGCGGAGGCCTTTCTGCGCGTCCTCGAGCTGTTTTAGCTGGGTTCTGCGCTCCATCACCATCTTAATTTCTTCGATAAGGCCAGTTTTCTTTAAAAGTTTGTCCAAATGTTTGTCGACCGACTTTCGGATATCATCGTTCAAATCATTGATGAGATAGGACTTATCTTGGGATTTAAAACGGGGATTGAGGATACGAAGGTTTACATACATGTGGAAACAACTTCTTACATCGTTTCGTGTACATTGTGTATTGAGTTTCTTTTCCAAACTGACAATTTGAGATTTTTTACGAATCTCATCACAAAGTCTATTTTCCAAATACTCAATCGCCGATCCACCTTGTGGACAAAAAATCGAGTTTACCCAAGTGAGGGTTTTGTTTTGGCCCACAACTACATAAGTGTCCATGTGGATTTGGGAAGCGGAAGTTTTATCCGCATAATCCAATTTATAGTAAACCATTTCTGAGTTACTAAAAATCTCATCAAAACCCTTTTTGAATTTATACTTTTCTTTACCAGTTTTGTGGATGAATACTACTTCCAAACCTGGGTTGGACATCGCAATGTCTTGCAAGTATTGTTTCACCAAATTGATGTTAAAAGAAGTGTCTAGGTTGTTAAAATAAGCAGGATTTAATTCAAACTCAACTGTGGTTCCGTGGTCTTCTTTTTTAGCAGTTTCTACAACGGCAGTCATACCTGTTTTGTCACAGGGAGCTTTTAGTTGTTTGATCTGGTCTGCTGATAAAAGTGGACAATCTGCAAAAGTTCCATGTTCATCATAATACAAATGAACACGTTCTGTATCTTCCTTCGAAAGTTTCAAACCACGAATGGTTTTTTTTACATCATCGTGGATGCTAAACATTTTTTTGTAAGCTTTGCCACCATTGATGGTTTTTACACGAAAGAAAGAAGACACCATACGCACAAGAGAGATCCCCACACCATTTTGTCCCGCAACATGGTCTTCTTTGACTTTATCATCAAAGTTTTCTCCATACATCAAATGAAGATACACACCTTCTGCATTGTCTGCGGGAATCCCGCGGCCGTTGTCTTGGATAGTGACTCGTTTGCGATCTGTAGACAACTGAATGATGAGTTTATTCATTTTGTCTTTTTCAGGAATGGCTTTATCGTTTAAGTTCTTTCTGTATTCATCCACACAGTTCATACAAGCCTCGTCCAAACATTTGAGTTTGGCAGGGATGTCTGAAAGTTCTTCATGGACAATATCGTATGTACCGGCACTATCTTTGGTAAAAAAATGTTGTTCAAATGTGGACAAAGAGTTTTGTCCAAGCCACATTCCCGTACGCATCCGAACGTGTTCTACATTCGATAATTTCTTAAAATTTCGCGAATTTCCTGCGGTTTTTTCAGTTTTTTGAGCCATAATACTTATTTCGGATCCCATTTCTTCTTCAGTTCATCAAGTTCATCAGTCATAAAACCGGTGAGTTTTTTATCGTCTTTTTGCAGAGTTGTATATTCGGTGTATTTTGTTTTTGCTTCTACAATGGCATCTTCACATTTACGTACTTCTTCCAAAGTCATTCGATACACGGGGATAGAAGACAACCATTCGAAGTATACGAACTTGGCTGCTTTCAATTTATCTTCAAATTCTTTCTTGGATTTAATCCCTGTTACTTTTTCGTTCCATCTTTCTTTAATGAATCGAATGAGTTCTGAGTTACGATCGATCTTTTCTTTTTCTAGTCCCGCCAATCTTTTGAAACGGCGAATGAGATGAGTTTTTCTAAAATCACAAAACCTTTTGATGATTTCTTCGGGAACAAAGTTACGAAGTTTTCCTTCGTGAGTGATTACGTTGATAGTAAGCACTTCATTATTTTCTTTAGTAAAAAGTTCTTTGATTTCTTTTTCGGAAGGTTCTTCACCTTTTTTGGCAATGAGTTCTATTTTGAAGGTTTGGCTAGAGTGATCCACATAGTCTTTTAGCCAGTTGTCTTTTCTTTCAATCAGATCATCCAGGTAGTTAACAACTTTTTCGCGGTTCCAGTTCATAGGTGAGTCGACAAGAAACAACTTACCATCATCTTTTTTAAACCCAAAGGTAGTTGACATTACAGTGTTTCCGTTGTCGTTTTTGGACAACTTCACTTCCCCACCGTACCCTTTGTACCATGGAGTGACTTTTTTTGGTTTTCCTGTTTTTAAATAGGTTACTTGGGAATCAATTACATCACTCAGTTTGTGAGCTGGAATGAAACAACGGAACCCCGTTGCAATCCCTTGGATATTATTTAAGAGAACTACTGGAACTTTTCCCACAAAATGAATGGGTTCGTCTTCTGTTTCATCGTAGTTTTTTACATAATCAATGTCTGGTAGGCTTTCGAAAAATCCTAAATCCTTTGCAAAGTCAGAAAGTTTTACTTCTGTATACCGAGGAGAAGCGATCGCATTCGGATCTAAAACGTCACCGAAGGTTCCTTCTCCATGTACTAAAGGATAGTTATTCGCAAAAGCAAAGTCTTGTGCCATTTGAGAAAGAGCATCTTGGATGGAACGATCTCCATGCGGATGGTATCCCATGGCAAGGCCGGCAACTTTTACAGTTTTGGTGTGACGGTTTCTGGCATCCGAGTTCCACATCGCCCAAAGAATCCTTCGTTGAACAGGTTTTAGACCATCAATTTCTTGCGGAATGGCTCTCGAATCGCATACATAGCGAGAGTATTTCCTTTGGTCATCATTCACTTGGTCTTCAAAGGGGCGTTTAGGATACTGTTCTTCGTTCTTCATGGTTCCAAATGACACAGGGATGGGGTGAATTGACTTGTCAAGCGGTTTTCCCTTTTTAGACTGGCGATACACACTGATCTATGTCCCCAGAAACTCAAGAATACTCCCGATTCTATTGGCTTTTTTGTATCTTGATTTTTTTTTCTGGATCCAACTGCCAGAACCTGAAATCACTCATCATACGAGATCCAATTTCAGAAATTCCCGCATCTGTTTTATATATTAAATCTCCTCGGAAAATGAACTCATCCTTTTTCAAAGAAGGGTCTTCTCACTTCCGATTCATCGAATGGGAACCTGGTAAATCCACGGGATATGCAGAGAAAATTGAGCTCAGTTTCCTTGCTTACGACAGTAATTTTTTATCAAAAGTAAAACAAGAATTTGGTAACGAACCTTTTGAATCTTATAAGATCATTTGGAATAAAAAGGTTGGAAAATTCAAAAAGGAAGAATCCGAAAAACGAATTCTCTTTGTTTATACCGAATCTTATTCTTCCGAAACAAAGGGAAATACTCTCAGTCCACTATTGGAAAACAAAACCATTACAATAGAAAACAAAACTCAAATTGAAGAGTTCGACATCTTTGAATTAGGTGGTGACACGGGACAACTCATCGAAGAAGGAATCCGTTCCGAACTTGGTGGTGATAACCGTTGGTCCCATAGTTTGGGAAGTATGGAATTTTTTTCCTCTTCTACTGTTTTTACTAAACAAGAAAACAGCACAATCAAATCGGAACATGTTTCGAGTCATTACGACTATTTACAACTTCGTTATGAATGGAACGAAACAGAATCCGATAAACTATTTTTTAAACTCGTCTATAAAGATAATAATACACAGTTATTCTTTGTTCCGCCTTATACCAATGGACTCACTTCCAAAACAAAAGAACCTTTTGGTTACAAACGGATCGGAGATTTTTTACTCAAAGAGGAAATGAAATGACAGAAGTTCGTACTCGTTTTGCACCATCCCCATCAGGATTTCTCCATGTAGGAGGAGCAAGAACCGCCCTATTTAATTATTTATATGCAAAAGCCAAAAAAGGAAAGTTTTTACTTCGTATCGAAGATACAGACCAAGACCGGTCCACCGAGGCCTCTTTCAAAATCATTTTAGAATCTTTGAAGTGGCTCGGAATGGAATGGGATGAAGGTCCTGGAGTGGGTGGCCCGAACGGCCCATACACTCAATCAGAAAGAATTCATATCTATAAAGAATACACAGACAAACTCATTTCAGAAAAGAAGGCCTATCGTTGTTTTTGTTCCGCAGAGGAACTAGACGGCAAAAAAAAACAAGCCGATGCGATGGGAATACCCTATATCTATGATGGGAAATGTTCTGATCTAACAGAAACAGAAATCCAATCCCAAATCGATAACAAAATCCCTTTCACGGTAAGGTTCAAAACTCCTCATAAAATTGTGATCGTAGATGATATGATCCAAGGAAAGGTAAAGTTTGAATCCAAACTCATTGGCGACTTTATCATTGTGAAGTCTGATGGATTTCCTTCATATAACTATGCTGTGGTGATCGATGATGCACTCATGAAAATCACTCATGTGATTCGGGGAGTAGGACATCTTTCTAACACACCGCGCCAAATTTTAATCTTTGAAGCTTTTGGATTCCCACTCCCACGTTTTGCTCATGCCAGTGAAATTGTAGGAACCGATGGAAAAAAACTTTCCAAACGTGCGGGAGCTACATCGGTTCTTGCATTCCGTGATCTCGGTTATTCAAGTGATACCATGCGTAATTATATGGCATTACTTGGATGGACTTCTCCCGATGGGAAAGAATACATGAGTGACGAAGAACTTTGTTCCGTCTTTGATGTGGAACGTTGCTCCAAATCTCCTGCTACTTTTGATGTATTTAAAAAACTGAAAGAAGAAGAAAAGGAAACCGTTGATTTCAACAAGTTATCTCTTCTTGGACTTGCGGAGTATTTAAATCCTAAATCAAAACTCAATTGGATGTCGAATAAATACATTCGCGATGTAAACATTGAAACTTTAGGAAAAGAACTCGAACCATTTCTCAAAGATTGCCAAATCCCAGAAACCTACAAATCAGGAACCAATCCACAACTCCTTTCGATCTTAGATTCTGTTCGTGTGTATTTGGATCGCCTCATCCAAGCCCCACCCTACATTGAAGAATTCTTCTTAGAAAATCTCCAATTTGAAAACGAAGAAGCCAAACAATTGGTTTTAGAAGGAAATGGAAAGGCAGTTGTCTCCGCTTTTTACCAATATGTCAAAGCCCATGCTTTGGTGACTCCAGATGAATACAAAGAAGCGATGGCAAAAGCGGGAGAGGCCACTGGCGAAAAAGGAAGGACCCTCTTTATGCCAATCCGAGCCATAACTACGGGGAAATCCCATGGGTTAGAACTTCCGATTCTTTTTAGTCTTCTCGGGCAAGAGAAGCTTGTCAAACGGATGGAACAGCTCGCTTTGGCCTTGGGAATCACAGTTTAGGAAATTTTTTCCCCTACTGTTCCGATTTAAAGGATTTTTGACTTTTTTTCTCCCTCTCTTTCGTGTAATATAAACAGAAGCGGGGGGAAAAGGCGGCCATTGACAGCACCATCTGAAGTTTTACCTTATTTGTTATGCCCCTCCGTAGGATCGTATGCGATGTTCCTACCTCCCGATATGTCCTCTGTCAGACATTTCCGAACCGAACTCAAACGCACTCTGGAAGACAATGGGTTTAGCGCCGACAATATCATGCACATTGAACTCGCTGCTGACGAAGCTCTCACCAACGCAGTGAGTGCCAACGTTTCCTGTCACTGTGACGAAACCATCATCTGTCGTTGGCGGATCGATTCCTCAAAATTCACTCTTTATATTTTAGATTATGGGTCAGGACTTTCAGAAGAAGGTTCCCTTCCCGACACAGATAAAGAACTGCTTAGATCAAACCAATCACAATGTTTTAGTACCTTCCTCGACCACATCAAAAACCACCAAAGTAAAAAACCGGATACCCTTCCTTATAATGGTTCAGGCCAAAAACATAAGAACATGGGAAAAGGATTGAAAATTATCAATGCCATGATGGACTCCGTTAAAGTAATGTTTCACGGAGAAGGAATGGTAGACGAAGCTCCGGCGGGGTTCAAAGTTATGGGCTCCATCATCGCTCTCGAATACGACCGTTCCAAACACTTATAATTTGATCCTTCATATCAATACTTCCCGCGAATGGCGCGGTGGAGAACAACAGCTTTATTATTTAGTCCAAGGGCTGAGCACTTTCAAAATCCCGCAAATCGTTGTAGGCCAACCAGGTTCTCCTTTAGAAAGCAAATGCAAAGAAAATGGATATGAATTTGTCCCCATCGAAATGCGTGGAGAATGGGATAGAACGGCATATAAGAATATTCGATCTCTCTGTATTTCTAAAAATATAAAACTAATCCACACTCATACAGCCCATGCGCATACATTGGCTCTTCTTGCCAAAAGAAACCACTTAAACATTCCTCTGATCGTATCCCGAAGAGTGGACTTCAAACCAAAAACTAGTTTTTTCTCAAGATGGAAATACCAACATTCAGCTAACGATTATTATTTGCCCGTTTCACAGAAGATCAAAGAAGTGATGATGGAAAGTAAAATTGCTCCAGAAAGAATCATCACAGTGTATTCTGGAATAGATTTAAAAAGATTCTCAAAATCCGTCCCTCATGAATACTTAAGAGAAGAATTTCAAATCCCCAAAAAATGTATAGTGATTGGAAATGTGGCAGCTCTTGTGGATCACAAAGACCAAGAAACATTGCTTAATGCCATCGCAAAGATGAAAACTAGTGCTGACTTTCGCCTAATGATCGTAGGTGATGGAAAACTTGAAAACAAACTAAAAAACCAAGCCGAACAATTGGGTATCACCGATAAAGTGATTTTTACCGGATATCGCAAAGATATCCCTGCCCTACTTTCTTTATTTAATATATTCACGCTCACATCCAAAGAAGAAGGACTTGGCACATCTGTTTTAGATGCTATGGCATCTGGACTTCCTATTGTTGCCACAAATGGTGGCGGGATTGGAGAAATGTTAGACCACAACGAAGGAGCTTACGTTTGTTCGGTGGGAGATGCTGAGAACATTGCATTCGGATTAGATAAACTTGTGGGTTCCGAAGAATTAAGAACCAAGTTTGGAACATTTAATAAAACTTCCGTAAAACGATTTTCTGTCACCAAAACAGTTGAAAAAACAAAACTAATTTATTATTCCTTTTTAGGAGATACTTTGTACGGAGAAGGAACATGAGTGGAAGACTACTGATCATTGATGGCCATGCCTTGGCTTTCCGAGCTTATTTTGCTTTTGCCGCTTCCAACCTAACCAACTCCAAAACCGGGCTTCCCAGTGGCGCCATCTTTGGATTTTGGAGGATGTTATTCAAACTCCTGCAAGATGAAAAAGTCTCTCATATCGCATTCACATTCGATCCTGGTACAAGACTCGAAAGAAATGATCTATACGAGGATTACAAAGCCCATAGAAAACCAATGCCCGAGGATCTAAAACCCCAGATCCACAAAATCTACGAAATGTTAAAGGCTTTAGAATTCCCTATGTACAAATTGGATGGAATTGAAGCCGATGATATCATTGGATCCTTATGTAAAAAATTTGCAAAAGATTTTGAAGAGATCGTCATCCTTTCCAGTGATAAAGACTTATACCAAGTTCTCGACAAAAACATACACATGTTACGTGGGAAACGTGGTGTATCCGAATTTGAAAAAATTGACCCAGAGTGGGTAGAAAAAAATATTGGAATCACCAAAGAACAAGTCACTGATTATATGGCGCTTCTCGGTGATGCTTCCGACAACATTCCCGGTGTCAAAGGTGTGGGAGAAAAAGGTGCGGCCAAACTCATCCAAGAATTTGGAAACCTAGAAACCATTTATAAAAAACTAGACCAAGTCAAAAACAAATCCCTAATCGATAAGTTAGCTGCAGACAAAGAAAATGCGTTTTTATCTAGAAAACTCGCCACCATTGTCACAAACCTCAAACTAGATATTAAAAAATCTGATTTAAAAGTACCCAACTATCATGAACCGGCAAAGGTGCAATACTTCAAAGACGAAGGATACAATGTCCTCCACCGCGACCTTGCCAAACAAGCAGGAATCCCTATCACAAGCGATGGGGATAGTAAAGAAGTAACCTCCGAACCAACATCAGGTAAAAAGGGAAAAAAATCTACAGAAGATACAACGGCTTCGGAAACCGAAGCCAAACCAAACAAAGGCTCTGCGGTAGCTAAAAAAAGTTACAAACGGATCCAAACTTTAGAGGATCTTAAAAAAATAGTCACAAAACTAGATCCTAAAAAACCCATCTCTGTGGATTCAGAAACTACGTCCGCAGACCCAATGTTAGCTGAGTTGTTAGGAGTTTCCTTTTCTCAGGAACCTGGTATTGGTTATTATATTGCCTTCTCACACCCTGAGTCCATCTACAGCCACCTTCTTCCTTCCCCAGAAGAGGGACTTGCCGTTCTAAAACCGATGTTAACCGATCCTATGTGGAAAAAAATTGGACAGAACATTAAATATGATTTGTTAGTATTTCGCAATTATGGCGTAGAACTTGCCGGCATTTATTTTGATACCATGCTCGCCTCTTATCTTTTGAATCCAGGAGAACGCCGCCATAATATGGACGATATGGCCGTCGATTATTTGGATTACAAAACTATCACTTACGAAGAGTTAGTTGGTACAGGAAAGAAAAAACAAAACTTATACGACATTGATCCCGAAAAAGTTTCAGAATATGCCTGCGAAGATGCAGACATTACCTTACAACTTCATAATGTCCTTTCTCCCAAAATGGAGGAAGGAATTCATAAAAAACTTTTTTTTGAGATTGAAATGCCAGTGTTACTCACACTCGCAGATATGGAATTTGAGGGAATCGCTGTCGAACCTGGGTATTTCGAATCGCTTTCCAAAATCTTTGAGGCAAAAATCAAAGAACAGGAAAAAAATATTCATTTTTTTGCGGGAAGACCATTTAACATCAACTCAACGAAAGAACTACAAACTGTTTTATTCGAAGACTTGAGACTCCCCTCTGACAAAAAAACAAAAACGGGATACTCCACAGACCATTCTGTTTTGGAATCTCTCCAAGGTACACACCCCATCATTGATCATTTGTTAGAGATCAGAAAGTTTTCCAAACTCAAATCCACTTATACGGACACTTTACCTACACTCATCAATCCGAAAACGGGTCGTATCCATACAAGTTACAACCAAACCATTGCAGCTACAGGACGACTCTCTTCCACGAACCCCAACTTACAAAACATCCCCATCAAAGATGAAGAAGGAAGGTTACTTAGAAAAGGATTCATTGCCAAAAAAGGATTTGAGATCCTTTCTTTGGACTATAGCCAAATTGAACTCCGAATTATGGCCCACTTTGCCAATGACTCGCAGATGATGGACGCTTACAAATCGGGCGCTGATATCCACAAACGAACAGCAGCCGGCCTTTTTGGAATCCCTGAAGACCAGGTAACACCTGATATGCGAAATAAAGCCAAGGTGGTTAACTTTTCCGTGATTTATGGGGTCACTTCCTTTGGACTTTCCAATAACCTAAGGATTAGTCGTAAAGAAGCAAAAGAATTCATCGAAAAGTATTTTGCTACTTACACAGGTGTGGGAACCTACATGGAAGAAATCGTTGAGTTCTGCAAAGAACACGGGTATGTAGAAACGTTACTCGGTCGTAGGCGGTACCTTCCCGATATCCATTCCAAACATAAAATGGCCAGTGAAGCCGCAAAACGTGTGGCAATCAACTCTCCCATCCAAGGAACTTCTGCGGATATGATCAAACTTGCAATGATTCAAATCCAAAAAAAAATCAAAAAAGAATCATTCCGTTCGAAACTCATCCTTCAAGTCCATGATGAACTTGTTTTTGAAGTAGATCCTAAAGAAAAAAAAGAATTCTACCAAATGGCCAAAGAAGAAATGGAATCTGCAATGAAATTAAAAGTTCCCATTGTCGCCCAAGGGAAGTTTGGCGGTAACTGGGATGAAGCGCATTAGGCCTTTTGCCTTACTTCTATTTTTTTTCACATTCTATCTTTGGAATACAAAAGTCCTATTCGAATCGGACAACCTCTATGGCCGTTTCGATTGGGATATGTATAGTTTTCATGTTGAATTTTTAAGAAAGTCTTTCTTGGAATTTGGAACTATCTTCCCATTATGGAATCCCTATTATGGAGCCGGATTTCCTGTTTGGGAAAACCCAACTAGTAAAGTTGGAAGTTTCACCCACTTACTTGTTCTTTTTTTTCCTACACTCACCGCACTCAAAATTAGTTTTCTATTTTACTTTATCTTTTCAGGATTTCTCAATTTCCATTCCTTTCGTCTTTATACAAAATCAAATGTTTTGGTTTCGTTCCTATTTGTTTTGGTATTTCAATTTTCGGGATTTGTATTTCAAAAATTCTATGCCGGTCACCTAAACCAAATCCCAGGTCTTTTTTTGCCCGCACTTGTATTTTACATTCTTAGTTTTACAAAAAAACAGAATTGGGTGGTTGCGATTTCAATTGTTGCCATCACCTATATTTTGTTATCTGAAGGAAGTATTTACCCTCTTTCGCAAACAACATTCCTTATTTTCTTTTTAGTGATCCGCGAATTCTATCTTTCTGATAAACCCAGAGAGGTTACCTACCGATTGGCAAAACTCTCAATCCTTGTATTAGGCATTCTGGCCCTCAAATGGATTCCTACTTTTTTATTTGTTCATTCGGTAGGTAGGTATTTTGCTCCGGACAATTACACTTTGGATTGGAAAGACTACTATCCTATTTTTTTTGGCTCTTCCCAACATCCATTCCTTGCCCAATCTCTTTCCCAAATGCAATACCGGCATTGGGAGTACGGAAACTACCTAGGCCAGTTACCATTATTTCTTTCACCCTTGGTATTCTTTACAAAAAGAAAAATGGTTTCCGTTTTATTCCTTCTAACACTCGTTTTATGGCTTATGGCAGGAAATACTTCCCCCTATTCACCCGCTACCATCCTAGAACACTTACCCATCTATTCCTGGGAGCGTGTGTATCCCAGATGGAGTCTTAGTGTTGTATTTTTATATGCTTGGTGTTTGGCCGTAGGGTTTCAAAATCTTTGGAACTTGGTTCCGAAAAAATTCCATATAGGACTCGGTCTTCTGACTATACTATGTTTACTGCTTCATACGCAAGACACAAGAAAAATGAACACCAAGTTTCTTTCGGAAATTTTTGTTCTTCCTTTGCCCGAGGTTTCCATACAAAATCAGAATCATTATCCAATCACCGTTCCGTCCGTTCCCAATTATGGTTCTGATTCCCAAATGTTGCCTGCCCTTCTTTCCAATCTAGCAACCAACGATATTTATGAAAATATAACCTTCTATTTCACAAACCAAACGATAAAGGACAAAGATTACAAAGGTGAATTCTATCTCTTACCCACCAAACAAAAGTTTGATCCAAAAACTTGGAAACCAGACTACTATGAATTTGATTTTTTAAAAAAAGGAGAGACTTTGGTTTTTAACCAAAAGTTTCACCAAGCCTTTACAACTTCCGTTCCAGACTTGGAGCCGTGTTCGTTTAATGGATATTTGGCAGTATCTGCCAACAAAGAGATAAGATATCTTAAAATAAAATATTCACTTTTAAAAACTCTAACTCCCATTTCAAAATTTCAAAATTCCTGCAAAGAAAGCGGATAAACCAAACTCAAATAGCAGAACCAGAAAACCATAGTAGAATTCCCAATTACTAACAAACCGAAAAAGAATTTTTATTTCAGTCAATGATTGGAAATAAATTGCATTTGACTTGATTAAAAAAAGTTAAACACTTTTACGCCATGTGTAACTTACTTTCCTGGAGATTGATATTAGAAGAGGAAAAAAAAGCAGATTGGTTTCATCGGTTACCTAAAGAAGCTATTAATCATTTTCTAGAATCTACTTCCCCGCTTTATGAAATCAAACATCCCAAAAGCCAGATCCAATCATTTCAATTATCAGGTGAATCAATTATTAGTACCAGTAGCGTATGGGGTATAAAACCATCGTGGTGTCCCGATTATTTAACAAACACAAAATCTGAAAAATTAGTCTCCTCGCCTTTCTGGAATCAATTTATAAACAATCGAATCCTTATCCCCGTTCATTCATTTTTTGAATGGCAAACACAAAATACAGGTAAAAAACATAAATTCGAAATTACATTCAAATCTCCATATACTTACTTCGCTGGGTTATGGGGAGAAGAAAGGGGAATGCGTTGGATCACAATTCTCACTGGTGAAGCAAATGATAAAATGAAGACCATCCATAATAGTGGTGAGAACAAACATCGTCAGCCAATTACCATGCCTATACAAAATCAAAACCATTGGATGGACCCAACCGTAAAAAACCCTAAAGATGTTACAGACCTTTTATACCATTTCACAAATGACGAAACGACAGAATTTGACCTAAATAAAGAGACTACTTTGTTTGACTAAATACTAGTTACTATGATAATTCAGTACATCATAATCCTTGTCACGGATTTGTAATGTGACACCAATAGACAAAGCAAACTGATTTTCACCTTATTGTCACATTGTCGTAACCGACACAATTTACCTTCTTTGTATAGATAAACAAGAGGATAGAATCCAATGAAACCAAATACAATGAACAAAACAGAACGAATCTTAGAAGTTCGTTTAGCTGAAAACCAATTGGAAATTGAAAGAGCACTGGCACTACGTTATGAAGTGTTTAACTTAGAAATGGGAGAAGGTCTGCCACAATCTTCTGCTACTCGTAAAGACCGTGATGAGTACGATTTGTACTGCCACCACTTAATTGTTATCGATAAATCTACAGATGACAAAAAAATTGTAGGAACCTACCGCATCTTAACTCGCCAAAATGCTAAAAACGGAATAGGTTTCTACAGTGAAAATGAATTTGATATCACTTCTATTTATAACCTACCGGATGAAATTGCAGAAGTAGGACGCTCTTGTGTCCACCCTGACTACCGTGACGGATCGGTCATATCACTCCTTTGGCAAGGTCTTGCTGAATTTATGAACAAACATAATGTTCGTTATTTGATGGGTTGCGGATCCATTCACTCAACTGATGCAGGAGTTGCTTCTCAATCGTATGGATTTTTGAAAGCGAAAGATGCGATTGCCCCAGAGGAATTTCGTGTATATCCAAACCCTGACTATGTCCTCCCTGGTTTTGATGCTAATTTCCATGTAGAAGATCCCAAAACAATCTCCAAAAATATCCCTCCACTTTTGAAAGGATACCTCCGAGTGGGTGCTAAAATCTGTGGAATTCCTGCACTGGATTCTGTTTTTGGTACTACAGATGTGTTTATTCTTTTCGACCGCAAGGAAATCACCGAGAGATATGCGAAACACTATATGAATGCATGAGCCCTAACCAGGAAATAGATTACCAGCACCCAACAAAAAAAGACCAAGTTCGATTCTTTGTTTTTACCCTTTTTTTGGTTCTTACGATCTGTGCCGGTTATTTCCTGGGGTTTCCTCGGTATTATCTAGGATGGTTTTCCTTTGCGATTGCATCGTTCTCTGTGGCCGGAAACGATGCAGTCCAAACCATCGGAACCTTTATCGAGAGTAAAAAATCGGTTCATTGGCTCCAAAAGATTCTCGTTTTCGGTGGCCTTTTATTTTTAGTCCATTTATTTGCTTGGTTTTTGCATGGCGGTGAAATCCACTTCCATAGACTAGATTCCATTCCCGAAACTAAAGACTTCAACCTACTCCAACTACTTGCTCCCGTATTACTTGTAGTCATTACAAGACTAAGAGCTCCTGTTTCTACGACCTTTCTCGTCTTAGGATTGTTTGGTGGCAAAAGCATCGACCAAATGTTAACCAAATCCTTCTTTGGGTATGGCCTAGCGTTTCTTGTGGCCATTGTGGTTTGGGCGATACTTGTGAAAGTGGACCCACACGAATACCATGAAGTCCACACTCCAGACCCAGTAACGGAGAGACGTTGGTCTCAGTTGCAATGGCTTTCCACTATGTATTTATGGGTGGCTTGGTTACTCCAAGACACAGCCAATATCGCAGTCTTTTTACCCCGTCAATTGGGACTGATTGAATTTTTGACTGCTGTATTCATTCTCATCGTAGCCCTTCTTATCATCATCCGCACAAATGGGGGCACCATCCAAAGAGTGGTCTCTGAGAAGTCGGACATCCAATGGGCCAAAGCTGCGACCATTGTAGATTTGGTGTATGGAAGTTTATTATTTTTTTTCCAGTACATAAGCAATGTCCCCATGTCCACCACCTGGGCCTTCCTCGGCCTTCTTGCCGGTAGGGAGATCATTTTGAACGTCATTACCTACAAGGACCTCCCTTACCTCGATACCTTCCGAAAAGTAGGAAAGGACGTGGTTCTGGCCACCATTGGAATTCTGGTTTCGATTCTTGTTTTTTTTCTCTCCTACTTTCTCTATCCAGAACAAAGGGCAAACACCCCACTCGAATTTTGGAATTCTCCCACCCAGGAAGATTCCCTATAATTTTCTTTGACAGGTCTGGCAATTGTCAGGGTAGTGTCATATATGAGATTGATTCTCATATAAAGAAACGAGGAGCCATTATGTCCATAGCAATGATGTTACGAGAAGGAACTGCTGAAAAACACCAGGAAACCGAAAAGGTCCCTTATCTTCGGGCGATTTTCAGAGGGGGCCTCGATGCCCAAACCTATACTTACCAATTAGAAAGCCTACTTGCAGTTTACACTGTAATGGAAGAACTTTACCGCCAAAACAAAGACAACCCGATCCTTTCCAAACTTTATTTTCCGACTTTGTTTCGTGAGGAAGCTCTGAAAGAAGATATCACTAGTTTTCAAAAGAAATTTAATACAAAACTCCGTGGTGTCATATCTAAAGCTACACAGTCGTATATTGACCATATCAAAAAAATCGCAGAAACCAAACCGGAACTTCTAGTAGCACAGGCTTACGTCCGTTACTTGGGAGATCTTTCCGGTGGACAATCCATCAAAAAAGTAGTAGCAAAAACTTTCCAATTGGAAGGAAATGAAGGAACTGCATTTTATGAATTTCCTGAAATCGAAGATCTTATGGCATTCAAAGGAATCTATCGCCAAAACTTGGATACCCTTCCTTTGAACGATTCACAAAAAGCAGAACTATTGGAAGAGGCAAAAGCCACTTTTGATTTGAACAAGTTTTTGTTCATTGAACTCGATTCCGATTTAAAAGAAAACATTGGAATGGACCGTTACCAGACTCTATTGCCAGCAGGTTAATTTTTGGGATTCCCGTATACTTTAGTAACTTTAGTTTTTTTATCCATGTTGCCGGTGACGATGATTGTGCCGGTAGTAAAGGATGTAGTCAAGGATCGTTTACTTGGATCCAACTGGGATGTGGCTTATTTCACGAGTATTCCCATGTTAGGTTCCTTTCTCTTCGCTCCGATTGCGGGAATCATTTCCGATCGTTTTAAAAACAGAAAGTATTTCATTAGTTTTTTCTGTTTTTTGGACGCAGGACTTTTTTATTTACTCACCATTGTCACCGATATGGGTTTCTTTCTTTTTTTAAGATTCCTTGAGGGAGCAGCCCATATCTTTATCATTGGACTCCTGCTCAGTTCTGCTGCCGATCGCGAAAACGATCCAGAGAACAAACGTTACTATGGCAAAGGAATTCTTATGGGAATCACGGGGATGTTTTTATCCCTGGGTGGCGCCTTCGGAATGCCACTGGGAATTCTCGGAAGAAAAAATCCACTCCTACCATTTTACGTCGGTTCAGGAATTCTTATCTTTGTTGGCTTAATGAGTTTACTTATGTTAAAGGACAAAGGAATTCATAGAGTAAAAGACTTTAAGTTAAGTGACCTAAAAGTTGCGATCTTCGAAAATCCATTTTTGTTTGTTCCGTTTTTATTCAACTTCATCGATCGTTTCACCGTTGGGTTTATTATTTCTTCTTTCAATATCCACTTACGCGAGACACTAGCTTTCCATCCAGGGATGCTTGGAGTGTTTTTAGGACTCGTTCTCTTTCCTATGAGTTTACTTTCCTACCCATCAGCACTTCTTTCTCGCAAAACAGGCGTTTTGCCACTTGTTCTTGTTGGATCTACTATTTATGGAATTTTCCTTGGGCTTTCAGGGACGACCAATGAGTTTTGGTATCTATTTACTTTTTTACTCATCTGTGGGGTTGGGGCCGGAGTAATGTTTGTTCCTTCCATGATGCTTGCCAGTAAAATGTCGAAACCAGGCCTTACGGCAACGACCATGTCAGCCTTTACTGGTGTGGGTTCACTTGGATTTATGTTAGGACCTGTTGTCTCTGTGCAGATGCAAATGGTCTTTGAATCAATTTTGCCACCGGCTTATAGTTTCTCTGCCCTTTCTTTCTTTTTTGGATTTTTGGAGATTGGTCTTGTGTTTTTAACCATTCCATTTTTCAAAAAGATTTTGGGAAAAATGGGCCGAATCGATGAAGAAAGAGAAAAGATATCACTTGCCAACCCTGATCCTATCCTGTAGAATCTTTGTTTAGTCCATCTTAAGGTAAGGGTATATGATCAAAAAACTTTTGATACTCAGCACATTGACTTCGGTTCTATTCTTAGTTTCCTGTTCCTCTGGAAACAAAGTACAAGCGGGAAGCACTAAAGTCCATCCACACACAGCGCTTCGTAAATTGGAAATCGATATGATTAAAGTGGGGGACGGTTTGGTAAAAACAGAAGCTGTTCTTGGCAAATCGACTGAAAAATCAATCGATCCTAGCGGAACGGTTATGGTATGGTATTTTGCAGAAGATCGTGATGTTCCAGAACAATACTACACTTTGAAAGAAAAACCAGATGTTGTAGAAAAGTTTTTGAAACTCACATTTGATCCCAAAAACAAAATCACAGCCAAAGACTTCAAACTATAAAATCATTCTTCAGATTCGGATTCTGTTTCCGCATCGGTCGGCGCGGGGAAAGGAAAACCAGGGAAACTTGGTTTGACTTTTCCTTCCACATCATCATCTAACAAATCAACGGTGGTGAATCCTAACAAAAAATCAAATGCTTCTGCCACATTGAATCCGAGTCTCGCTCCGCCATACAAACCCGCAGCCAGCTCCACATTCCAAGAATAACCAGGGGGATACCCAAAAGGTTTTAAATCTTCCTGGGGAAGATACACTAAAAATTCTTTTTGTCCTGTTGCTGCCACCAAATCGTTTGTTAACTCTCGACGGAAATGCTCTTTTTTTCTTTTTTTGCGATCTTTCACTGGATCATACCAATAAGAATAATACCGCATCTTATAACTTTTTACATTGGCTCTTTCCTCTTTAGTAAGAGGAATTCCTTTTTTATCCACGAGCCAATTCCCTTTGGCGTCCATTGTAGGTAGGCCCGAATGGAAACTTTCACCACCTAATATACCAAAGACGAGCTGTTGGGAGTGGTAGGTTCCGAATTGGCCTCCTCGAAGTCCAATCCCTCGACCCAAATCTTTTTTCCCCATCTCGGATTCCCCACCTTGAAAAAGAACTCCAATGGGAAGTGGACCCACTTTAACAGCTGCTCCATACATAGGTGTTTCGGCACCAACAGTCACAATGTCTTGGAAATCATTTTTACGATTTTTCCAATAAGTTGCACATTGTAGAAAAAAGGAGAGGCTAAGGATGAGGCCTGTGATTCGCATACTTTTCCAGTTTTTTTCATTTTCTACTTTTCGGAATCAAAAAAACAAACAATTTGGGAAGATATGACTTCTTTTGAAGACTTCCCCATGATTGAAGTGAAAAAAATGAATGAGACTGAGGTTCGTCTCTTTGCACTACTTTTCAATCTCCTCCGCGAACCCAAAGGGATTAGTTTCCAAAAATTTCGTAACATCATGCCTCGGTTCTATAAAAATGAGGATATGGAATCAGATCGTAAAAAACTCTACCGCGATCTAAACCAACTCAAAAGTCTTGGATTCAATATCAAAGTAGCTCAGTTTGGTTACCAATCAGAAGATTTTTTCCCTTACTATTTAGAGAAAGAATCTCTAGATCGTGCCCTGAAGTTCACCAAAGAAGAGTTAGAATACCTATCTCATGTTTTGTTTTCTACAGAACCCACGCAGGAAGGATTCAGCCTTTCACAAAAACTCTTCTCTCATCATTTGGATCTCATTCCCAAATTTGCGAAACAACCAAAGGAAGAACCTACATCGGATGAAACTTTCGACTCTTCCCATACAGAAAAAATCCTCCAAGCCATCAAAGACAAAAGAGCCCTCACCATCCAATACGGATATGATGTAAAAGAAAGAATCATCGAACCCTATAGGCTCGTTCGCAAAAATACAACCGACTTCTATCTACTTGCTTATGACCGTGGGAAAAAATCGTTACGCAGGTTTATCCTTCCCAAAATCATTGTCAAAAAAGAATCCAAAGAAGAATTCCAATCCAATCTTAAAATCACAAACCAAGACCTAAACTTTCATCCGCTGCTTCTTACTAAACATCCAGAAGTCGAAATTCTTTTCCAAATTCATCCTGACTTTGAAGACCGTTGGAAATTATTTTTAGAAGGTGCGAATTTTGAAAAAGTGGGCGCCGAATACCGAGTGAGAACAACAAACCAAAATGCCCTCTTCCAATTTTTTGTCCTTTCTCCTGAAGCTCTTGTCTCTACTTCCGAAGGTTGGAAGAAAAACTTCCAATCCTATACAAAACATTGGGAAGATTTATATCAATTTGTTTGATCAACCGGTTACACCCGTTACCAAGTCTCAGTTTTTACAGTATTTAAGATGTAATAATGCTTTCCATTTAGTAAAAGAAGGTATAGTTCCCAAACCTTCTTCTTCATCTTACGGTGGTTATTTGGAATGGGGGGATTTTCTCCAACTTTGTAGAAACCAGTTCCCAACTTCAGTTACTATAGACAAAACTATGGACAGAGAAGAAAGTTTTCTAAAAACACAAGAATGGATTTTAGAAAAGAAGTCCATCTTCCATGCTCACCTTCGTTACAATCATTTTGTTTCAACCGTAGAGTATTTAGAATACGATCCAGAAAGGGACGGTTGGATTCTCTGGGATTTTCGTCCCATTGGTTCGGTAAAACAAGACATTCTCCGTTCCTTTTACTTTCACAAACAAGTGGCGGAAGGGATGTCACTGAATATCCTCGGTTACAAACTCATTCGCATCCAGACCAAATACCTTTTCCCTGGGGGCAGCATCACTCCAGAGGATTATTTACTGATAGAAGACATAACTCCCCGAATGGAATCGGAGGCAGGAACTCGTGCAGAAGAATGGAGACAGTTTCAAGAGGAAGTAGAAAGAACAAACGGACAATCTGTACGGTTTTCCTTCTTGGATTCCAAACGCAGTTGCCGATCGCTAAAAACCTGTTTATCCCCTAACCATTGTGCGGCAGGGAAAGAAAATGCCAAAGAAATCTTTGACTTCCGAGACAGTTCCGAACTAGCCAAACAGTGGTTTGCCTCGGGTTATCATTCTTATGAAACCGTCCCCGATTCGGAACTTACTCCCATTCAAAAGATTCAAAAACAGGCCCATATTACGGGTAATACTTACTTCGATCGAACTGCTTTTGAGAATTACCTAACGAATGTTACAAAAACTGTAGCATTTTTAGATTTTGAGTCTATCAATCCCTACATCCCTCTCTACCCGAATACTAGGCCATTCCAACATATTCCCTACCTCTATTCCTTACATATATGGGACACAGAGAATGATACCTTGACGCACAAAACGTACTTACATGAAGACTTGGGAACAGATCCCCGTGTCCCCGTCATGGCCCAATTACAAAAGGACCTACCGGAAGGGATTACCGTCTTCTCCTTCAATGATTTCTTTGAAAAACTGATCATCCAAGAGACATCCACTGCCTTTCCTGAGTTTTTAGAGTTTTGGGAGAGAGTCAAATCGCTGTTTATCGACCTGGCGATGCCTTTTAAGAAACTTTGGATCTACCATCCCGGCCAAAATGGCAAAGCATCACTAAAAGAAATACTGCCTTGTTTTAGTACAGAAAGTCATGGAGGACTTTCCATTCGTGAAGGACAAGACGCAAACTACCAATATTTGAGATTAATAAAAAAGCAGATGACAGCCGAAGAAAAAAAACGTGTTCTGGAGGATTTGAAAGCTTACTGCAAATTAGATAGTTACGGTTTGTTTTTAATCTATAGAATGTTATTAGAACGATTATCGGTTATTTAATGTTAGGTATCAAAAAATCAGTCGCACAACTTGTCTTTTCGTTACCAGAACATTGGATTTCCACTTTGGTTCGGAAAAATAACCAACCGGAAACTAGCGCTTTGGATCCGCATTGCGCATTGGCATGTAACATTGCCAGATTCCTACCTAAAATGGAACAAATGAGCCCAGAAAAGGCACGCCGGCATTACCGCGATCAAATGCGGATCTTCGATGAGCCGGAATTTCCTATCCCACACATCGAAGACAAACTCATTCCCACTCCCAGCGCCTCTTTCATTCCTATCCGAGTCTACAACGCAAACCCACAAAAAAGAAACCTTCCCACCATCCTTTTCTTTCACGGTGGTGGACTCACTATTGGCAACTTGGACACTCACGATAATTTTTGTCGTAAAATGTCTCATTACACAAAGAGCATTGTGATAGCTGTGGATTATCGTTTAGCACCAGAACATCCATATCCGGCGGCCCATGATGATGTATGGCTTGCTTACCAATATGTTCGTAACACTGCCTATCTCTTTGGAGGATCCCCCAATGCAATTGCTGTTTGTGGAGATAGTGCGGGAGCCTTACTTGCCACTTCCCTTTGTCTAAGGGCCAAAAAAGACAAAATTCCGGTTCCCGTTTTCCAAGCACTTCTCTATCCCATGCTTGATACGTCGAAGGAATCGGAAACTTACGAACTCTTTGGGGAACGTTATGTCCTTACACGTTCTCTCATGCGGTGGTTCATCCAAAACTACCTTCCCAACAAAAAAGATAGGCTCCTCCATAACAACTCACCAGTTCTCGCCGACTCCAAAGAACTAAAAGGACTTCCTCCCACTTACATAGGAATTGCTGGTTTTGATCCCTTACGTGAAGAAGGGGAAACCTATGCAAAACTCCTGCAATCTGCCGGTGTGAAGGTGGAAGAACGACTTTTCCCTTCTCTGGTCCATGGATACATCCAACTGACAGGACTCATTCCGAAAGCCAAAGAAGCGGAAATGGACCTTTTCCAATCTTTCATACGATTTTTTTCACAAATAAAAATCTGAGTAAGTCCATTCAAGAATCGACAAGGAAGGATTCGATACTATAAAAGACAGAAATCTCTGAGGTACGTCATGATTCTACGATTCTCCATCGCTCTCTCTTTCCTACTTGGGATTTCGGCACTATACGCTGAAAAACCGGCATCTGCTACTTTGAAGGAACGTGAGACACAAAAACAAATCGATCTTCAAAGAAAAAACGGGTTTGGTGATAACGAAATTGATACCTTACATGCAAGTATCATTGGAAACTTACGCAAAATGAAAAAACTCCAGGATTTGGGAGTTGATAAAACAGCAGCGCAATACTTAGCACAAACTCCCGATGAACACAAAGAACTTTATAAAAAAGATAAAGACGGTAAACCTTACCTGGAAATCAAACTTCCACAAGGGCAGTCATACATTGATTACCCGACAGTGTTTTTGTATGATGGAATTGCCTACATTTATCCTAAAGAAGACTATAGCGACCTAGATAAAATCATCCTAACCTTTCGTCGTGTGAATGCAGATGGAACCATCCATGTAAAGGAAATGCGAAGACTAGTAAACCCATCTCCAAAATCAGAAAGTTCAGACAAAGATGAAAAAGGGGAAGCTAAATTAGATACAAATTCTGATATCCGATTGGAATACTATAGATCCTTAACTTCTGATACTATTTGGCCAAATGATCCAGTACAACCCGCAGAACCAGACATTGCCATGGTTTTGAATGATGAAAAAGATCCGCTTCCTTATGATAAACAAAAACATATCATGAGATCTTACAAAAAGATGTTACGTAAAATCTCGAAACAAACGGCCTTCAAACTCAGAAGTATCGAATTAGATCAAAAACAAATGATCACAAAAATTTTGGACTACAATACAAACTAAAAGAAGAACCCTTCCTTTTAAGTTTGTTGTTTTTCTCTCCGACTGATGAGGAGTTGCGAAATCGTTTGCTCCTCTGTCACATACTTCCTCTTTAAATACGAAAGTGCATTGTTTATAAAACGAGGCACTTTTTTTTCTGCATCCAATAGATCCATCTTCGTTAACATAAGTTCATCGATGGTAGCCAATGCCAAATTTCTTTGGCTTTGGTGTAATTCAAAATCGTCTTCGTCTTCTACTATCATGTTTTTTCTTGGAAACGATTTGCCGCCTCCACTCCCCTTTCTTCGTTTACAAATAAGTTGATGAGTAAGGATAGAAAATAAAAGAAAGCAACTACAAGGAAGGCATTTCTTAAGGTGACTAATGTTTGGATGTAGCCAAAAAGAAATAGTCCGGCAGCTGCGGCAATCTTACCAGAAAGTCCCCACATTCCAAAGAACTCTCCCGATTTAGATTCAGGACTAAAGATACCTACAAGGGCTCTGGAGGCAGACTGAGTAGAACCAAGTCCCATTCCCGCAAGAGAAGAAATAAACACAAAAACCCATTGTACTGTCCAAGTTTTACCAAGAGTGGCATTAGCAAAGTTAGTAAGATCGTGCACAAAATAAATCAAAGCACAAGTCACAAGCCACAGAACAAGCGTCAGGTTGAATGTTTTTTTAGCGCCAATACTATCTTGGATGACTCCGAAGGCAAGAGCACCCACTGCGGCAAAAATTTGAATAAAGATAAACATGGCTTGTTTGTGTTCGGCCTCAATATGAATTTCTTGTGACCCATAAATGAAAGCAAAAGAAATCACAATGGCAAGAGCCGCCATAGTAAAGAACAAAGACACTAAATAAATCATCAAATCTTTGAAGTGGCTTGCGTCTTTTAAGGTTTGTACCACGCGATCCTTTCCAATCTTAAAATAGTTTACATGATGAGAAACACCGAGTGGCAAATGTGGTTCTCTCAGAAAAAGGAATGTCGGAATGGCAGCAACCATAAAGAAAACGGCAGTGTAAGGTCCCACTAACTTTAAGTTCTGGAAATTATCCAAAGTATAATCACCAAGCGTTGTTGCAAGAGCAACAGAACCTATTCCGCCGAAGTAACCAATCCCCCAAGCATAACCAGAAATTTTACCTAAGTCCTCTTTGGAACCAAGGAAGGGTAAAAAGCTGGAAGCAAAGTTCTCGCCCGAGGCAAAGAAAAAATTGGAAAGGGCAACAAGGACCATTCCAAGCCAAATCATTCCTGGTTCCACATAGTAGAGTAGAAAGGTAGCAACAACACAACCCACATAACTAAGGAAGAGAAAGAGTTTTTTCTTAGAACTATAGTCCGTAATGGCACCAAAGATGGGACCTGTGGCGACTACAAACAAATACGATGCCGCAAGTGCCCAAGCCCAAAGGGAATTTCCCATTCGGTACGGACTGTCCGAGGTCATATCTGCAGGAACAACGAGTCTTGTAAAAATCTCACAATAAACAACACTGATGATGACGGTGGTGTAGGAGGAGTTCGCAAAATCGAACATACACCATCCAAAAATTTCACGGTTTTTTTTCTTTTTGGCTTCCGGGTTTTTGTCTTTGGACATAGAGGGCGTTTGAATTTTCCTTGGTTGAAAGTAATTAAAGAGTTTCCCTCCCTTTCGTAAATCTGTCAAATGAATAGTTCAGGTATGGATCCTTTCGATTTAAATTCCCTCATGAGACCCAAACGGGTCTGTTTATGTCGAATGGTGACTGAAGATGAATTAGTCCGTGCCATCCATGCGGGCGCCGTGACAATGGAACAAATCAGAGAAACAACAAGGGCCTCTACCGGCTGCGGCACCTGCTCCATGCAGGTGTACCACATCCTCCAGCGCGAATTGCAGAATCTCTCACGGAGGAAAATTTCATGAAATTATCGATCAATATGGCTATGACCTTGGACGGGAAGGTCGTTCGACCGGATGGTCGTTGGTATGGCCTCACATCCAGCGAAGACAAAACCCAGATGGATGTCTATCGTTCCCAGTCAGACGCCATCCTTATAGGAAAAAACTCTATATTAAACGACAATCCCATCGTCAAAATCCGAGCCATACCCAATGTTTTAAACCCAAGACCAGTCATTTTGGTTCGCAAAGGAACCCTCCCCCCTGACAAACATGTCTTCGAAGAATCTGACCATATCCCCTTAATTATCTGTACAAAATCGAATTTGAAAGAGATCAAAACAAGCCTGGAGAACAAAGCCGAGATCTTTGCTCTGGATTCTGACGACATTGATCCTAAAAAAGTCACCGGGATTCTGAAACGAAAAGGATACAAAAATGTCCTTTTGGAAGGCGGGCCCAAACTCAATTTTTCCTTTTTGGAAGCGGACCTAGTGGACAGAATCTACGTCACCGTGGTTCCTTTTATCATCGGAAAGACAGGACTTGCTGGGATTGCCGACAGGAATTCTGAACTCCCCGGTTTTGACAAAAACAGTTGGACCCTAAAAGACCATTTTGCCAAAGGAAATGAAATCTTCCTAGTTTACGAAAAAGGCTAAATTTTTTTAAAATTAGGATTGACGAGTTCCATCAGCATCAAATAGTTTGATATTAAACTATTTAGCAATAAGAGGTTCTATGTTTTATAAACTACTCGCAACAAACAAAGACATTACACTCACCATCCTCCGTGTCACTCTCGGATTGGTGATCCTTCCCCACGGAGCTCAAAAAGTTCTAGGTGCATTCGGCGGATTTGGATTCGAAGGAACTATGGGTTTCTTTACAGGAACATTGGGCATTCCATACTTCTTTGCTCTTCTTGCCATCATCGCTGAATTTTTTGGCGCACTTGGTCTTATCCTTGGACTTTTCACAAGAGTAGCTGCGTTTGGAATTTTTTCAACCATGCTTGTAGCAGCAATTCTAGTTCATTTACCAAATGGATTCTTTGCTGATAAAGGTGGATACGAATACCAACTCTTAACTTTTGGTTTGGCAATTCCTCTGATCATTAAAGGTGCTGGTTCTTTTTCACTTGATGATATCATTGCGCATAAAATCGAAGGATAATTAGCAAAATCATGACTGATACTATCTAATAGTGTTAGCCAAACTTTGACCTCTCTGATTCCTTGTCTTAAACCATCGATAAGGAATCGGAGATGAACCAAATCAACCTATCTACTCTCCAGTCACTACTACCAGAAGCAAAATTTCAAAATACAAATAGTATCGTTTCTGTTTCTTTTACTGGACTCACCTCACTTTCATTAGCGACTGCAAACGAAATTTCTTTTGTAGCATCCAAAACCTTTGTTAATGAAGCAAAAGCTTCTAAAGCTCCCGTACTCGTTGTATCTTCCGATGTTGCGGATTCACTCACAGAAAAAGCTTTGATCATAGTTCCGAAAGTAGAACTAGCGACAGCAAAAATCATTCGCCACTTTTTTCCAGAAAAACAACCTACAGGAAAACAAAGTACACATATCGTCATTGATCCCACAGCTAAAGTCGGATCCAACACAGACATCGGACATTTTGTAACCATCGGCAAAGATTCTACCGTTGGAAAAGATTGTATCATTGAAGATGGAGTAAAAATCGGAGACCGCGTTCATATTGGTGATGGTGCTCGCATTGGCAAAAATTGTGTATTTTTTGATGATACCATTGTTGGTAAACGTTTCATCGTATTTGGAAATTCTAGTTTCGGTGGCGATGGGTTTGGATTTGTATTTGCCGAAGGAAAACACAACAAAATCCCACAAGTGGGTCGGGTTGTGATTGGTGATGATGTGGAAGTAGGAAGCAACTGTACCATTGATCGCGGTGCTCTTACAGATACAACCATCGGAAACGGATGTAAATTTGACAATATGGTTCATATTGCTCACAACTGTAAGGTGGGAGACCATGTCATCATTGCAGGCCAATCTGGTCTTGCCGGTAGTGTCACACTAGGAAACCACGTAATCATAGGTGGTGCTTGCGCCATTAGTGACCACATAACACTCGTCGAAGGAACCATCATTGCTGGTGGATCCAGCCTACGCACTTCTCCCAAAACAAAAGATGTTTATGTGGGTTGGGATTTAGGACTTACCTTCCCCGAGTTTCAAAAGTATCGTGTGAATATCAAAAACATTGTGAACTTAAACAAATGGCTGAAACGCATCGAAAACATCGAAAAAAAAGTGGGGATTGAGACTAAGGAATCTTAAGTCAAAATTCATTCCTCTTATCATTTAAGAAATCGAATCTATATACAATTGGATTCGATTTTGGATGTCTTTGTGAATGGACGGGTCGGGAAAGGGGACAGGATTTCCTTCTGGATCAGTCCAATGAAATTCACCCCCATCTTTTTTTCTAAGACTCAAATAAAAAATAGGAGCCGGGTTTCTTCGATTCCCTTCTACTCCACCTAACCGAAGAGTGACGGAACCCATATCCGAAACCACCCATTCCAAAATCTGCCCCATTTGTTCCGTCTTCCAACGAATGGGAAATTCGATGTTCTCATTGGTATCAATTCGATTCTGTGATTGAGAAATTTTCGTTTCTGGGGATGGATGGTCCTTCAATTCCTGAGTAGGAATCTTCATTTCCTCTATCTCTGGATACTCTGCGAATAACCAACGGTAAACATGAAGAGACTCTTCTTGTAAAAATGGTAAATCGTTTAAATCAAGAGAATGCATCATTAGTTTGGATTGGATCCTTTGCGGTTGGAGATTTTATTTCCTTGTATGGTGGAATTAGCATCGGATGTGATTTCCGATTTTATTTTAAGTTGTAACTTTGCTTGGTCCCAAAACAAATCGAGTTCCTCTAAGGAATGATCCTTTAAAGTTTTTCCGGTTTGCAAAACCAAGTCTTCTACTATGCGAAACCGAGTTTCAAACTTTTCATTGGCACGACGAAGGCAGGTTTCTGGATCAATCGATAGTTTGCGGGATAAATTTACTAACAAAAAGAAGAGATCACCTAACTCATCTTCCACTCTTTCGTCATAAGGTAATTTTTTGGAATCGAGAGACCCTTTGGATTGTAATTCCACATCCAGTTCCTTAATTTCTTCCTGAAACTTTTCAAAGACACCAGAAACCGTGGGCCAATCAAACCCTTGTTTGGTGACTTTTGATTGAATCTTTTCCGATCTTTGGATGGCAGGGAGTGCTCTTGGAATTCCTGCGAGAATACTTTTGTCGGAATCTGTTTTCTCTTTGGATTCTTTTTCTTTTTGTTTTAACTGGTCCCATTGGTTCAGGACCTTTTCACCCGAATCAATTCCTGATTTGTTTCCATAAACATGGGGGTGGCGAAAAACTAATTTTTGGAATACATCGTTTGCTACATCTTGAAATCCAAAAGCACCGCGTTCTTTGGCAAGTTGGCTATGGAAAGTGATTTGGAAAAGTAAATCTCCCAGTTCTTCTCTTAAGTGGTTGTCGTCTCCCCGTTCGATGGTATCCACCACCTCATAGGTTTCTTCCAGTAAATGGGGAATGACAGAAAGATGGGTCTGTTCTTTGTCCCAAGGGCAACCCTCGGGGCTTCGGAGGTCGGCCGTGAGCGCGAGTAGGTTTTCCAAGGGAGAATCAAAATTAGGAGGGTTCACTGATTGTATTTTTCCCGAACCTTGCGGGAAGCAAACGGAAATTTTATCTTGCGAAAGCCCCCCCCCTTTACGAGTCTATCCCTATGTTCCAATCCCGTGTCTCCGTTGCCATCCTGATGGTGATCGCTACTGTCATCAGCCGTATCCTACCACACCCACCGAATTTTACGCCGATTTTGGCTGTTTCTTTGTTTTCGGGTGCTTATTTGACAGACAGACGACTTGCTCTTTTCGTTCCTATTTTGGCTATGTTCGTTTCCGATTTCTTTATTGGGTTTCATGACCTAATGCCAGTGGTTTACGGATTTATGATCGTGGCTGTCCTTTTTGGAAAACAAATTGGATCTTCGCTCACCAAATCTTTCGCTTTTACAGTGGCAGGATCGGTTGTATTCTTTATTCTCACAAACCTTGCAGTGTGGGCAACGAGTGGAATGTATACTTTGGATGTTTCTGGCCTTGTGACTTGTTTTACACTCGCCATTCCTTTTTTCCAAAACTCGATTGCGGGAGACTTAGTGTATTCGGGAATCCTTTTTGGATCTATGGCTTTTCTCAATAGAACTGTTTTCGTTACAGCAAAACAAAACGTTTAAACAAAGTTTATTAGTTTATTCTTTTTACAATTCTTGAAACATTCGGTGGACTCTAGTAGCTGGACCATCTGCCGAATTCTTTATCCTCTCCACTAACTGCAAACGATCTCGTAACCCCATCCGGTTTGCAATTTGAATTCCAAGTCCTGGCCTTGCGTTCATTTCCAAAAGTAAAGGACCTCTCGATTCATCGAGGACAATATCCACTCCTAAATATCCTAAACCGGACATATCGTAACACCGAGAGGCCATTTCTAAAATGGTTTCCCAATGCGGTAGGATCCGTCCGCTTAATTCCTGTTTTGTGTCCGGATGGATATGGATGATTTTATCATTACAAATTGCGTGAGTGAGTTTTCCTGTGCGAAGATCCACTCCTACACCGAGGGCTCCTTGGTGTAGGTTCGCCCTTCCCCCTGATTCCTTTGTGGGCAATCGTAACATTGCCATCACTGGATATCCTAAAAATACAATTACACGAATGTCTGGAATCCCTCGAAAGGAAATTTCCCGAAAGAAAGTATGGCATTCCAATCGTTCTTGTAAAACACAAGAATCGGAGTTTCCATCTAACGAATAAAGTCCTGATAAAATTCCTGAGATATGATGTTGTAGTTCTTTTTCCGAAAGGATTTTGTCATCTACCTTGTGGTATTGAATAGATCCGTTGGCCGCTTCCGACTCACGGACAATCACAAGGATCCCATTTCCCATTCCACCGTTTGCTGGTTTCACAACAAATCCCGGTCGGTCTTGGATGAGTTCCCGAGTATTACGAATCCCACCAAAAGTATCCACAACTCCATAATGGTAGGGCATAGGAACATGGAACTGCCTTGCGAGTTCTGCTGTTTTCCATTTATCATCAACTAACGGATAGTATTCTCTTGGATTATAAGGTAAAATATATTCACCAATCCTGCGGTTGATTCCAAGGATTCCCTCCTCTTCAAATTTTTTGAAAAGAGAAATCACGACTTAAATATTTCCTTAAACCGAAAAAGCTCCGATACACGGTAACCTTTGTATTGGCCAAGAAGGATTTGGATAGCAATCACCACGAACAATAATTCGGGATGTGTGAAAAAGAGAATTTGTAAGGACCCAAAAAAGAATATCATATAGCTGATAAGAGCGATCAGTAATGTCCCTGCTAAAGTGGCAAAGGAATGCATAATCCCTTCTTCAATGATCATAATCGAAAATCGTTCGATAAAAATCGTTGTGATCACAATCGGAAATAAAGTTACACTCATCTGATTGAAAAAAGAAATTTCTTCGTTTAAAACAGAAAATAAAATCAACGTAATAACGGTGATAGTGAGTAGGATGGAAAGTCTAGGAACTGCGAGTAGATAGTATTTATCCAATGCATACCTTTCAAAAAAACCAAGCGCTATCATCAAAAGAAAAAAACCAATTCCAAAGAGGAGGTTGGTTTCATAAAAAAACATCGCAAGTAAAATAGGAGTAAAAATTCCAAAGGTAGGGATTCCAATCATATTCCTTGCCACAGACAAAACCAAGGCTCCGATAGGAATGAGGATCACCAAACGAAACAGATTTTGCAGTGGTGTTGGTAGACTATATAAAGAATAATACCGTAAAAAACTATTACTAGAAGCAACTTCTTCGCTATATTCTTTGAAATTATAACGATTTACATTGGACTTTGTGATATAAGTCGTATAACGAAATGTAGCTGGTTCTTCCCCAAGAGAACGCCTTTCTTCCACAGACTTCCAAAGAGGCAGATATCCGTTTACGCTATGAGCAAATATATTTTTGTATGTAGACACAAAATACCATTTTCCATGGACTCGGATCTCATTCCAAAAACTGAGTTTAACCTTATTATCTTTTGTGTTTTGTTTGGACAAATCGAAACCGGCAACTGTTCTAACCTGAATTCCTTTCATACGGCAGAGTAAGGAGAATAGCATTGCCTGAGTGTAAGCGCTGCCATTGTTCAGGCGGATTGTATCTGCGAGTGTGATCTCTTTGGTTGTATTAAGAACTTCCTCAGAAATAAAATAGTATATTTGTTTGGCAGAAGCGACATTGTCTTTGTCGTAGGGATGGATTTGTTCAAACAACTTTTTTGCTAAACGGATTTCTTCTGGAGAAAAGTTTTTTAAAGAGAGATAGTATGGCTCTTTGGCTGGTTGTTTTCTATTTTCAGTAACAATTTCTGGCTCTGGATTGGTATGTGAATAAGGCAGGATTTTTATTTTTGCATAATATCCAATAGAAGAATTCCAATCCTCTCCTTCCCAAATTCCTAAATGACCATATTGTTTTTTCTGCAATCGAAAATCTAAATCTTCCATTTTGGTATTGGATTTTAGAACTCTTGATTGGATGAATTGTTTTGGAATTGGGAAAGTTACTTCGGATACAGCAACATTTTCTTTTGGCTGAATCACTACTTGTAAGTTAACAGTATCATCCACTTCCATCGGAAGTAAGGACAGTTCAGCAATTTTCAACTTATAAAGAATCGAAACAACAGGCAAAATAATGAGTATGAATACTGTAATAAAAGTTTTACGGTCCAAATCAATCACCTAATGCATGTGACAATGAAACATCTACAAGAAACTTACCCATTAGATAGTTTCGGCCAATGAGTATAGGATAGGTAAGATTGGTTCTATCATTCAAGTTTATGATAACTTCTTCCTTATATTTTCCCATCTTCATCACTTCACTAATGATAATTCTAGTTTCAGATACACCCGAAGTATTAGTTACTTTTGCTTCTTTGACAAACTTACTTTTCAATCGAACTGGTTTTTCGTCTACAAAGGTATCAAATAAAACAAAAACTTCTCCATTTTCCGTGATCCTTTCGATATTGACCGCATGAATCGAACAGGATTTAGCACCCGTATCAACTCTTGCACGAAGTTTGAGTTTCCAATTGGGAAATTCGGCCCATTCCACTCGACCAATGATGGGTTTTAAATATTGCGGAGGAATGACAATCGGTTTGATATGAGAATCTGGTTTTTTCTCAATGATTTGTTTAGATCCAAAACAGTTGGCGAATAAAAAAAACTGACTAAGTACGAGAAAGTATAGGAAACATCGGAAAAATAATCCCATTGGGGGTTGTAGATATTTCATAAATTGACCGACGATTCTCATACTGACTTACGCTGTTTATTTTTCACTTCATTTTGGTATGCATTGAATAGATCAATGTATCGCAAATAACCCAAACATTTACCATCTTCAACAATTGCAAGTTTGTCGACATCATATTCTAATAGAATTCGAAGTGCCTTACCTAAAGTGTCATTCGTGCAAACAGAAGGGACATCTTGTACAATTTCTCCGCAAGTGATCAGGTTTTTCAAATCTGCTTCAAATTCTGGAAGGATTCTATTTTTTCGAAGTGATACAATGCCCTTATACTCATCGCCCGTTCCGAGCAATATAAAATCACTGGCTTGGATTCCCAGCGCATTGGATTGTAATTCAGTGAGCGAGAGATTTTCGGAGACCATAGCATACTTACGAAATTCAGAAAAATGGTCAGTGATACGAATCCTGTCCATAATGTCTTGGTTCATATCCCAATGATGGGAGGGAGATAAAAATCTATTTTTGATTTGGTTCCTATAGATAGAGGTTCGGTGAGACAAAACTACTGCAATGACTGAGACAATCATCAGCGGTGGCAATAGTTCATAACTTCCAATCATATCGCAAACCATAATCATCCCTGCAATGGGAGCTCTGGCTACACCTGCAAAAAATGATCCCATTCCTACCAAAAGAAAGGGAAAGATGATGATGTTTAGTTCAGGAAATAACACTTGCGCCATAGATCCAACAAAGGCACCTAACATACCACCGATGGCAAAAGAAGGTCCAAGTAATCCTCCAGAACTCCCTGAACCAACAGTGAGAGAAGTGGAAAATACTTTAAACATAGCCACAGCCAAAAGAAAAAAGGGACCAGAAAATCCAAAACTAGTGGATTCTACAACTTCTCCATTAATCATTTTTTGTATAAGACCAAAACCAGAACCTAAAACTTCAGGAAATAATAAAGCAATACAACCTACAAGTAATCCGCCAAACGCTGGTTTTAGATAGTTTGGTAAAGGAAGTTTGGAAAATACATCTTGTACTAAATGATAAACTTTCACAAAAAAGTATCCCACAACATAACAAAGAAGTCCGAGCACTACATATAATGGGATATGTCTATAGTCATTGAGACTATATTCTTGTACTGAAAATATAGAACCACTTCCCGCAATACTTGTATAGGTTAAATAGGCCGTCACAGAGGAGAGAATGCAAGGTACAAGAGAATCACTTTCGATATCTTCTTGGTATACCATTTCAACCGCAGTGATGGCTCCGCCCAGGGGAGCACGAAATATGGCCCCAAGCCCACCTGCCGTTCCGGCTAACATCAACGTCCTTCGAGCCCGGGCTCCTGCACCCAAAAACCCAGCCAAACTAGAACCAAATCCAGCTCCAATTTGTGCGGTGGGACCTTCCTTTCCTCCTGACCCACCGGAGCCTAATGTAAGTATGGTGGCAAGTGCCTTATAAAAAGGAACTTTGGCCTGAATTTTTCCTTCATTAAAATGGAATGCATAGATGAGTGAATCTGTCCCACCACCCTGGGCTTCTGTACAAAAGAAACTAGTGATGATGCCAACAAGGAGTCCACCGAGTGCGGGTAGAAAAACGACCCAAAGTGGGGAGATGGGCCCAACCGAGCCTATGGAATGGAAATTTGAATCTCCGGTTGGAATGCCTGGATCATAACCCATCAGGTTACCAAAGGTAAAGGATTCTGTCCAGGTTAAGGTCCAGTTGAATCCATAAGCCCCAAATCCAGAAAGTAGACCAATGAGTAGAGAATAGACATAAATCGATCGCGGTCCCTGGATGGAAAACACGCCCTTTAGACCGAAATTTGACCCCATACGGCAAGATTGTAATTTCGCTTAAAATTCCCAAGGAAATTCTGAATCCTCTTGACCCAAGAATGAATTCCTGTGACGATTGGATGGTATGTTCCGATCCATTGTTATTCTTTTGGCATTTTCCTCAATTTTTCTCGCTTGTGGTTTAAAAAACGAAAACAAAGCGGAAATAACGATTTTACCAGAGGGAGAGGCTTCCCTCTACTTTTTAGGGGAAGTGGATAACGACGTTACAACGAGCTGTGGACAAGCCACTCCCGCAACAACGACTACGACAGGAACTGGAACTACAACCGGAACCACGGGAACTACAACAGGCAACACCAATAACACACGTTTTACGGTCATTTCTCAGTTAATCTTTAAAACAAAAGAAACTCTCAACCTACGTTTTACTTACGACAGTACTCAAATCCAAGGGAAAATCGACCCACAACAGGGTTTTGTCCTTGCGGGTGGAGCTTTCGGAAAAACCGTACAAGGAACACAAGGGACTGTGGAGTGGTTCAACCAAGGGATCAATATTGATACAGCACTCCAAAGTGCACAACAGATATCCTTCTTTAACTTAGAAGTTACACTCAATGGAACTTACAGTACTTCAACAACATCTACAACTTCAGTGCTTAACTCTTGTAATACTCTAGATAGTGTCAATTGTACTTCCGGAACATCCACAACACAATGTTTTACATCTGATAACAAAACTTGTTTAGTGCAGAACACGAATACAGATGCAAAATCGGTTATCATTCGCGGAACATTAAAATGTAACGCGCCGAATATCGTTCCACAATAAAATCCAAACAACGATCTTTAAGATTGTATCGATTCTTCTTTTGCCTTTTTTTTCTTCCCCTTTCGCTTTGGGCGGAAGGTGGTGTAGGTCTTTGGCATTTAGGAACAAACCCAAATACCAAACTATCAGAGCTTAGTTCCAAGGACCACAGTTCCCTCTTCTATTTCGGATTCACAAAAGATAGCCACTATTACCAAATTGATTTAGACGAAAGCCCTTCGAGATACTTTCATTTTGAAAATGGAATGATTTCTGAATTGGATTACGAGTTATTTCAAGATGGAAAAAAAATCTCTGAAATCAAAACTGGATTGGTTAGAAAAAAACTACCTGAAGTATCTTTTACAGGTGGATTTGTATTTCCTGCGAAAGAAAAAGGAACTTACCTATTTCGAATTCGATCCGAAGACACTCACAGAATCAATTTTCGAATCCGCGACGAATTCAGCTTATTACAATATACGAAATCCATTTCTCTTTGGCAAGGTTTCTACTTTGGACTTTGTATCTTAGTTTGCCTTCTTTCTGCGACTCAATACATCATCCTAAGAGAAAGAATTTATCTATTGTTGACCTTCGCAACAATAACAATTCTATTCACAAATGTTCTTAGATCGGGCCTCTTTTATGAATATGGTTTTAGTAACTGCGTTTGGTTTTATCGATATGTTCCTGGTCTTGTCTCTTTAAGTCCTTTTGGGCTCGTTCTTTTTTTGCGTGAGTTCATTCAAACAAAACAAAAATATCCCAATGCAGACAATTACATCATTTTCTACGCCTATTCTTTGTTTGTTTCCATTTTCATAGTTTTGATAGACTTGCAATTATACTTTCGATTCATATATGCGAATAGCCTAATGTTATCAACTGCAAATTTCGGTTTTGCAATTTACTGCATGATTAACAAAAAAGAAAATGCGAACGTTTTGTTTTATGCATTTTTGGTTAGGCAGATCAGCACAACATTACTAATTTTTGCCAATCTTGGATATTTACCTTCTTTTCCATTCTTAAGTTCTGCAAATGAAATTGGTGCCGCCGTACAGATGACAATCTTTACGATTGCGATTTCTAAATTTCAAATTCAGAACCGTATCAAAAAAGAACAAACTGTAACCAAAGAAAATGCAGAATTGGAAACAATGGTTTTGGAACGAACCAAAGAGATCCAAACCCAAAAAGAAAAATTAGAAAAGGCATTATTACAAATCAGTCATACAGAAAACCAATTAGTATTTTCAGAGAAGATGTCTGAACTGGGAAAACTTGTAGCAGGTGTAGCACATGAAATCAACAACCCGCTAAGCGCCATCAAAGCCTCAATAGAAACCTTAATTGAATCCAAAGACAATGAAATTAAGAATTTAGGCTCCAAAGAAAATATATATTCATCGTTGGATCCAACTGAAATAAAAACCATCAAACAAATTCTCACCTACCAATCTGATTTTGGTCTCGTAGCAAGTTACACGGAACGAAAAGACAAAAAGGCAAGTCTTAAAAAAGTCTGCAAAGACAATGGCTTAGAACTCGAGGAAAGTATGTTGGAAAGGTTTTTGGATGTTGGGATTACCAAGTTATACGATGAAGAAATAGCCTTACTGAAATCCGGACAAGAAAAACTTTCTAATCTAATTTTTGAAGAAAAAAACTTCAAACTCCACTTGTCCATCATTCAGATCGCAGTAGATAGATCTTCGAAAATCATCTTAGCTCTAAAAAACTTTTCTCGTGTGACAAAAGTAGAAGAAAGAAGGATATTTACTCTTCTAGAAAATATTGAAACAGTGCTTACCATTTATCAATATAAAATGCGAGGAAAAGTTTCCCTTAAGAAAACATTTTTAACAGATGCGACGATCCTGGGTTGGCCAGAAGATTTAATTCGCGTTTGGACAAATTTGATTTTGAATGGATTGGAAGCAATGAACCAAAAAGGAAACCTTATGATCACTACAGAAAAAAAAGGTGGTTTGGTGGAAATCAAGGTGATAGACAATGGTCCAGGTATCTCATCAGAAATTCAGAATAAAATCTTTGATCCCTTCTTTACCACCAAAAACCACGGCGAAGGAACGGGAATGGGGCTGGGAATTACAAAATCAATTATCGAAAAACACAAAGGAAATATATTCATAGAATCAGAACCGGGTAGAACTTGTTTTTCCATCCAACTTCCGATCATTGAGTTTATAGATCCCAATGAACCATTCTCGGAAGATTGATTAAGTAAGCCGATCGAGTTGTTCTACAAATAACTGCCGTTCGGAGCTATTTGGAAATTGATTTAAAAAACCCAGCAGATAGTTTTTTTCTAAACTGAGTTCTTTGTGCAACATTGCAGAAATTTTTTTAGATTCCATCAAACCAAGAATATAGGATTCATCAGAGGAATTTCTTTCTTCTTTTTTGAACACAGATTCCAATTTTCTTTTTTCCATAAGCCCTAGATGGTTGCGAAGGACAAGAACAGGATAAGTAAATAACCCATTTTTGAAATCTTTTAAAAATTCCTTACCACTTGTATTTGAATCTACAAAATAGTCTAAACAATCATCTTTCTTTTGGAAGAGTTTACCCAACCTAACACCGAAATCACGAACGAGAGATTTTTCTTTTTTGGATTTACCGGCAAGGATCGCTGCCGATTCCGTACAAACTCCAAAAAGAGAAGCTGTTTTTCCATAAATAATAGAATCGTATATTTTTAAGGATATCTTAGGGTTTTTTTCCCATTCCATCTGCAAGAGTTCACTTACAGAAAGATCCTTTAATACTTGTGAAAAAATTTCCATAAGTTCCGGATTTCCAAGGGAGTTGAGCCGACTGATCCCACAAGCTAACAGATAATCGCCGGCAAGGATGGCCGTCTTGTCTCCAAACAAAGATCCAATGGTTGGTTTGCCACGACGGATGGGCGCATTATCCACCACATCATCATGCAGTAAACTAGCAGCGTGGATAAGTTCGGCAACACTTCCTACATCTAGCCAATTTTTATCTTTTACATTAAGGAACTGACAAAATAGATAATGAGAAAAGGGTCGAATCCGTTTTCCACCAGAAGTGATTACATGTTTTTTGATTTTTTTAAGAACGGGAATATCTTCTTTAATGATTCCATCCAAATTTTTATCAAACTTAGCTAAGATGGATTGGATTCGAAGATTTGATTTCATTCGTTATTCCACATGAGTGGATCGGCTTTCTAGAATCTGCAGGTGGTCCTTAATTGTATTCTCCATTTCTTTGGTTTGGTTGTCCCTGTAGATATGGATGAGATTTCTGCACATACGTTTGATCATGGAAAGTGTAGAAGCTTTTGTAAAATATTTTGGTGAATTGGTGTAGCCATTCGCTTCCAAAAACTTTTCACAAGTGAACTTATCTAACAAAACACCACCATGAAATGGATCAATATAGGTAAAGTAACCTTCCGATTCATATTGTAAAAGAAAATGAAGTGGGAGATTGGTTCCGTAGAGTGGAAGGCCCAATCTTTGACCAACTAACAAATAAACTACGGACAAAGAAATAGGAATTCCTAACCTGCTTTTGATTACCTGAAATAAATAAGAATTACCGGGATCATTATAGTTCTGAATATTCCCAACAAAACCTTCTTCCTGAAATAAAACCTGGCAAAGAATTTGGACTTTAAGCTCATCAGTTAGATAACCGGAATGGTCATCATACAACTCAGATACACGAAGTGCAATTCGGTCCAACTCATGTTTGATCTCTGCATAGTTTTGATCAGGAAAACCAATGCTAGACAACTGTACCGCCATCTCTTCTAAATCTTTATAATGATTTGTATTCCCACGTAACGTGAGTTTGAAGAAGGAATGACGTAGTCTATGACGAGTGATTTCTGATTTTAAATTGCGAGCTTGGACGCGAAGGTAAGGATCTTTTACTTCATCCAAAGCAGATTCCAATTGGATCTGCCATGGAATTCGAGAAGCGATGAGTTTTAATAAAAAACGTTTTTTTTCAGGAGGGGCAACTTCCCAATCATACAATAAACGAGTGATATCGTCCGGATAAAAGTCTGGAAAGGAAGTTTGTCCCATGCAAAAACTATCTGTATAAAAACAAAAATGTCAATCGAATCTAAAAGATTATGCTAATTCCGCAAGTGCTTGCGCTTCTTGTTCTTTGTTCGGAGGAGTTCCGTGCCACTTAGGATTGTTTTCCATATAAGAAACACCTTTTCCTAAAATAGTTCTAAACACAATGAGAGTTGGTCCGCCTGTATGTTGTTTCGCTTTAGCAAAAGCAGCAAAAATATCATCCATATTATGTCCGTCAGCATTGATTACGTTCCAACCGAACATTTCGAACTTTTTATCCAAAGGTTCTAACTTCATTACTTCTTCTGTGTTTCCGTCGATTTGGATGTAGTTACGATCCATAAAGGCAATGAGGTTATCTGTTTTGAAGTGGACTGCTGATTGTGCCGCTTCCCAAGTCATTCCTTCGCCACATTCACCGTCAGATATGCATGTATAAATTTTATATGTCTCTTTTTTTAGTTTCGCACCGAGCGCCAAACCAACAGATACTGATAAACCTTGTCCAAGAGATCCGGAACTAGATTCGAGTCCCTTCATATAACGAGTGGAAGGGTGGCCTTGGAGATACGAATTGATATTACGAAATGTAAGTAAATCTTCTACAGGGAAATAACCGGAAAGTCCCATGGATGCATACCGAACCGCACAAACGTGGCCGTTGGAAAGAATGAGCCTGTCTCTTTCTGCCCACTCAGGATTTTTAGGATCATGATTTAAAATAGAAGTATAGAGTGCAGCATAGATATCAGCAAGTCCAAGAGGACCACCTGGGTGACCAGAGTTGGCAGCCGTAACCATTTTGATCACTTGGATTCGAATATCTTTTGCAAATTTTTTTGCGACTTCAATTTTTTCCATGAACATTCCTTAAAGCGGTTTTGATTGAAATAAAAACAGACCGGAGATATAAACAATCGTGTACAATGGCAAAAAGATGTAATGCAATTTTACGTGTAAGTTTCGTTTTCTTTTCCATCCCAAATAACCCATACACAACATAAGAATTAGGGCTATGGCTGCAAAAAAACGGTGGGTGTGAATGATGATTTCAGGCGCCGTGGGATAAATTTGGTGTTCCGCAATACCACCTAACAAATATTTCATGCCGAGCAAATAGACAGCTGCGGAGAGATTTGCCAAAATCCCAAGTGAATTGAAAACCTTGTGCCGTTTTTGGTCAGTCTTTCGAAAGAAATAACCCAAATAGAATCCAATTATGGAGATCGTCATGAGAGAATTGACTAAAAACAGTGCCATCTCCTGTCATTCTGAAAGAATCCACCTGCGCTCAAAGAATTTTTATTTGACCTTAACTGCATTTCCCAAAAATTGGAAATGCATGCCGCCTTAGCTCAGTGGTAGAGCAGCTGTTTTGTAAACAGCCGGTCGGAGGTTCAAATCCCTCAGGCGGCTTCATGCAACTTCTTCGGGTAGGTACTCAAGTGGCCAACGAGGGCAGACTGTAAATCTGCTGGTTTTACCTTCGAAGGTTCGAATCCTTCCCTGCCCAAACTAAGTTCCTTTTCAACGGAACAAATTTCCCAACTAACAACTGATCGAAGGATTCGAATAGAACCCGAGCGACTGCGACAATAGGAGCAGTTTCCGCACGATGCGGAAAAGCGAGCGGTGACGGGCCCGAGCGAGCGAAGCCAGGATGGCGGAGCGAAGGGTGGGCGAATCCTTCCCTGCCCAAACTAACATCTGTTTACTTGTAAACCACTAATCAGCCCATCTAAAATCTACTTGCAAAGACATCTAATGTCCCATTCTCTCTAAGTCAATACTTGGTATTTTCACACGATTTAGAATTTAGGGAGAATTCATGAATAAAGAAGAACTCAAAAAACTAGAGGACAAACTTTGGAAGTCGGCAGACACGCTTCGAGCCAATTCGGATATGAAGGCTTCTGAATACTCAACTCCTGTTTTAGGTCTTATTTTTCTAAAATTTGCTGATAATAAATATAGTTCTGTGGAAAAAGAGATCGAAGCGGAATTTGAATCTCTTAAAAAATCAAGAATATCCAAATCAAAAGCAGAAATAGCAATTGCCAAATGTGGTTTTTACCTACCTGGCGAAGCTCGTTATGATTATCTATTAGGACTGGAAGAATCAGAAGATTTGGCGTTAGCAATCAAAAATGCGATGGCGGCCATTGAAGCACACAAACCAGAACTCGAAGGAGTATTGCCAAAGGAAGAATACTCACGTCTCAATCGAAAAAAAGATAGTTCGGGGAATCTAACTTATGATAACTCAATCCTGATACGATTATTAAAAAATTTCAAGGACATTCCAAAAGACGCAACAGGCGATATCTTCGGTCAAATTTATGAATACTTTCTCGGAAACTTTGCCCTTGCAGAAGGACAAGGCGGAGGAGAATTTTTTACTCCTAGGTCTGTTGTTCGTTTGATGGTAGAAATCATTGAACCAAAGGAAGGAAGAGTCTTTGATCCGGCATGTGGATCTGGCGGTATGTTTGTCCAATCGGCTCATTTTGCAGAGTCCCATAAAGCTGCTGGAAATCAGTCTGATTTTTATGTGATGGGCTGTGAAAAAACAAGAGAAACAGTAAAACTTGCAAAGATGAATTTGGTTGTCAATGGTCTGAAAGGGACAATTGAACAGGCGAATAGTTATTACGAAGACCCGCATCAAAGTTTTGAAAAGTTCGATTATGTATTTGCCAACCCGCCATTTAACGTGGATGATGTGAACCTTTTGCAAGTGGAAAAAGACCCTCGTTTCAATGCGTACGGTGTACCAAAAAACAAATCGGCTATCAAATCCAAAGACAAAGGAACTGTCACCGTTCCCAATGCCAATTATTTATGGATCAACCTCTTTGCCAGTTCCCTAAAACCAAAGGGCCGCGCTGGCCTTGTCATGGCAAACTCGGCCTCAGATGCAAGACATAGCGAAGCTGAGATCCGCAAAAACCTGATCCAAAACAATTTGATTTATGCGATGGTGACTCTACCATCTAACTTATTCTATACGGTGACATTACCTGCCACACTTTGGTTTTTTGACAAAGCCAAAACATCCAAAGACATCCTTTTTATCGATGCACGAAATATCTTTACACAAATTGACCGGGCTCATCGTGAATTTTCCGAAGAACAAGTGCAAAACATTGCCACCATTTGTCGATTGCAAAGGGGAGACAGAGCCTCCTTTGTCCATCTGGTGCACGAGTACCTAGAAAAAGGTCACCTAGGCCTAAAAGAACACAAACAAAAATTAGCAGATGCCTTCCAACAACTCAAAGGGCAATTGAAAGCGAATCAATCCAAGGAAAGTTTTGAGGAATTGGGACTTATCAAAAATATGGAAAAAGCCCTCTCTCTTTTAGAATCCTACCAAAAATCTGTGGATTTGGCCTCGGTAGACAAGGCAAACAAAGCACAAAGAAAACTCATCGAATCCATCACACCCGTCTTTACTGAGTTACACGAAGTGATGAAGTCCGTGGACAAGGCTGTCCGCCATTTGGAAAAAGAAAATAACAAATCTAAGGATTTAAAAAACTTAAAAACCGAACTCGAAATTCTCCACAAAGAAGCCAAGGCCAGCGAATATTATTTTGGACATGTGGTATGGCTAGAGGAACGATTCCCCGAAGCCAAATACGAAGATGTAACAGGCCTTTGCAAATTGGCAAATCTAACCGAAGTGGAAGAACAGGAATACTCCCTGAACCCTGGCCGTTATGTGGGGGTCGTCATCGAGGAGGATGGAAAAACCGAAGAAGAATTTATCTCGGAGATGATGAGCCTCCAAGAAACATTGGAAACCTTAAATAAGGAAGCCCATGGTTTGGAATCCATCATTGCCAAAAATATCCGTTTGGTGGCCGGGGAAGTATGAAGGATTGGGAATTTTTTAAAAATAGCGAATTAATTTCAGAAAAGATTCTTGAAATAGGTGATGGTTATAGAGCAAAGAATACGGAATTTGCGAATGAAGGACTACCTTTTGCGCGAGCAGGAAATATAAACGATGGATTCCAATTTATCACGACCGACTTACTTAATCCTAAAAGTGTTCTTAAAGCAAGAGAGAAAATCTCAAAAGTTAACGATTGCGTTCTAACTACCAAAGGCACATTTGGAAGGGTTGCTTACGTTCGAAAAAATACACAGACCTTCGTTTATTCTCCGCAATTATGTTACTGGAGATCGAACGATCAATCTAGATTAAATTCCAGATTTCTTTTTTATTGGCTTCAGGGTCCAGAGTTTCTGATTCAAGCAAACCAAATTAAAAGTTCTACCGACATGGCGGATTATGCCAATTTAACGGATCAAAGGCAAATGGAAATCCACCTCCCTCCCCTCTCCATCCAAAAAAAAATCGCCGCCGTTCTTTCCGCCTATGACGACTTAATCGAAACCAACGAACGCCGCATCCAAATCTTAGAAACGATGGCGGAAGAATTGTACAAAGAATGGTTTGTACGATTGCGATTTCCAGGACACGAAACAACAAAGATCGTCAAGGGTGTGCCGGAAGGTTGGGAGGTGAAGAGGGCAATAGATATATTTAATATTCTCGGTGGCGGAACACCAAATACGGACAGGCAGGAATATTGGAATGGAAATATTCCATTCTTTACTCCGAAAGATTCACACCAGGGTTACTTTTGCATGGTTACAGAAAAAGGGATTACTCCTCTTGGTTTAGAAAATTGTAATAGCAAGCTTTATTCAAAATTTACTATCTTTATAACAGCGCGAGGTACTGTGGGTAATATTTCATTACCATGTAAACCGATGGCGATGAATCAATCCTGTTATGCTCTCGTTCCAAAGGAAAATGATAATCTTTATTTTCATTTTCTTGCATTAAAGAATTCAGTTGATGTTATCAAAGGTCGATCAAACTCGGGAGTGTTCGATAACATAATTACTGACAGCTTCAAAGTTTTCGGATATTTTATACCGGACGATTCGACGTTAAAAATGTTTAGCAATATAATTAATCCTTTTTTCATTCAGCTAGAAAATCTACTTAATGCAAACTCCCTTCTCAAAACCTCCCGTGACCGCCTACTCTCTCGTTTGGTGTCGGGGAAAATTGACCTTTCTAATTTGGACATCCAATTCCCACCGAGTATGAAAGAGGAGATCAACCATGGTTGAACTGTCTCCTCTCTATTTACATGGACTTGTGGGAGAGCTCACCGCTTTGCCACGGGAGACAGAATGGTTGGAGTTCAAAACAAATGACGACAGGGAGTCGGAAATTGGGGAGTACATCTCGGCCCTTGCCAATTCAGCTCTGCGACTCGGAAAACCCAAAGCCTATTTGGTTTGGGGAGTGGAAGACGGCACCCATCAAATGGTGGGAACAAACTTTCGACCTACTGCCAAAAAAGTGGGAGGAGAAGAACTTGAGAATTGGCTTTTGCAAAGGCTCTCTCCTAGGCTTTACTTTCGTTTTTATGAGTTAGTTGTTGATGAGAAACCAGTCGTTTTACTAGAAATAGACCCGGCATATGGCCACCCCGTCCGTTTCTTAAATGAAGCCTATATCCGAGTGGGAACTTACAAAAAGAAGTTAAAAGAATTTCCCCTGATGGAAAAAGAAATCTGGCGGACACTGGACAAAACTCCTTTCGAAACCCAAATTGCCGCAGAAAAAATTTCGGGAGATGAGGTCTTAAAGCTTTTGGACTTCACCTCATACTTTGATTTGATGCAACTTCCACTTCCTGACGGGAACCATGCTATCCTAAATGCTTTAAAAACGGAGTCCCTCATCCTAGATTGTCCCGCCGGTGGTTATAATATAACCAATTTAGGAGCCATTTTGTTTGCTAAAAAAATAAGCGAGTTCCCTTCATTCAAACGAAAGGCACTGCGCCTTGTCCAATACAAAGGGAACGACCGCATCCAAACCCAAAAGGAACAAGACGGAACCAAAGGGTATGCCACTGGGTTTTCGGGGTTAATGGACTTTATCAAAGCAATGCTCCCCGCAAACGAAGTGATAGGTGAAGCCCTTCGCACAGAAACTCCGATGTATCCAGAAGTCGCCATCCGTGAGTTAGTGGCCAATGCCCTCATCCACCAAGATTTTTCTGTCAAAGGGGCAGGTCCTATGATTGAAATTTTTTCGGATCGGATGGAGATCACAAATCCAGGGACGCCTTTGGTTTCCGTGGATCGATTTTTAGACTCGCCACCTAAGTCGCGTAATGAGATACTTGCCTCACTGATGCGGCGACTTGGAATTTGTGAAGAACGTGGCAGTGGGATCGATAAAGTGGTGTTTGAAACCGAGTTCCATGGACTCCCTGCACCACTCTTCGAAGTTCCCGAAGAGTCCACACGTACCGTACTCTTTGCACACAAAGACTTTGATGCCATGACCAAAGACGATAAAGTCCGCGCCTGTTACCTGCACGCTTGCTTACAGATGGTCAAACGAGAAAAGATGACAAACAAATCATTACGAGTTCGGTTCGGACTAGAGGAATCTAAGAACTCTATCGTGTCTCGTATCATTGCAAACACAATCGAAGCAGGACTTGTAACCCCAGACCCCATGTCAGAATCAAGAAGAGATTCTGCTTATGTCCCCTTCTGGTCGAGTTCTAAGGAGCTCGGAACCTAAATGAAATGTGATTTCGCCCATTTGCAAAAACACAGGTTGGGAATGGGATTTCCATCCTTAGTGTGCATAAATAGTGTCCGAATGGCGCATTCAGGCTCTTCTGTGATTTCGCCCATTTGCGCATCAGCGAAATTTCCAAAGATCTGTAGAGCAAAGTAGGAACGTTTGATGTCCAATCCGATCACCGAAGACTCACTCGAAAAAGCAACGTTAAAACTTTTAACAGAAACCTATGGATACAGTCATCTCAATTGTATGACGGCAAATCCAGAAGATAAAAACGACCGATCTAGTCGGAGTTCCAAAAAGGAAGTTATATTCACATCCATCCTCCATAAGAAACTAGTCGAATTAAACCCAACCATTCCCGAAACTGCCATATTAACAGCCATTAGTTCCCTTGGTGCTAAACGATATGGAGTGAATCCTCTCGTTACCAATAAAGAAATGTACAGTATGATCCGTAATGGTTTGCCCATATCTTATGTTTTGGATGGGAAAGAAGTATTAAGTCATTTATTACTCATTGATTTTAGTGAACCGGAGCCGAATGAATTTACGGCTGTATCTCAGCTTTGGATCCAAGGGGAAAGACAAACAAGACGCCCCGATATTCTCATCTATGTAAACGGGCTTCCCCTTGTATTCATAGAACTCAAAAACGCCAACGTAAGCACCCAAAATGCATACGCTGACAACCTAACAAACTATAAATTCGACATTCCCCAATTATTTTATTACAATTCCTTTTGTATTCTTTCTAACGGAATTGAAACAAAAGTAGGAAGCCATTTAGCAAGTTATGAATACTTTTTCAATTGGCTAAGGCCTGATGACGAAGAAGAAAAAATCAGCAAAGAACAAATTTCGAAAGATGGAACCAGTTTGGAAAGGGTGATCCACGGCCTACTTCCCAAAAAGCGTCTGTTAGACTATATTGAAAATTTCATTTTATACTACAAAAATGCGATCAAAATTATCGCACAAAATCACCAGTTCATTGGAGTCAATCGTGCTATCGAATCTTTCAAATCCAGAGACGGTAAAAAAGGTAGGTTAGGTGTTTTTTGGCATACACAAGGTTCGGGAAAAAGTTATTCCATGATATTCCTAAGCCAAAAGGTGTTTCGAAAATTTGGAAATCATTTTACCTTTGTTATCATCACGGATAGAGAAGATTTGGACAGTCAAATCTATCATAACTTTTTAGATACCGAAGCTGTCCAAAAATCCGATGTGGCAAGACCTAAAAACTCACAAGAAATGCGAGGGTTTCTTGGTCAAAACTTACGGATAGTATTTACCCTCATCCAAAAATTTCGTTTCGATAAAGGGAAAGAATACCCAGTTCTTTCTGATAAAAAAGATATCATCGTCATTGTGGATGAAGCCCACCGCACACAGTATGCTGACTTAGCCGCCAATATGCGAAAGGGACTTCCCGGAGCTCAATACTTTGCCTTTACTGGCACGCCGATTCTCGGTAAAGGAGACGAAAGATACAAAGGCATCACCTACAATTGGTTTGGTGATTATGTTAGCCAGTACAACTTTTCTCAATCCATTGATGATGGTGCCACAGTTCCATTATTCTACCAAAAAAGAGTCCCTGAAGTATTAAATCAAAACTCCAATCTGGATACCGAATTTTATGATTTGATTGAAAACGAAGATATCGAAGAAAAATACCAAGAAAAACTCGAAAAAGAATTTGCCGCCGAACTCCAAGTCATCAAACGAAGTGACCGTTTGGAAACTATCGCCAAAGACATCGTCGAACATTTTCCTACACGCGGTTATCTCGGCAAGGGAATGGTTGTTTCTATCGATAAATTCACCTGTGTCCGAATGTATGATTTTGTAAAAAAAAATTGGGATGAAAAAATCAAACAACTCGTAGGTGAAATCAGTAAAGAAACCAATACCTATAAAAAAGAAGAAAAACAAAAACAGTTAGAGTTTATGCGATCTGTTGAGATGGCAGTTGTTGTGAGTGAAGAAGCCGGAGAGGAAGAAAAATTTAAAAAACATAACTTAGATATCAAAACCCATAGAGACAAATTAAATACCCCTGATTCCCATGGCCGGTCCATTGAAGATCGATTTAAAAAGGATGAGGATAATTTAAAATTAGTCTTTGTTTGTTCCATGTGGCTGACGGGATTTGATGCACCAACAGTTTCCACTCTGTATTTGGACAAGCCGATGAAAGACCACACTCTTATGCAAACAATCGCCCGTGCCAATCGGGTCACTTCGTATCGAATCAACGGCAAATCAAAAATCAATGGTGAAATTGTAGATTATTTCAATGTATTTCGAAATATGAAGCAGGCTCTCAAAGACTTTGGGAAAGGAAGTTCGACAGAAGAACCAAATGAAATTGCAACCAATGAAGAGTCCCAAGTAAATGAGAAAGAAAAACTTTTTGATCTTTTAGATACGGCAATAGCCGATGGACTTCAATTTTGCAAATCCATCCAAATCGAATTGGAAAAGGTTTTGGAAAGTAAAGAAGTATTTTATAAAATCCAGCTTTTTGATTCGTATGCCAATCAAATCTTAGCCAAGGATGAGTATTGGAAAGAGTTCAAAGTGTACGAAAATACAATTTCTTCACTTTATGAAGCCGCAAGACCAGAAATTTTGACAAACACAAAAGACCGAAAGCTTATTGCTGTCTTTGCCTATTTACGCGGTGTGATCGATGGCATATTGGAAAATACAAAACTAGATGACATCAAAGCAAAAATAGGGCGTTTACTTGACCAAAGTATAATCACGAAAGACGAAGAACAGTTTTTCCAAAAACAAAGTGAATCTTACTCTTTAAAGAAAAAGGGAAAAATTTGGGATTTAAGTAAAATCAATTATGATAAATTAAAAGAAGAGTTTAAGGATTCAAAACATAAAAATATTGAGATTGCCGACTTAAGACAATTCATCCAAAAAAAATTGGAAGATATGCTCGCTGAAAATTCAACTCGAATCAGTTTCATGGAAAAAATGCAAAGTATCATCGAAAAGTACAACTCTGGTGGCGCAACTACCGAAAACTATTACGAAGAACTCATACAATTTGCAGAAGATTTAACGAGTGAGTCCGAGCGTCATGTCAAGGAAGGACTCACTGCTTACGAATTAGAAATTTTTGATCTTTTGAAAAAAGAAAAAATGACGAAAGACGAAGAAATTAAAGTCAAAAACGCAGCGAAACATTTACTTCATAGATTAATAGAAGAACAACCCAAAGTTCTTGTCCAAGATTGGTATAGAGATTCACAAACCCAAGCCCAAGTCAAATCGGAAGTGGAAAAGATTTTAGACCAAGACCTACCTGCAACCTATGACCGAGCTCTCTTTGCAAATAAAACAAATTTATTATATCAGCTTATCTTTGATTATTCACAGAAAGGAATCAAGTGGGCAGCATAAAGTATATCTAAGTGATCAAGTATTATTCAAAAATATAACAACCTACCTTCTAGATCACCCAGTTCTGCATCTTAGTGCGATAGAAAAAATAGGCTCCGTCTTTTTTCCTTTGTACTTGAACTCCGAATTGTCCGCGTTTGGAGCGCACCACTGATATCAAATTCATTGGCTCTTGTCCTTCCCAAGATACTATGGGAAACAGTTGTTTACTCGATCCATCATAGAAGGCCCATTGTGTCTCTTCAGTGTCCGTAAGTTCTTCCGTAAAGAACTGATCCAAATTCACCTCTGTTTCCGGTAGGAACTGACATGCGAGAGAAGGAGAAATGGCATTTCGCCCAAACACTTGTGTGGGCTTTTGTTTACAAAAACGAATTTGATCTCTGGAAGATCCAACAAGTTCCAATCGTAAGTTCTGTTCTGGTGTGACTAAAAAATTAGCTAATGCTGGATAAGTGAAAAAAATAAAGCTCAAAATGAGAGAATAAAAAAAGAAATTACGTTTCATTGGTTTATCCCAGGAAAAAGCAAAGTTAAAAATTCATTCCCTTCTCTTTCCGCTAAGATACGAATGCTTGGTTCATAAGGTTTCCAAGAATTATTGGCATTCGGAGAACAATAGAAGTATAAAAGAGTTTCGATTTCATCCGTGGATGAAGGAGTGAATTTGAATGTGGAACACATCTCTTTTGTATTTCCCTTTAGTACAAGAGATTTGGTAGTTTCCAAATCGGCCCTTGGTTTGGATCCGAAACTACCACTCATTCGAAAGTAACGAGCAGACAATTCATATTCTGTTGTTTGGCGGTAGTATACCCCCATCAAATACAAAACATCTGACTTTTCTTGGTCTGTGCGTTCACTTTCCGATTCTCCGAGTATGGTTTTCAAAAATTCCTTACCAGAATCGGCTCCAATTTTAAACTCAGAAATCCCTATAAACAAAGGGGTTTTGGCCATCGACGGATTTTCAGCATAAATGGATAAAATCACTTTGTATTGTTTGCGTTTCAAAAGAAGAATGGATGCAAATTCATATAACTTTTGTGCGTTGGATATTTTCAAATGTTCGGATAGTTCGGAGAACTTATCGGAAGAGGCCTTGGATGCTAATACATAAGTAGCCGAAAGTTCGGATACTCCAATGGGTTTATAAATTTCTGTTAGGTGAGACCAAATCCAACTTCTTTCTTTGGAGGGGATGAGCGATGGATACTTGCTCCCCAAAAACAAAGCATCCAAAAGTTTTCCATGTTTTTTATACAAAAAGAAAAGTCTTGAAACCACTGCCTTTTGTAATTTCCCAGATGGTTTTTGACTGAGGGCTTTTTCATACAAAGGAATAGCAAAGAGAGTATTCATTTGTTCCATTTCATACCCTTCCTCATAATACGAATTGGCAGAAAGCGAAAGGGTAAATATAAATGAGAATAGAACGCTGCCAAAAGAAATGAACTGTATGTAACTTGTTTTCAATTAATACAATCCTTTCATCAAATCTTTATTCTCTGATTGAACAGACTTATGATCTTCCGTACAAATTCCTTCTGGTGGATAATCAGAAAGATAGAGTTCATTTGCCACAGGGCAGGTGGGGGATGCTAGTTTTCCTGTTAAGGAACAAATTTTATGCGATTTTGCATACACAGGCTGACTAAACTGGATTTTTGGAATTATATTTTTTTTATCGATAGCAGAAACTATCTCTCCCCAAAGTGGTGCGGCCACAGCCCCACCAAGTCCACTGCCACCCATTCCAAATTTTGGATTGTCGTAACCAATCCATACTGCCAAAGCTAAATCGGGTCTTGCCCCCACAAACCAAGCATCTTTATAATCATTTGTCGTTCCCGTTTTTCCTATAAGGTCTCCCGCATAACCACCGTTTCGTACTCCACTAGCGCGACCACTGTCTTTAAGTAAAGACACCATCACCTCGGCAGTATCGGGACGAATCACTTGGCGCTCCGGAGGCAATTTTAATTTAAACTCGTCCGTTCCACCCGCTTCATACAAAATCACACCCTTTGCATTTTTTATTCTTTGGATGAGATAAGGCCTCTTTACGGTTCCTTGGTTGACAAAACCAGTAAAGGCAGAAGCCATCTCCAGTGGGGAGATCTCTAAGGTTCCGAGAGCCAATGACAAATCACCTCGGTAGCGAGCTTTCTTTTCCGCATCATTCGGGAAAAAATATTTTGTAAAATAACGTTCAATCCCGGCACTTCCCAATCGTTCTGCCACTTGAACGGCTGCTGTGTTTTTGGATTTCACAAGGGCTGTGCGAAGAGAAATCTCACCATCAAAACTTCCACCCAAGTTTTCGGGAGCCCACTCCTTCCCTCCCCCACCACGATAGTATAAAGGTGCATCCAAAATTCTTGTTCCGGCTTGGATTACACCTGCGTCAATTGCCGAGGCGTATAACACTGCCTTGATGGAACTACCCGTTTGCCTACGCATTTGTGTGGCCCGATTGAACTGGTTTTGTGAGTTAAATTCCTCACCCCCATGAATGAATAGCACCTGACCCGTGTTTGGTTGGATTCCTACAATGGCAGCTTGGACTGCACTGGTATCTTTTTCTGAATCCAAACTGTCCGTATTCCAAACCATTTCGTTTAAGATAGCAACTTCTTCCATCTTTTGTCGAAATGCTAAATCCATGGGTGACTCTGGTTTCAATCGGATTCGTTTTTTTTGGATTTTTCCAGACTTTCTTGTTTTGTTTAGATACTCACGAACCATCGGACCAATCAATTCCTGTGCCCCGCGATCCAAAGTGGTTTCCACTGTATAGCCACCACTTTCGTAAATATTCTTATCTCCTTCTAAGGAGGAAAGGATTCCGCGAACATGTTCTGTTACATAAGGAGCGATGTCTTGTCTGGAACCAAAAACAGTTTCATTCGGAGAACGAGTAGAGAGATTATGATAGAAACTAACGAACTTTTCACGATCCAAATTAGGATAAATTCCACGATTGCGAAACATCTGTAAAATGGCCCGAACACGAGTATAGGAATCTTCTGGATTTTTGAGTGGAGAGTATTTGTTCGGAGCCGATGGAAGTGATGCGAGAAGCACCATCTCTTCTTTACTTAACTCCATCGGATTTTTTTGAAAATAAAATTTAATTCCTTCCCCAAATCCAAAAGCTCCATGCCCCAAATAGACATGGTTCATATAGGTTTCCAATATTTGTTCTTTGGTTAGCACTGATTCTAAAGCAAAGGCAAGTTGTGCTTCTCTCCACTTTCTATTCAAACTTTTGCGACGATCATCCAATATGATTCGTGCTAACTGTTGAGTGATAGTAGAGGCCCCTTGTTTATAACTTAGGTTGATGATATTTTTAAAAAAGGCTCGAAGGATTGCCGAATAATCAACTCCTCCATGAAAGAAAAACTTTTGATCTTCAATATTCAAAAGGATTGAAATCATATCTTCTGGATAGTCTTGCAAATGTAAGGTGGAAGTTCGTTTTTGAAAAATTTCACTAACCATCTGTCCGTTACGATCCAAAATTTTAGTGGGAATGTTTTTGGAAAGTGACTCCAAATACATTGGCACTTCTTTTTTAGTCGCAAGCACTCCCGCCACAAAATAAGAAAACCCGAGTATAAATAAAAACAAACAAATAGAAGTGACTGTAAACGCAAGTTTCACATAGGAAAATGATGGAGTTTTTCCTCTTCCACTAATGAGTCTTTGTTTTAAGGGTTTAGGTTTGAAGGCCCGAACTTCTGGTTCTCTTTCAAAGACCACCTTTCTTTCCCAAAATGGTTTTGATTTTGGCTCTGATCTTTCCTTAAAGGAGTTTGGTTTGGTGATGGAAGGTGTGGGAATTTTAAAGGGTTGGAACGACTGAGTCCCATCAGAAACCTCTGGTTCTCTCGGAACCACCTGTAAAATTTCAAAACGATAATCTGTAAAATTAAGAATTACCTTTTCCTTACAGTGAGCACATGTTAGCTGAAATTTACCGTCCCTAGGGATTGGCTCTGGTAGCCGAGATGCCTTTTGGCAGTGGGGACAAAGGTATTTAGGAGAAGGTGCCGACATAGGTTCTCCCTAATCTTATCGGCTGTTTGTTAAAATTACAAAATCAGCGATTTTCGCAAATTCACGACTCTCTTCCCGATCTTTAACAAATCCAGAGAGAACTAAGACAGAAAGCCCCATTTCCCGTAGTCTGTGGACGACACCGCCTGTGCGATCTGAGTGGAACCTGCCATTTAAGTGAACCACCTTCTTTCCTGTTTTGTAGAATTCACGGGAAATTGCCTCGGCCATCCCTTGGTCCCAAGTGGCTTGCCCGAGAACAAGGTGTTGGTTTCCCATACCATGGCCTCCTTCATGCCCTTCCACAAAAAGAGCCGTTAACCTTTGTTTGTAATCTTCGGTAAGATACTTTTCCAAACTATAAGCAGGCGGTAGGTATTGTATGGCCCCGTCAGAAAACTCCCGATAGGCGGACAAACCCTTTCTTGAAATTAAATTTACATAACGTCTAGGGGGATTAGCAGCAACCACATTACATTTTTTATCTTTTGCAATGGAAACTAACGGCAAATAATCTCTTTTGAAATTTTTCCATTGAGTTACAGAAGAAAGAAAATGGGATTCCGAAATGGTTCCTTTCATAAATTCATTCACTATATTTTGTTGGTCTTGTTCCAACATTTCCAAAGACAAAGAAGTGGATTCTAGATCGGATATACTTTTAAATAGAGCTTCATAAAAACGATGGAGGTCTTCGTTGTCATGTTCTTCTCCCAAAACAATGACGTCATACTTGGAAGATTCCTTTACAATTTCCGTGATGGAAACGGTTTCTGCTGTGGAAGTCCGAACAATTTGTACGGATAAGGGAATTTCCTCAGCAGAAATTTCGTAAGTCACGAGAAGAACTAAAAAAATCGAAAACCTAAACAGACTAGAGAAGAGCTTCAATCGCTTGTTTTAACTCCGCACTTTCCGGTTTAGTTCCAGAAGGAAACCGATACATTACATTCCCTTTTTTATCGATCAGGAATTTTTCAAAGTTCCACTTCACATCCCCTTTTTCCTTAGAATTCTCTGTTAGAAATTGATAAACGGGATCTTTGTCATTTCCAAGAACTTTGGTTTTTTTCATAAGATCAAAAGTGACCCCAAAGTTTAGTTTGCAAAACTCGGCAATTTGGGATTCTGTTCCAGGTTCCTGACCACCAAAATCATTGGAAGGAAATCCAACCACTTTCAATCCTTGATCCTTATAAGACTGATGGATTTTTTCTAAGCCTTCATACTGTGGCGTATAACCACACTTAGATGCAACGTTGACTACCAGGACAGGATGTCCTTTGTATTCGGAAAGGGAAACTTCTTTCCCTTGGATTGAAACTGTTTTGAAATCATGGAATGACATCTTTTTTGCTCCAGCATAGATATGAAAACCCATAAAGAGAAAAATGGCAAACAAAACTTTTCTTTGCATGGAACCCCCCTGTTTCATGTTTAGACTATGTCTGCATTGTTTTTCGCTGTTCTTTCCGAGGCCAAACCATGGTTGGAACTATTACAAGCGAAACCTTTGTCCCATTCTGGCAAATTTCGGATCTTCCAAAAAGGTTCTCATTCTATTATTATTTCCGGCACAGGAAAACTTTCCATGGCCTTGGCTGTTTCGGAATTTGCTCACACCTTATCTAAAGAAGAAAGAAACCAAATGAAAGTTTGGAATTTGGGAATTGCCGGTGCCACTACATCCGAACTATCATTAGGTGATTTTTTTTGGATTCATAAAATTACAGATACCGCAACAAAAAGAGATTTTTATCCCGATCGAATCGTAAACTCTCAATTGACTAAGGAAACAGATCTCAAAACCTTTGATCAGCCAGTCACCAAAGAAAAAAACGTAGACAGGTTTTTATCTCTCACAAAAGAAGAGTTCGCTGGAACCAGTCTAGTAGATATGGAAGGTTCTGGTTTTTTTGAAGCAGCTTCCCTTTATTTTCCCTTAGAAAACATTGCAGTGGGGAAAATAGTCTCAGATCACCTCGAGGGAAAGTTTTGCCAAACGGAAGATGTGGAAAAGATGATGGCAAAAACTGCCGGGACTTTATTCGAAGAATGGATTTCTCCTTTGCCATGGGTTTGTGTTGACGAAATCGAAACCATTGACTGGCCAAAGGTGGAAAATTTTATCCAAAATCTTCGCCTAACAGAAACTATGAAACATGATCTAAAAAAATCGATTCGTTTTTTCCGATTACGAAATCCCAAGGCTCAACTTCCCTTTCCCGATGAATCAACAAAAGCAAAATTAGAATCCAAAACCGATTTAAAAACCTACTTTGAATCATGGAGAAACTCGCTTCATGTTTAAATCATTTTCTCATATTTATATTGAAGAAGGGATTAAAGACCACTTTCGAACCAAAGAGATATTAGATAAGTTTCCAAATGCGATACATATTCCGATTCGTCATTATAAAGATAGTTTCAATCGCAATTCTCAAAACTTCAGAATCCAAAAAGAAACTCCCAAATTAATTTTAGCCGCAAAAAAAGATCAATTCTTATATCCAGGAAGTGATTTTTCACCGAACTTTTCTCATCCGCATTTTTACTATAATACACTAGCACTCAACTGTATTTATGACTGTGAATATTGTTATTTACAAGGGATGTTTCCTTCCGCAAATCTCGTGTTATTCGTGAACTGGGAAGATTTTTTTTCCGCAACAACTGATTTTATAGAAAAAAATCACTCACTTTACCTCGCCTTATCCTACGACACAGACCTGCTTGCGTTGGAATCATTTTTCCCCGCAACGAAAACATGGCTCAAATTTGCCGAATCACAGCCAAACTTAAGTTTAGAAATCCGAACCAAGTCAACTAACTACAGTCAAATTGCCAAATCCTCTCCCAATCCCAATGTAATTTTAGCTTGGACTTTGAGCCCTCAAGCCATCATCGACGTTATTGAACATGGAACCCCATCGCTACAAGCTAGATTGAAAGCCATCAACCAAGCAGTCTCTGATGGTTGGAAGGTTCGCATTTGTATTGATCCGATCCTACGAGTTCCCAACTGGCAAACCCATTACCAATCGTTAGCCGACAAACTAGGGAAAGAACTAAATGTTGAGGGCATTACAGACATTAGTTTTGGCGGATTTAGAATGAATATTGATTTTTTGAAGAGAATGGTAGAGGTAAGAAAGGACTCTTCCATTTTATTTCATGCTTTTGAAAAAAAAGATAAAATAGTTTCTTATTCAAAATTAGAAACAGAAGAAATTTTAGAACTAATGTCATCGTCTCTGAACAAACATTTCTCTCCTTCGCAAATAAAAGTAAGTTATTCCTGAATTTTTCCTTTTCTTTTCTGTCACTAGTTCTTAACCTTAGTGCCTACCTATGAAGAAAAGAGCCATTTTACTATTCCTATCCAGCATGTTCTTTGCGTTATCCGGCTGTGCGGAAGTCAATCGCAACAAACCTATTGCTAAGGAAGGGAAGTTGGATTTATCTTCATGGGACTTCACAAAAGATGGAAACATCACTTTGGATGGAGAATGGGAATTTTATTGGAAACAAACGGAGAAGGGAATCCAAATTGACACCGAACTCGGCAGAGAACCTAAGTACATCTACCAAACTGTACCTTCTAATTGGAAAGGTGTCGATTGGTTTGGAGAACCTCTTGGTGGATTTGGTTATGCGACATATAAGTTAAAAGTATTTTTCCCAGAAAACACCCCTAACCTCGCCTTTCACAACCTTGATCTTTCCTCTGCGTACAGATTGTACATCAATGGCAAATTAGTTGTGGAACAAGGAAGTTTCGGAATCAATCCCAACTACTTTGAGCCATCTTATAAATCCGTTCTTATGGATTTAGAACCGCTTTCTGGCGAAACCGAAATTGTATTTGAGATTTCGAACTTCCACTACTCCAAAGGTGGATTTTGGGAAAGTATGGAACTCGGCGAAAGACGAATGTTATATGACAAAGTCAACCGAAGTTATCAAATCACTTCCTTTCTAGCTGGAAGTATCTTTCTCTGGGCTTTGTATCACTTGGGTTTGTTTGTTATGCGCAGACAAGACAAAGCCAGTCTCTTTATATCTCTTTTTAGTTTACTTATTGTCATGCGGCTTCTTACCATCGGCGAAAGGAATATTCTAAACATCTTTCCTGGGATGCCTATGGATTTTCTCATTCGATTGGAATTTGCCACTATTTATGTCGCAACCATTGTCTTTGCTTTTTTTTATAGGTTGGTATTTCCCAATACAGTGGGTAAAAAAACGATGTGGGTTCTTGGTATCCTCATCACACCATTTCTTGTTTCTATATTTTTGCCAGTTGCCTTCTTCAGTGCCCAAATTCATTACTTCCAAATCTTTTTGATACTAGTTTGTGTAAGGATCACTATCGCCATCGTCATGGCTTACAGATCCGATACAGTGGGTGCGGGTTTATCTCTGATTGGGTTTAGTTTTGTCTTTGGAACTGTTGTCCATGATATCCTTTACCAAAACAATGTAATCAACACAATGAACCTTACTCCCTTTGGATTTTTGGGTTTTATTTTATTCCAAGGATACATTCTTTCTTATGGATTCACAAGAGCCTACCTTTCGATAGAAAAACTAAAGGAACGATTAGAAGTTTCCAATAAGGAACTAAACATCCTAAAAGAAGGATTAGAAGACATTGTTGTCGAGAGAACTCACGAATTAGAAAATTCTAAAGCTAACATCGAGCGACTAAATGAATTTTCAAAAACACTAAACACCTCTCTCGAACTTGACAGCATTCTCGCGAAGGCCTTTGATTATTTGAACGATGAAGTTTTTTGCGACTCGATGATTTTACTTTTAATAGATGCAAAGAATTCAAAAATCATTTATCACAAATCTGTTGTATCTCCTGACTCTGGATTAGCGTTAGAATCCAAATTACAAGGAATGAGTTTTCCCTTGGATCCAAGTGCAGGACTTTTTTATCATGTATACAAAAGGAATCGTCCTTTCCGGTTTGCAAAGGTAAAAGAGTCACGCCTCACAGAATCAAACAAAAAATTTGTGCAACTAATCGGAAAACATCCAGGAATGATCATACCCCTCAGTTCCCAAGGAAAAGTCATCGCTATGTTGGCTCTTTTTAGCGAACAAAGAGGAACTAACTTTTCAAGATCACAACTCCAGTTAGTCGAAAACACTGCAGAGAACATTGCGACTGCCGTAACAAATTCCATCCTTGTGGAAGAAATGAACCGTGAAAAGTTCATTGCGGAAAATGCAAGAATGCAAATGGAAAATGCGAAAAACGAGGTTGTGAAGTTAAACGAATTCACAAAAAAAATCAATTCGGAGTCTAGTCTCTCACAAATCATCCAAGAGATGTTTAATTACATTTTAAAAACATTTGAAATCGAAGCGACCCTCCTCCAACTCATCGACACAAAGAAAAAAGAATTATATACTTACAACACAACCATTCCTGCTTATGCCACAGAAGAACAGTTGTCATTTGCAAAATCAATCCGTGTTCCCTTAAACGAAAAAGGTGGTATTATCTACAAAACTTTTCTCAGAAAAAAAGCCTTGTTTGTTTCTAAACCACCAAAACGATACGAATCAGAGTTAGACGAACAAATCTTTTCGAAACTAAGTCTTTCTTCTTTTGTCGCAGTACCTCTCGTGGTACAAAACGAAGTCATTGGTATTGCATATTTTACTTCCTACCAAAAACCAATGGAGGTCACACGTGAAGTACTGAGAAGGATCTCTGGATTTTGTGATCAAATTGCCGGTGCCATTCAAAACTCTTTGTTATTACAAATCACAGAAGAGGAAAGAAAAAAATCCGAAAGAGCCAAGGCAGAAATTCAGAAAATGAATGAGTTTGCCAAAAACGTAAACTCGCAAAATAACTTAGAAAATATCCTCGCAGAAATTTTCGGATTCATCCGCAAGAACTACAAAATCGAACATTGTGTCCTATATTTTTTAGACAAAGAATACAATGAATTCCGTTACCTTAACCACTCTGGCTTCGATCTGTTAGTTGATGATAATATAAACTTTTTCAAAACCCTTCGTTTCCCTCTGAGAGAAAAAAGTGGATTTATTTACAAATGTTACAAGAGAAAACGCCACTTCTACATGAAACATATCCCTAAAGATATGCCGTATGCAGTAGACAAACAAATCACAGAAAAATCAGGGATGAATGGATTTCTTATTTCTCCTCTTGTCAACAATGATGAAGTAGTTGCCATGGCAGTTTATGGAATCAGCGATGAAAACATCCAACTGACAACCGATGAAGTCAATTCCATAGTAGGTGTTTCAGAACACATTGCCAGTGCCATCAACAACCACTTTTTGCTTAAAAAAATAGAGGAGGAAAAACAAAGATCCGATTCTCTTTTACTTAATATCCTCCCCAAAAACGTAGCGGAAGAGTTGCAGAAAAAAGGAAGAGTCAATCCTGTAGAATTTGAAAATGTAACTCTGCTCATGACAAGTTTTCCTGGATTTTCTCAAATTACAGGACAACTCACTCCAGAAGAACTCATCGAAGGTTTAGATTTATATTTTTCACGGTTTGATGAAATCATCAAAGCCCAAGGAATGGAAAAACTTCGGATGACTGGGGATATGTATTTAGCGGCGGGAGGACTTCCTGTTGGAAACTTTACTCATGCCGTAGATGCTTGTCTAGCCGCCTTACAAATCAAAAACGAAGTGATACGAATGATGGATGACTTTAAAGACATTCCATTCCGCCCCAATGGAATTACGATTGCTATCCATTCAGGTCCAGTGGTTGCAGGAGTCATCGGCAAATCAAAGTTTAATTACGATGTTTGGGGAAAAACGGTAACACAAACTCAGGCTATACGACGCGGTGGAGTGGGTGTTCCGATCAATATCTCACTAGAAACAATGGAAAAAGTTAAACGGCTTTTCCATATAGACAATCAACGGCAAATCGATACATACGAAGGTGACCAGTTCCCAATTTATGAATTGTTATCTTTAAAACCAGACTTGTCCGATGATACAGGGTTTATGCCTAACGAAAAGTTTGGACGGTTGTATACACAACAGAAACGTGGAGCAAAAATTCTAATCAAATGATCTACGGACTTTTCGGTATCGCAATTCTTTTTATTAGCATTCTGTATTGGATATTTTCTTTATACAAACAAAAAGAAGACAGAGACAGTGCAATCATTACCTATCAAGCTGAATTGAATTTACTCAAAGAAGACCTGGTTAAAAAAGAAAAAGAACTAATCAACACCAAATCTATCTCAGAAGAATTTTCGGATAAACTGGTTGATTCCTATACCCAACTTTCTGATTTAGATGGCCTACTTAGAGAAATCAATTCTGCTTCAGACCTAAAAGAAATTCTCAATATCTTAGGTCGTTACATCAGAGAAAAATTTAAAGTTCCACATTATCTATTATATGTTTACAAAGAAGAATTAGAAGCATTAGAATTCTTTCATAGCAACTTTCCAGAAGACCTCACAGAGAAAGTAAAAGAAGAAATTATGGGCCGTAAGATCCCTGTTTCCGATTCCTATGTGACAATGTATGCTCATGCCTACGTTCGGAAACGCAAACGAAGTTTTTATATCCAAGATTTTGAGTCGTATAAAACGGAAGGTGTCGAACTTGCAAACAAACAATCGGCAAATCTAAAATCTCTCCTGATCGTTCCACTTTACTTACGAAACAAATTCATAGGCACACTTGATTTATTAGATTATTCCGGAATTTTTGAACTCACAGAACAACAACTAAACCAGATCAAAATTATTGCTGATTATATAGCAGGAACAATTGAAACTGGTTACCTTTTGAATGAACTCAAACAAGGTAATATTACGATTCAGAGGGAAAAAGAGAATATTGAAACCAACCGATTGAAATTAGAAAACTTACATCGATTCAATCGAAAGATAAACTCTTATTCACAAATTGAAGATATCACTCGAGAAGTTTTTTCTTATCTTAAAATCAATCATAGGGTAGAGTTAGGGTTTATCCTTCTTGTAGACCTAAAAACTAATTCTCTTGTTCCCCTCATGGAAGGAGCAGAAGTTTTTAATAAAGGGCTTCTTGTAAGTAATTTTCTTAGAACCTTTCGGACAGTTTTATCACCAAACATAGGTTCTCTTTTTAGAACCTACCAAAAACAAAAACCAGTATATTTAAAAAAATCAATCAAATGGAAACAACTCTCTACGATTGATACCTCCATTGTGGATAGTTTTAAATTGGAACTCTTTGGACAGATTCCACTTGTTGTCCAAGGTCAAACCATTGGAATCATTTGTGTCACTCGTCTCACACGAGAACAAGCTTGGACCAAAGACGAATTCGCAGAAATTATTTCTTTTTGCGAACAGGTGGCTGGTGCGATCCACAATGCAAACCTTAGGCGAGACTTAGAAAAAGAGAGAGAAAAAACTCTGCACTTCATTCGAAACATTCTACCGGGAGATTTAGCCGACGAGTTGATTGAAAGAGGAGAAGTGGCTCCGATGGAATACGAGTCGGTAAGTATTCTATTCACTGACTTCAAAAACTTTACTTCTGCCGCCGAATCGCTCTCTCCTGAAGATCTCATTGAACAGTTGGATGGATGTTTCTCTCAATTTGATGACATCGCTGTCCGCCATAATTTCGAAAAACTAAAAACCATTGGTGACTCTTATATGGCGGCCGGAGGGATTCCACAGGGGAATTTCACTCATCCGGTGGATGCCTGCCTTTTTGCTATGGAAATTAAATCCTTTATGACTCAAATCAAATCCTTCAAACAAATGTTAGGTCAAGATTTTTGGGAGATCCGAATTGGAATTCATACGGGCCCAGTTGTTGCAGGTGTTGTTGGCAAAACAAAATTTGCTTACGATGTTTGGGGAGATACAGTCAACACAGCAAGTCGAATGGAAAGTTCTGGCGATGCGGGAGAAATCAATCTTTCAGAAACCACTTATGATAAAGTAAAACGATTCTTTGAATGCGAGTATAGAGGAAAGATAAAAGCCAAAAACAAAGGTGAGCTGGGGATGTATTTTTTAAAACGGCTACGCCCTGAATTTTCAAGAGATGTGGAAGGTATGGTTCCCAACCAAATCTTTTTAGATTTATATAAAAATTTGCAGATTGGTGCTAAGATCATCTATAGACAAACAGGCTCCTAGTTCAATTACCTCCTCCCGAAGAACTGGACCCACTACCGGAACCTGATCCTGAACTGGAACTGCTTCCACCTTTTTTGCCCGAACTAGAAGAACTGCTGGATCTTGTTGTCGTAGTAGACCTGCTAGTGGATGCCACGGGACATTTTTCATAACACATCACATACATCGTGATACAAGTTACGGTTGTGGATGTGGCATTGTCCAATTGAGGGGCAAGTGCCAAAGCACAAACATATTGTTCGCGAACACACCGATCCATACACTGAGATCGTGTCTCATAGTTTTTTGAATTGGTACATCCGCTAAATGCCAATACAAATCCGAAACAGAGAAAGCAAAATTTGAAAGCCCACCGGTTCATGTAGGTAGGATCTCATAATTTTATCGATCCTTCCATGGAGGATATCCGCAAATGTGGTGATTACCTAAGAAACTGACTTGCGTATACAAGGACTAGTTGCAAAAGTCAGATAGATATATGGACACTCGCAAGGTAAGAATTCTTTTTTTAGGTTTTTACGTTTTATCTCTGATTGTTTGGATTGCTGAAGAAATTTTCACCCTGACCAACCCACCTGAGTATTTTGACCGATTCCGAATTGTTATTGCCACGGTAGAGTCCTTCATTGCCCTTTCTTCCTTTCTTGTGGTCTTCATCCTTTATAAAGAACTGAAGGCAGAAGCGGTTGAAAACGTACAAGCAAAGTCCCAAATTCACGACTTAAAACGCACTAACAGAATTTTAAAAAATCCAGAACTGGGTTTTTGGGCAGAGGCAAAGGCCCAAATGGAAGAATGGAACCTATCGGAAGCAGAAACGGAAATCGCCATACTTTTACTACGTGGGTTCTCTCAAAAACAAATTGCCGCGGTCCGCAAAAAAAGCCTTCGCACCATCGAAAATCAAACTGCCTCTATATATGAAAAATCATCAATGAGGGGAAAATTGGAATTTATTTCTTACTTTTTAACTCCCCTGTTACCCGAGGAAGATTAAACAAAAAACCTTGACCATTCTCATTTTCTTTGGTTTCTTATAGCTTGTTTTATGAAAAATCAGAGAATCCTTCTAACGTCTATTTTTCTTTTCTTCTGTTACTACCCTATTGCTTCTCAAACCACATTGGAAGAAAGGGATAAACAAAGGCAATCCGGTCTTGTTACTGCAAACCAAAAGAAACAGGAAGAAATTTTACAAAAGTACAATGACTTTGTAAATCGAGTACAAACCAAATTCCCTGGACTCAAAATTTCCTCATCCCCCATCGACCTAAAACAAGCAGAAGGAATTGCAGATCATAATGCGGCACCAGGGGCAAAAGAGAAAAAATCAAAATCTCTTTTGGCAATTGCCGGAGATAGTTTTTTTCTCCAACTAGAACCTTCAAACAATGTTTCCAATCGTTCGACAGTGAAGGTAAAAAAAGGAGATTCCTTGGAAGTGGTTATGGTTCTAAAACAAGACGTAACTGCAAAAAAAGAAGGTCCACATTGGGTTTTGGTTCGAACCAAATCCAAACAAGAAGGATATATTACCCAAGACTTACTTTCTACAACTAAACCCGCAGTTAAGTCAAGAAACACAGAAGGCATTTCTTTAGACTTATCTTCTCTTTCTGGACGAATATCCGATTCACCTGACACCGGTTATTCGGATTCAAAAAAAGGAAAAGATATGTGGGTGGAAGCAAGTTCTCTTAATATGAGAGGCGAACCTGATGTGAATGCCTATGTTGTGGCAAGATTACCCAAAGGACTGAAAGTCAAAATCGAAACATCCACCACAACAGAAGAAACCATCGACGGTATCACTGCACATTGGCATCAAATATCATCTGCTTATGGAAATGGTTGGGTGTTTGGTGGGTATTTGAGTACATCAGAAGTGGTATCTTACGATGTCCAACCAGGAGAAATCACCTACCCTCAAGAAAATCCTGATGAACTAAAGAATGGAGAGAAACGATATGTGCGCTCCACAAGTCTACGGATGCGGGACGAACCCAATGACTATGGCTCAGTTGTAACCACAATTGCAGGTGATGAAAAAATCAAAATCATAGATACAAAAAAAGAAATCGAAACCATCGGTGGAGTTCGTTCTAAATGGCTGTATGTTTCTTGGAATGATGAATGGGAAGGTTGGGTATTCGGAGGGTTTGTATCCAAAGAACGTGGACCCCTTGTAGACAGTGACGATATTTCCAAATATTTTCAGATCCCTGTTGATAACGATCGTTATGTATCTTCCAACTTTGGAACCAGGGTAGACCCGGTCACAGGTAAGGTTGGTGCCTTCCATTCGGGGATTGATTTACCGGCATCCATTGGCACTCCGATAAAAGCTGTGAGTGATGGGAAAGTATGGAGAACCACGACAACTAGCGGTGGTTATGGGATGCTCACTATCATCAGTCATAAAAATAATATATTTACCTACTATGCCCACCAAAATGAACGCCAAGTAAAAGAAGGTGACACTGTCCGAACTGGAGATATCATTGGTCAGGTAGGAAATACCGGTAAATCGACCGGCCCTCATTTACATTTTGAAGTTAGGAAAGGCCCTGACCAACAAGCTTTGGATCCAGATGCTTATTTACCCAAATGAAACATAATCAAATTACTTTAAGTTTATTCCTTCTACTCATTTCTTTTGGTAGCAGTTTTGCACAAGAAAACTTAGCCGAAACTACATCGGCCACTGTTGTGGTTCCCGACATGGTCCAAATTCTATCCAAAGGGAATCTAAAGGAATTTGAAACAGCCATCACCAATGGTGGTGACATCAATGCAAGCGATGAATCGGGAAAAACCCTCCTTGTTCTAGCAGTGGAAAAAAACAAACCCAAACATTTTGAGATTTTACTGAACCAAGGTGCTGACCTCAACAAAAGAGATTTATCCGGCAAAACGTTGTTACACTATGTAGTCACATCCCGTTTCACAAATCAGATTAAAACCATTGTGGATAAAGGTGCTGACCTCAATGCCTACGATGCGGATGGAAACACCGCACTACACGTAGCCATTCTGAAAGCGAATCTCGCCGTACAGAAGTTACTTGTTGAAAGCAAAGCCGATGTAAATTTGAGGAACAATCCAAGAAAATCCCCCCTTTACTTAGCATTTGAAAAATCAAAAATAGACTCCATCACCTATCTTCTTCAAAATGGAGCAGACATCAATCTTCCCGACTTAACGGGTCGAACTCCAGTTTTTGTTTCCATAGACCAAAAGAATTTAAAACTTTTAAACTTAAGTTTGGATTCCAATGGAAATCCCAATACAGAAGATACTAAGTCCATTCGTCCGATTGTTTTTGCCATCGAAAGAGGGTTTACGCAAGGATTAGAAGTTCTTTTGAACCGCGGGGCCGATGTAAACGCCAAAACTGCAGACGGGGAATCCTTACTTTTTTATGCTGTAGAAAAAAAGAACCTAACGGCCGTAAATTTACTTTTAAAAAAAGGGCTTAATGTAGATTCCAAAAACTTACAGAACAAAACGCTATTTGAACTCGCTTTACAAAAAAATGATTCTAATCTTTTAAAACTCGTTTTGGATGCGGGGGCCAACCCCAACCAAACACTATCCACAAATAAAAATCCACTTGAAGAATCCATTGAATCCTCCAAGTGGGCGGTCGCTGAAATCCTAATCCAAAAAAATGCAGATTTAACGATACCGAATCCATCCGGATACCTTCCCATTCATTTAGCTTCCCGGAAATCTGGACTTAAGATCGTAGAAGAGTTGGTGAAAAAAAATGTCCCTGTGGATGTCTTAAACCAAAAAACCAATGAAACATCACTTTCATTAGCTTTAGAGAACAAACAACTTTCCATTGCAAAATTTCTTTTATCAAAAAAAGCCAACCCCAACCAGAAACAAAAAGATGGGGCCAGTTTGATTTTTTCAACCATTGAAAGAAAGGATGCAGAAGCATTTAAACTTTTGGCTACAGCAGGTGCCGATCTCCAATCCTTAAACGAGGAAGGAGAAAACCTAATCACCATAGTTTGTAAATTGGATATTGATAAAAAAGAACAAAAGTTTGCAGATGAAACGATTAAACTTTTGATTACGAAAGGTGTGAACCCTAATACAAAAAACAAACGTGGATTAAGTGCTCTTCATATTGCACTTAATCGAAATCGTATCGATACCATGTCGCAACTCATTACATTGGGTGCAGATCCCAACCTAACAGATAACAACGGCCTCACTGTTTTACACAAAGCAATTCAAAAGTTTTTATCTTCAAAAGACAATACCCAATCAGAAAGTTATAAGAAATTAGTACTATTCCTAGTGGAAAGAAGAGCGAACATGAACCAACAGGATAAACTAGGGAAAACTATACTTTCCGAACTGGCAATCCAGTTTGATCCTGGTAAAAGTGATTCCATTTTGGAATTGGCTAGGGTTTTCGTTTTAAATGGCGGAGATTCTAAAATAGAAGATAAAACAGGAAAATCGCCTTTGGAATATGCGGAGGATAAGAAAGTACCTGAACTGATTGAGATTTACCGCGGCCTTTAATGTCCATTCCTAAAAAAGATAATCGAATCAACATTTTTGACTTCGTTAACACTGTCCCTACAAAGACGTTCAAACGAGGAGAAATCATAGTAAGGGAAGGAGAACCGTCTAACGAGAAGATGTATTTCATCCTTAGTGGTTCTCTTTCTGTAGGAATGGGTGCACCCGATCAGGGAAATTTTCATGAAGTGCGTAAACTTTCCACAGGCGAATTTTTTGGAGAGATTGCACTTATCTCAAGCCACCCAAGAGCGATGACAGTTTTTATAGATTCAGACCGAGCACAACTTGGCATCTTAGATAAACAAAATTTAACACGTATCGCAAATTCAAATCCCATGTTTGTTTATGCATTGTTACAAACTTACGTTGAACGTTTGATAGAAGCAGAACAAAAACTAAAAGATCTAACGGAGTCAAGTGATGGGACTTAAAGAATCTCTCGCAAAACTTAGTATGATCAATATCAAACGGGGAGAAGTTCTCTTTAAAGAGGGTGTACCTTCCAACGGAGCTATGTTTTTCTTATTTGAAGGACAGTTAGATATTTATAAACAAATCGATGGCAAACATGTCAAACTGAGAAGTATTCTTCCTGGTGAGTTTTTTGGCGAAATGGCCATTATCAACAATAGCCCGAGAGCAGCATCCATCGTAGTAGTATCCGAATCAGCAAAACTGGGAATCATCAATCGGACAACTTTCGGACAGATGAGCCAAGAAAGTCCAGAGTTTCTATTTCTATTACTTAAAAAAGTAATAGAACGACTTTATGAAACTGATGGAAAAATTCGTGCCATCAAACGAAAGCAAGACGAAGATACAATGATAGCGAAAATAATCCCGACTTCTGGTGGAAGTGCAGAACGCGATGGATCAACAATACCCAGTGATCCATTTTCCGATAATGCAACACCCATCGGAGAGTGATTTTGCTAATTTTGTTTTTTACGTTTTAACTTAAAAAGCTCTGGCGAAATTTGAATTTCTGGGATCATCCAACTCCGATCCCCAACAACTAACTCTTCAATCACTTCTGCAATTTGATCCGGCAATAAATAAGACTTTGGATCCTCGTCAGGTTCAAAGTTTAAGTTGTTATAAAAATCAGTTTTTGTTATATCAGGAATGATCAAATGTACTTTTACACCAAACTTTCGTAACTCTGCAAATAACTCCCGAGCATAATGATGAATTCCTGCTTTCAGAGATGCATAGACATTCCCCCAAGGCGAAATTTCTTTACCAGCCACAGAACCAATAAACACAATACGGCCTTGGTTTTGTTTCAAAAATCTAGTCAATTGACTGGTCAACAACATAGGTGCTGTTATGTGGAGGTTAATCATCTCACGGATTTTTTCTGAAGATAGCTCTTCTACCGGAGAAAAATAAGCAATCCCGGCATTATGTATTAATAAACTAATTTCTTTTTTTTCAGGAATACGATCAAGCAGCTGATCCAATTGTTTTGCATTGGAAAGGTCGCAAGCAATCAAATGAAACAATTCATTTTTATAATTACAGTTCTCCGGATTTCTTGAGATACCATAGACTTTGTAACCCACACCAACTAACATTCGTGAGATAGAAAGACCGATCCCTCGAGAAGCTCCAGTAACCAAAGCAACTTTTGGCTGATTCACAAACTTTCCATAAAGTCCCAAACAAGTTTGGAACCATCCAACACTTTTGTAGTTTTTCCTTGGTCAATAAAAGGAATCATCGGCGTTTCTCCAGGCCAACTATGACCAAGTCCATTGAGTTGAATCAAACCAACCTTGGTATTTTCAGCACAAGATTCATACCGATAAAAATCTATATGTATATCAGTAAGATCCTCTTTAAATATTTGCGTTTTTTTTTCAACCGAGGTGCTGCAAACGTTCCACTCTTTCCATCGTTGAATAGAATCTTCTACAGATAGAATTTCACCTCCATCTCTCACGTAGCCACCGCTATACGGAACAAGGGGATCATCCGTTCCGGCAATGATCCCAACGGAAACGGGGTTCGATTTTAATGCCAATTTCCTTTTAAGAGTAAAAACTGAAATTTGCGCAGCTACACTTACAACACCTTTCCATAAATCAGGTTTTTCCGCAGCCAATCTTTGAGCCATAAATCCACCATTGGAATGGCCAACTAAAAATACTTGTTTAGGATTGACAGAACCTTCTGCAATCAATCGTTTTACCATTGATTCAATGAAAACGATGTCGTTGATTTGGCTTTCATCTGCTGGAGTATTTCCTCTTCCATCGGCCCAACTTCTTTTATAACCATCAGGAAATACGACAATGAAACCCTTTGCATCAGCTAAAAGATCCAACTTAGTTTGTTTGATCATAGTTGAACCCGACCCAAACCTACCATGTAACGCAACTAATAAAGGTATAGCTGAGCCATCCCATTTTTTTGGATAATGAACGATGTATGTCCGTTTATGGTTTTGAATGTCTATGGAATCCAACTTCTCATTCGACAATAGTTTCCGATTCAACCCCATACAAGAAAAAACCAAACAGGAAATCATAATTATATAGAAGATTCTCATATTTCTTTTATCTCCAATTTTGTTGCTTCAATCAATTGTTCTTTATAAATTTTATTTGGCCAATGTGTTATCATAAAAATAACCACCGGTATACCCCGCCACTGATCCATTCCAATATCATATACAGATTCTTTTTCAACCGCACCCAATTTAGAATATCTAAAGGTAAGTGTTTTTTCTGTCCGAATATGAGATGGCACAAAACCTCCCGACAATAAAGTTATAATAAAATTCAATCTATGTATGAATAAATATTTATAAACTGGTTCTTTTTTTTGAAGAATCACTTCTAATTCGAGATTGGAATCAGGATCTTCAACAATGCCTTCTTTTAAGAAGATTTCAGCAATTGTATTTTTTTCCTGTTCGTAGCGGTAAAACCCAGTAAAAACAATTCTTACTTTTTCTTTTCCTATAGATTGAAACTTGCGCTCTTTCGATATAACTGTATCTGAAAAAGCTGCACAATTCAGAAAAAACGCAATAAAAACCGAATGAAATAGTGATAGTATCTTATGATTAAAGGTCATTGGCAGTATCTCCTAAAAATTCTGATACTTTTTCTGTAAGAATAGGTTTCCATTCCTTTCTATCATCCCCCCACATCAATAGGAGAGAAACCCAACCAAACACTCGATAGGATTCCATTGGATATCTGTATTCCTTTTCTAGTTTTCCTTTTTTACTCAACCTAAAAACTAAATAATCATCATCTCGATCAATATCAGGAATGATAAAAAAAGTAGTAATTGCGAGAAACCGATTGAACAAATAAATTCCAAACCTCAGAGGATTTCGCTCAGGCAAATACGATACAGGTTCAGATGCTTCTCCCAAAAAGATTTTGAATCTTGGGCTTGATTCTAATATGATTTGAACATGGGCATCAGTATTTGTTTGGTCTTGGTAACGTAAGGAGGTGAATTTTCCGGATGATTGTAAAGCCGCAAGTATATAAGAAATTCGGCGTCGATCTGCTTCGTCATCCCAACCAACCAACTCATAACTCAATGATTTATCTTTGATAAGTTTGGAAAAATCAACTTTAGGTCTTTCAGAAGAGTAAAACACAGAACAGGACCAAAGAGGCAGAAGGAAAATAATTCCCCAAAAAATTATTAAAAATCTTTGCAACATTAATTGTTATCCTCTTTTTAATTCAAACTTTTGTGATTTATACTCATTTCCATTGAGTATAATGGATATTGTATGTGTTCCTGGATAATAAACCCTGGTGGTGATCGGAGCAAATGAATGTTTTTTAGAAATTGTAATTTTATCATTTGGTAACAACAACTTTTCACCCAACTGAAATACTTTATAACCATAGGAACCATTGGACAATAAAAAACCGATTTTATATTCCAACCTAATCTTAGTTTTATCTTTAGGCGTTTGGTTGAATGAAATTGTAAACTCAAGTGAACTTCCAATTTTGATTTCCTTATTTAATACAGAAAACTTAATTTTCTCTGGTTTCCATTTTGTATCATACGAAAAGAAACCCAAAGCTTTGGTATTTCCTTTTTTCAAAAGGGTTCGTAACGCATGTTTTAAGTTTTTATCTAACTCTTGTGATCTGCCAAACTTGGTTTTACAAAACGCTAATACAATATCAGGATTTAATTTGGAGATATCATTCAAATGATTGGCAGCACTTCTTCTAACAATTTCATCTTTATCATTCCAAAGTGTTTCTAATATAGATAAATGAATTTCTGGATTTTTTTTAATTTCAGGAATTCCCATACCCCAAGGTAACATGGGGCGACTGCCTTCGCTTGCTAACCTTCTAACCATTGGCTCTTTGTGTTTTGACCAATGATGCATTTGTTTTAGAGTTTTATCAAAATGATGTTTATAAAAAAATCGAATTGCAAACTCTGCACTAGAAAATACTGTAACTTTTTCCAATACCTTCATGGACGTTTCAAATTCATCTAATCCAGATTTGGTGACAATATCATTCAGAAAAATGTATGGGAAATTAAAATCAGAGATTCCATCACCACGAAGTGATTCTATTAATTTGATTAAGTTAGGATAAATTTGAGAGATAGGACCTTGCCAATATTGAACCAAAACATCAGAAAGACGATTGATCCTCTCCTTCAATTCCATTTCTTTCCATGGAGAGGCAAATACCTGTTTTTGAAATTCCAAAGGATTGATTTTGGAATCAACCCGACTTAAGTGACCACCCAACCCGAGAACCCATTCCCGAGAATACATTTCTTTCAAAGGTTCCATACGAACTAGAACGAATGTACATTCCCCTACAGTAATTGGAATCGAAAAAGGAAACTTAAGCTAATTTACGAAATGCAGATATTCGCCACCACTGTTCGATTTCCCGCCATGATGTCTGATAATTTGCCATCAGTGAGTGAATAAACGACATTCGATTAATTCCCCGCCACCCATTCCAAAGTTTGCCGCCCCAACACCAACACAGAGGACGGGGCCTAAAGGGAAATAATTGTAATTCGTCTATTACCTACTGGCGTTCCAATCGGAAGTTTATTTTTTATCCACGCTGACCCATGGATGAATATGGATATCCTTTTGGGCCTTTCTGCGTAATGGATTCAAGTCATGACCAGGAACAATGAGCACTGCGGGGTTTGAAGACTGAAATGCTAATAATTGACCGAGTGATCTTCTTGCAGCTTCTCCATCAGAAGAAATAAAAGGAAGGCCAATGGAAGCAGAACGAATGTTATATTCTGTCCATGCCATATCGCCAGTAAGAAGTACAGGTCCAGATTCTAAATTGACTAAAACAGAAATATGCCCAGGTGTATGACCAGGTGTTGAAAGTATGATTATGGATCCATCTCCCACTAAATCATAATATCCTTCAAAAGAGCCAAATTTGTCTGTCTGAGAGAAATCAATTTGATACCAGTTTAGAACACCATCATATTCATTTTTCACATAATTATAGTTTGGTGATTCATTTCCATGTTTCACTTCTCTACGATCTACCACAATTCTCGCCTTAGGAAATTCTTCGACTGCACCTACATGTTCTGGATGAAAATGAGAGACTAAAATATCTCGTAGAGAGTCTGGATTTTTGCCTAACTTTATCAATTGGCTGCGAAAGTCCTGACCCGGGTCTTGCTCCATAGGCATCAGACCCATTCTATGGATCCAACCCAGATGTTCTGTAGGATCAGTTGCAATTGCTGAATGGTGGCCCGCTTCAAATGCGATGAGTCCATACCTAGGATGTGAGATCAAATAGGCAGGTTGGTCCATACTGATTTTCCCCTCACCTCCCGTATACACGGCCCAACCGTCAATCACCATACGACCCGTTTGAAAGACTTCCAGTCTCATACCTGAGATTGGTTTTTGTAATTGGATTGGAGATACTTCCTTCGAATAGGCAACTGCGGCCCGCCCAAAACATCCAAAAAGGGAAAATAAACCGACCAAAACTAAGATCGGAAATAATGGTTTCATATATCTCTCCATAAAGACTCTTAATGTGAAGATATATTCGTTTTTATTTTGACGTCAAGATAATTTCTCCCAAGCTAAGCAAATGGATCCAATGGATGAGATTTTAAGGCAATGGGAAAAGGAAAATCCCTCGCTCTCGCTTCGCGGGATGGAAGTTTTCGGCCGTTTGGGCCAAGCTGCCCTTTTGGCAAGTAGTGTTGTAGAAACTAATTTAGCAAGGTTTGGATTAAAACTAGGGGAATTCGATGTTTTAGCTTCACTCCGCAGGTCGGGTCCACCCTTTCGCTTAAATCCAACTCAGTTGTGGCAAGGAATGTTACTTTCATCGGGTGCAATGACAAATCGGCTGGATCGCTTAGAAGTAGCAGGTTACATTGAAAGATTAGCAGATCCAAATGACCGGCGGGCCACACTTGTTTCGCTGACAGAAAAAGGTTTAAAACTAGTTGAGGAAGCAGTTCTTTCGCACACCCAAAACGAAAATGCCTCCATACAAGATCTCACTGCTGAAGAAATAAATACATTGAATTCCCTATTAACAAAATTGAAACTGTCTATTGAAAAAAGCCAAAGAAGTAACGAAGATTAGGTTTACCTAAACTTCGTTACTAGCAGAAGAATCAAAAGTTGGTAACCAAACAGAGAAACAAGCTCCCTTGGGAACATCTTCTAACTCAATCTTTCCACCCATTTGCAAAATAATCTTTTTACAAATATCAAGTCCTAAACCCATACCTTCGCCATCAGGTTTTGTTGTAAAAAATGGATCAAAAATTTTTTCTTTAATCGAATCTGGAATACCAATGCCTGAATCTATGATTGAAACTTTGATCCATGGATCCAAGGCTTGAATTTTAATTTCGAGTGTCCCACTATAAGCCATTGCCTGAAGTGCGTTGTTTAATAAGTTAATCCAAACTTGATTAAGTTTATCCCTGCTTCCTTTACACTTTTTATCCGTTAAATAATTTTTAATTATATTAACTTTGTTTAGGTTATAATGGTAAAGTGAGAGGATAGTTTCTATTTCAAATACGAGATCGACCATAGTATCCCCGTTCAAAACATCCTTATCCGAAACAAGATAACTCTTTAAAGCTTTAATTACATGGGTCGCTTTCTCTGATGCAACAGAGATAATTTGATTGGATCGATACGCAGCGGATATACTGGCAACAGTTTCTAAAATTCGAAGTGAATTTTCACTTTCCAGGATCTGATTCAGTCCTTCACCTAATCGGAACGCGCCCGTTTCCATCACCAACTGTATATGTTTTCCATATAAATCCATCTTTTCAAAAGATGAATACTTCAAAGCAAGTTCCTTCTTGATGGACCTTTCCATTTTTCCCTCAAGAAAAGTTTGATTCCTTAAGCTCTCCTCCAAAACTTTATTGAATCGCGAAGAATCCTCTTTATTGAATCCAACAATTGTATCCATAATATTGTTTATTTTATTTTTTAGAAAATCAGAAAGCGATTGGTTGGACGATACAATTGCACCCAATGGAGTATTTAGTTCATGAGCCATGCCGGCAGCCAATTGACCAAGAACTGCCAATTTTTCAGAGGCCAAAAGCCTATCTTGGGCCTCCGTAAGTTCTTTTAATGTATTCAATAAACTTTGATTTAGAACTTGTAAATATTCGTTTGAATGTTTGAGTTCTTCAGTTCTGACCTCAACTTGTTTCTTTAGATTCTCGGAATATTGTTTATTCAATCGCCTCCATTGAACCAACCAAACAACCGCAAAAGAAAAAACAAGAATTCCAAATGAATAATAAATAAAATCATAGTTAGCTGGTGGATTTGGATCGTATACAAACCCTTTTAAATTAATGTTTCTGGGAAGCATCCCTAATTCAGAATACACTTCGTTGATATGTTTCCAGCGACCCGGATTCATGTATCCCATCTCAACAAGGACCGGTTGAATTAAAGGAGTCATCTGTTCTGCTTCAAAGAGTAATCTTTCTTTTGTATTTCGCTTTGAATATTTCTCGTAAATCAAATCTACTATTTCTGCTTGATGGCCCATTGCATATTGCCAACCACGAAGACTTGCTTCTCTAAACGCCTTTACTCTTTCTGGATGTTTTTGAACCTCGTCTTCACTGGTGAAAAAGTTATCACCATAAAAATCTATGCCGGCAACTCTCGGAGAATAAGCAACATACTGGAACTTTGCTTTTTTGAAATCATAAGTTTGTGTGGTCGCATAACCAGAATAGGCGTCTACCGCACCTTGGATCAGGTCATTCGGATTGAATCGGTGTTCTAACAACTGTAAATCGTGTAGGTTAATTCCTTCTTTCTTTAGATAAGCAACAATTTCATCCATGTGCGGAGTTAACATGACCTTCTTCCCTACTAGATCATGAATACTTTGTATATTTGATGTTTTTTTGAAAAAAAGAACAGAAGGTGAATGTTGAAAAATAACAGCAAGAACAACCACTGGTTTCCCTGCGTATCGTTCCTTAATTAATTCATTACTGCCAACACCGTATTGGCCTGTGGATCGGATTACCTTATCATGAATTCCTTTGATTCCAATTGTGCTTTCAATAATCTCAACATCAAGGCCAAGATCTTTATAATATCCTTTTTCGAGGGCAGCATAATAACCGGCGAACTGAAATTGGTGAAACCATTTGAGATGAAGAGTAACTTTTTCGATCCCGAAAATAGGGGAATGGAATAAAAACAGGAGGCAACCGAAGAAGATGCTACAAGATCTTTTAAAGGCACAACTCCTACCCATAGTTTTTTTATATCGATTGTTTTTCCCAAATCAATGAATTAAATCAAAATAGAATTATTTTATTCGAAAGAATACTATACGTTAATCTTAGTATGGATCATACTCTATCATCCCAAATGAAACAGAGACTCAGGCTTTGATTTTTGTCTTAACTTTTTCAATCCAATCCAGATTCAGTTTCGTTTGTTTTTCCGCATATTCGAGTGTCAAAGACCAATATTCTAAATCTGGGTGTTTATCCCAATCAGTATCCAGTTCTTTCTGAAAAAGTTTTAATGATTTTAAATCGTCTTTTTGTTTGCGAATCTCTTCTTCCAACTGTTGAGTTAATAGTTTCGGATTCATATGTCTTCCAAAGAATACCTTAAACAACAATTCGTTTCTCTTGTTTGATTGGATTGGTGATTCATCCATCCAACGCCGAAACGCTTCTAATCCGGGGCGAGTGATCTTATAAACTTTTTTCTTTTTCCCACTAACATCCGTTTTTTCCCATTCGCGAATCAAACCTTCTTCCTCTAACTTGGATAAAGTTGGATATATCTGACCAAAACTTTCACTCCAGAAAAAACTAATGGTAGATTCTATGTATTTTCGGATTTCATATCCATTCATTTCACATTGGGAAAGAATTCCCAATAATGCATACTGTGTTTTACTTTCTCGTTTCATTGGAATGTTCTAGATCTTTGTTAAATTGGTAGTATGTGGCGCAAACTTCTTCTGGCGACTCAATTTGTGGCCAGTGCCCAATAAGTTCTGACAAAAAATACACTGGCTTTGTGGGGTAACTTTCTGAAAAACGATTTGCCATTTGTCTCCCTGAATTTGGATCCGCTGGTCCACAAATATAACAGAATGGGATTTTGGTATCTGACATAGCCTCAATCCAACGTTTTTGATAATGGATCTTATCAAATACCAATCGGCCAATCAAATAAGCAATGGACCTGCCATCCTTAAAATTCAAAACTTCCCAAAAAATTCCAAGCCAATTAGAATCTGGTTGTGTGTTTGGTCCAAACACTCTGGACAAAGAAGATTCTACAGACTTACGACTCAAAATTTTACTTAAAAATTTTCCTATAACATTGGGAGTCTGCGATAACAACCGCTGGATTAGTCTGGGTTTATAAACATCAGTAAACAAACCTCCATTCATAAAAGCAACGGAACGAATGATAAATACATTTTTCTTTGGTGATGCGAACATTTCCTGAACTACACTCACAGCTAAGTCATGGGCTAAAATATCAGCCTCCAGTATATTTAGATGTTTTGCTACTGCGTTCACTATTTCTGCATATTCTTCAAATGAATATTTATGATGTTTAGGTTTATCGGAAAAACCCATTCCCAAAAAATCTAAAAGAATGATCTTCCTATTTTTAGATAATTTTGAAATGACCAAACTCCAATCGAAACTATTAAAAGGATATCCATGTAAGAGAAATAAATTTTCGCCTTCACCGATTGTACGATAAAAAATGGAATACCCTTGAAAATTCAAATACTGACCTTGGGCTTCAAATTCATTTAACTCTAGATTGGAAAAACTCATATCATTTACCTTGAATCGCCAATGACTCTACAAACTTCGTCCATTTGAAAAAATCTGGTTGTTTTCGAGTTCTCACCTGCCCGAAGATAGTTACTTTCACTGGAGATACTCCACAAAATTCTAATGTACCAAACTTTAACAATTGTACACCTGGAGATTTATTGAACCATTTATAATACCAACTGGGAGCATCCATTGTAACGAAGATACGAGCAGTTTTCCCTAACAGTAGTTTTTCGGGAAGTGGAGAGTTCTTTCGATACTTAAAAGTAACACCCGGTAGAAATACACGATCGATCCAAGCTTTCAAAATTGCGGGCATACTCGCCCACCAACTGGGGAAAACAAAAACTAAATGATCTGCTTCTGCTATTAAGTTTTGGCTCCGAATTATATCTGGTTCAAGAGTCTGAATGGTATCTTTTTTGTGACCCGAATACAAATTATAATCAAATTTTAACTCTGAAAGTTTCAGAAAACTAACGGTATGACCGGACGCTTTTGCCGAATTTACATAACTCTCTGCTAAATGACCACAAAGCGAATTTGGGTTCGGATGACCAAGGACAACAAGAATATTCCTTTCCTTTGTTTTCATAACAACTCCATATCTACCAGATATATTTCCCAGCTATATCTAATAGATATATTTTGTCAACAAAAAAAGAATTATAGGCTAATGGAACATTTCGAATTTTTTGAAATTTGCAGGATTTAACTTTGTCCTATTGCTCTACACAATAAAGAGGTAGATTACTGGAACAAGTAAATCCACCCAAAGCAATCGATGAAGTACCAGTCCCGCCAGAATCACCGGCCTGACCATTTCCAGAATTTAATCCCCAAGACCCGCAATGATTAGTTGTATGACTTGTCCAATCCGCACTAAGGCCCGTCCATATAGTGGAAGAGGAAGGTCGAATACCAACGACAGGAAAGGTAAAAAGAGAGTTTGCGGTCGTTGTGGCAATTACCGTCGGAGTGTCATTTCTTACGTAAGTTGAAAAAGGTTTCAACACCCAATCAATTTGCCCATCGCCAAGATTGGCTGTATTCGATGCCTGCCTGGAATCAGAACCAGCATCTACTAACATAGTTTTACAAATTTTACCCGCTGGACATTTTGCATCAGCTTGACAAATAGCATCCGCACCATATACTCCACCCAAAATTCCTGTATAAGTACCTGTAGTTATGAAAATAATTTTATCATTATCAACAATATCCATAGAAATGGTTTGGTCTTGCAATCGCATTGAAGTATCGTTTGAACTTGGAGAGAGTCCAATCGTAAAATTGCGAGTCCCATTGATGAATGTATCATTCACTGCTGTTACGGTAATATATCTTGAGACTTCCCAATCATTTGGTGTCCAAACAAATGATGTTGGCGAAACCGTAGCATAACTTGGATTACTAACTATGACTTGGACGGAAACTGTATCTTTGGGAGCAGCTCCCAAAAAGGATTCAAAAGTGAGCGCACTTCCTTGTATGGCATTGCCACCAAACTCAGAAATCTTTCCCCTGTAAGAACTTAGATTTAAACCAGGATTGGAAACGATCCGAACCCCTGGAAAACAAGGGTGTTTTTTTTCACCTAGTAAGCCTAATAAAATGGAGGTTTCACTATAGGCGCGAGAATTCGGGTCACACACGCTATTATAAACACTTTTTGCGCAAGAGACAAATGTAAAAAAGGAAACTAAAAACCAAAGTGTAATTTTCTTTGAACGAGAAATATATATTTTTTCAAGTTTAAGAACAAAAAGCATAAATAATTCAAATAATTTTTTTCTGCATTTTTTTACAAGTAACTACAAAAATCATCAAGCTAAAAAGTTAATACTCTACGCAGAATAAATTTACTGGGTTATTACAATTATAATTACCACCAAACAAGGTGCTATTTGTAAATTGTGTACGAAACATATAACCCGTAACCGTATTGGTATTGTCCGTCCAATCACTACAACTATTTGCTCCCAATATCCAACCTAAGTTACTACCAAGCCATGTCCCAGGAGCAGTGGCATCCATAACACTGAAAAAGGGAATTTGTAAAAGTGAAGAGGAATTTGTAAAAGTGAAGAGGAATTTGTATTTGCTATTAAAGTTATGTTGTTGGTGAGATAATAATGAGCATTAGGATGTAGAACCCAATCAACCTGACCGTCACCTAAATTTGCAGATTGAGTGGCTACTCGCGTTGAACCTAAAATCATCGCCTTACATGTCGAACCAGCAGGACATTTTATATCAGAAGAACAAATAGTATCTGCCCCAGAAATGCCACCAAAAGATCCACCCATATATGCGATTGTTGAAACAAATAATCGTTTTTCATTGTCCAAAACTTCAATCGGTATAACTATAGGTGTTAGATCTAAATCTGTATCATCCGATTTTGCTATGAGTTGCAGACTAATCTTTCGATTGCCATTCAACAGATTATCATTTTTCGCAGTGATATTAAAAGTCTGCGGAATCGACCACGATTGGGAATCAAATGTAAGATTAAATTGCGATACCGTAACATAAGTTAAATCCGAAAGCGCCAATTGGATTTCAACCTTCGATATAGGTTTTCTTCTTAGTTGGACTGTAAATGTTTGAGAACTGCCTAGTGTTAAATCTCCACCACCTTCGGAAACTTTTCCTTCTTTTCTATTCACAAAAATAATAGATGAATTGAAATCAACTATTCCAGCAGAACAATTACTACTTTGTACACCTAATAGATTATAAATAATAACAGAATTTTTGTAAGAGTCCGAATTTATATCGCATGCATTGTCTAATGATTTTTCTTTACAGTAGATTACAAAGAATAAAACAAAAAAATATCGAAAAATAAATATAGCCTTAACCCTTGGCATATAAAAACCAAAATCCGATTTTATTTACTGTAGCAAAACAAATAAATTATTTTTAATAATTTCACTATTTAAATGCACTCACACCTAAATACTAGTTAGTTGGTATAAGCCATTTACTTACATTAATAAAGCCATATAGATATATACTCTACTCGATTTTATTTCCTAGGGATTTCAGTAAGGAATTCATCAAATTTCCAATGGATTGTTTTGTAACTTCTTCGGTTATTTCACCATCCACAGAAACTTTTCCTTTCACTCCCGAAATCAAAAGGCTAGTCTCCTCGGAAAGTTTGGCACCTATCGTTCTTAAAACTAAAAGTAATGATTCATGTGCTTTTTCACCAACGGAAGCTGCAGTTATCAGCGCCACTGGTTTGTCCGTAAATACAACAGAAGATACAGCCCACTCTAATGCATTTTTCAATACACCTGGAATGCTAAATACATATTCAGGTGAACATATTAATATACCATCTGCATTATCAACTTCGTTTAAGAAATCTTTCACAACCGCTGGTGTATCTTCATCAGAAGTTCCAGAAGCAAAAAAAGGGAAATCAACAATCTTGTCATAAATTACCATTTCACATTTTTCTGAGAAATTCTGTTTTAAAGTTTGGAGAATTTTTCTGTTATACGATGTGGAGCTAATTCCACCTGATATTGCGAGAATTCTTGGATTTGGATTTTTCATGTTCTATATATAGACATGCCCATATTTTTTATGGTTCCATCAGTTTACATTAAGTACTCGTTTGTATTCATGTTTATCAAATTTACTTTGTATACGATAGTAGAAAGGAATTACAGATTTGGTTTTTGCCTTTGGACAGACATAATAGCGATATAATCCTGCGACTCGGACAGAATCACGCCCTGTCCCATTTTCTATGTCATAGAAAATATTACTTGCTATGAATTTGGCACTGTGCTCACTTTCATAAACATTTATTTCTTTTTCCAATTCTAAATCATTCCAAGTTGTTGATTCATAAAAAAAAGAATCCAATCATCATGATTTCTAATATTTATAGGTTTCAACCACTGTTTGTAAATGTTCCCCAGTAACTTCTATGTCTTTTGCTGTTTCAAGAAGAACCAATGAATTTTCAGCAATGACTTGTGTTCCCGTTGCTATTGTTTCGATGGATTTTGAAATCTCTTCGACGGCTATTTTTTCTTGAGAAGCAGCATTTAAAATATGAAGGGAATTTTCATTGATTTTGTGAACTGATTCTACAATGCGATGGGTATCTGCAGTTTGTTTATCTTGAGCAAAACTTACTAGTTTTGCAGTTTCTTGAATCTTCGATATATTACTGAGTAACTCTCGAAAACTATCTTCCGTATTCATCATAAGCCTAACACTTGCTTTAATTGCATTTTTTGTATCTGTGGTCAGCGATTGAATATTTCGAGTATTTAGTGCAGTTTGTTCAGCTAGTTTTCCTATCTCTTGGGCAACAACGGCAAATCCGCGACCGAGATCACCTGCTCTTGCTGCCTCAATAGCAGCATTAAGCGCGAGTAAGTTGGTGCGATCTGATATTTCATTGATAATATTGACAACTTCATCAATCAACTCTGCTTTTTGATTTACAATGTGAATGGAGTCCGCTGTATTTTTCGTGGTCAACATCCCATCATTTGCCTGTTTATAGAATTCTTCTGTTAGATTAGTCATTCCCAACATGGCGTTTGCAACCTCTGCCATTGCGGTTTTGAAATCCGAAGTAACCTTTTCAATTTCTTTTAAGTGATCGGCTTGAGTCGAGATACTTAAAAAAACATTCTCCACAGAGGCTGCCAACTCTTCTGTTGCCGCAGATGTTTCTTCTGTTGAAGCTGCTTGGTCTTGTGTTGTTATAGAATAATTACGAACTAAATTTGCGGCTTCTTTTGATTTATCGGATAACTCACCTGAGACTTGTCTGAGGATAAATACAATTTCGGTAATATTTAAAATAAAAACTCCCATCCATTTCAATAACCCTCCAACTTCATCATGAATCCCATAATCTAAATTTTCTTTCAGCTCCCCAGATCCACGGACAATTTGACTAATGATATTTGTACTATTTCGTATTACCGACATTATACTTTGTATGATTAAGTATTGTAGCACAATAAAAAAGATAAGAATTGTCACTGTAACAACGGTGATAGTTATGGCGTAATTTTTAGCTGCTTTGGCTCTTTCTAAAAACTTCTCAGAAAGTTGTTTTGAAATGATTTCATTCACATTAAAAATTTGATCGATCAAATTTGTTGTAGCATTGTAATACTCGATGGGTTTTACCGTCGGTATTTTTTCTTTGATGACTCTGTTTTGAATGAGTGCATGTAAAGATGGGAAATCGGCTTCTGCATGTTTATAAGTATCAACGATGATTTTACTCTCGGGATTGAACTTTGTGATAAATGCAATGTTTACTGAAATCGATTCAAAATGCCCAAGAGTTGCCCCCATAATTTCTTGAATCAAAATCCTTTCAGAATCTTCTGCCTTTTCTCCTTTACCTAAATACGCCAAACCTGTAGCACGAAGTTGGCCAAGTTTCTCAGCCAAATAAGGCAATTTAGAGAGAGAAACATCAATCATAAAGTAAGTGTCTTTATCTGGATCTAAAAACAACCCGGAGGATTCCCCAACTTCACTATTCACATTCAACATTTTTTTAATTAGACCCACATGTGCGATATAACTTTCTTTAGGTGTCAAGGTAAGGTTTACTTCTTTAAGGTGTTTCCAATCTTTATAAGTTTCTTTTGACAATTCATATACGTGGAAATGTTTACCCTCCTCTTCATTTAACTCTAAGAATTTTTTATATGAAGATTCCAATTCATTTTCGATTTTTAAGGAACCTTCTTTCGCTGACAAATCCCCACTCAAAACTCGAGCCATAAGTCCTCGGTGTTTTGCCGTAAGTCGCATAAGTTGCGCAAGACTTAAATTGTATTCGGCTCCTTTAAGTCGATTAAAGGCATCTTCATATTCAGCTTTTTTGGTTAGTATTAGATTAATACCCAAAACCATCATCATTATTGCCATGAGTCCAAAAACAAACAAGAGTTTGGTTTTTATCCTAAACTTATAGAGTATTTTTTTTGGATTTAAAGTAAATCCCGACTGTTGTGATTTGGGATTCAGATAAAACTGCTCACCATTTTTGATTTGGGTTTCCGAGGCAGTACGTCCTACATACATCTGACCTACAGTTTTCCCCTCGGCATCATAGTAGGGAGTAATTGTAGTGTTTGCCCAGAAAAAATTGCCTGACTTAGTTTGGTTTTTCAACATTCCATTCCAAGGTTCATTTGAATTTAAGGTTTTAATGATGTTGGAATCAACCGATGCGGGCGTTTCTGGATGTTGTATTTTTTTAAAGGATTGGCCTAACAACTCTTGTCTATCAAACTCGGTCAATTTAACCAAATCATCGTTAACGGAGACAATATTGCCCTTCAAGTCCGTTTTGATGGATAAGGTTGTATTTTGCGGGATTTTAACCTGGATAGTCATAGCAATACTCCGAAGTAATAGGATAGAAACTGAAAATTGCTAATTAGTAAATTTGATGAAGCAATCGATTACTTATTTATTTATTTCCAACGTTGGAAATTCTTTTTTGTGGCAGGCGAAAAAAAAAGCTTATCCCCATTCATCTGCTATCACCAAAAGAAAAAAAGAGCTACCGGAATTTGTTTAATTTTGGTTCTTTCTCGGTCTCGGTTTTTATCAATTGGCCAATCCAAAACAGAACCTCACTCGATAAATTTTATCGAATGGGCTCGTGATTCCAATTACAACTTAAAACCGAAAACGGAGACCCTTAGATTCGACCATGTTCCTGGAGTGTATCGAACTTAACAACCTAACAAGTGATTGTATATCATAGGAAACAATTTCGGCTTCCTTTTAATTTTTTCTAAATGGATGCGTCACATACAAAAATGTTTTTTGAAAGTGAGATTCCCTTGCGGCTTCTATAAAATCTAAAAACTAATTTCTTCGTTTGAGAAAATTATTATCTTAGAATATTTTTTTCATAAATTGATCTACAGTGAGCGGGAAGAAAAAACAATTTACTCGAAATAAAAATGACTCCTCTCTATAAATCATTAACATCGCTGACTACTAATGAGTTCAGAAATGATAAGGCTAGGTAACTTATTCCAACCGGAGAAAAACTTTTTATCTTTTTTTTACTTATCAAACCAGCTAACAATAACTAACGCTAAGTATTGATTTTTTAATTTTCTAGAACTATTCTAGTTATAATTATAATTTTTCCCACCCTATCCCTAGATTATTAAATTCATTCTAATATTTTGGATTCACAACTTAGTAAAAAACGAGTCGCATTTGTTTCATTTAAATTATTATCGTGTACATTCTGACATAAAATACATTGCTACTAACAAAAGTAGGCGATTCATTTTATACAAAGCGAAAGTAAGTTCTATTTGATTCACAATAAGTAATCGGAGGGTTTCATAGTGGCCACAAAGAAATACGATGTCATTATAATCGGTGCGGGAATCGCTGGTTTGGTGGCGGCATTTGAATCTCTAAACCTAGGTAAAACTGTTCTAATCATTGAAAGAAATACCAAAGAACATCTTGGTGGACTCGCCAAATTATCATTTGGTGGTATGGCATTAGTTGGCACTCCATTGCAAAGGCGACTGGGGATCAAAGACAGTCCTGCAATTGCCTTGGATGATTGGTATTCGTTTGCCGATTTTGGCACACAAGATGTTTTACCGAAGCAATGGGCAGAACAGTATGTCAATGAAAGTGCCGAACAAGTTTATCACTGGTTACTTGGTCTCGACTTAAAGTTTTTTCCCGTAGTCAATTGGGTCGAACGGGGGCAATACAAAAGAGGGAACTCGGTACCCCGTTATCATGTACTTTGGGGAACTGGCTACCGTTTGGTGGAGCGCTTCGAAGAATTATTAAAAAATCATCCGAATCAGGCTCGTCTGAGTTATCTTTTTGAACATAAGGTCTCTGATTTGATCCAAGAAAATGGAAAAATAGTAGGTTGCATCGCCGAACAGGAAAATACGGGACAAAAGGATTTATCTTTTTTTGCCGAACAGGTTGTCGTGGCGACAGGAGGAATTACCGGTTGTTTGGACAAAGTACGCGAAAACTGGTATAAACCTTGGGGGCAGGCTCCCAAAGAGATGCTAAACGGCTCACACCCTTTTGCTGATGGTTTGGTTCATGATGCTGTGAGTCGGCACGGCGGAAATGTAACCCATCTGGATAAAATGTGGAATTATGCAGCGGGGATTCCCAACCCTAAACCACAATTTGAAGCACAAGGACTCAGCTTGATCCCCTGTAAATCCGCTTTGTGGTTGGACCATACAGGGCGTAGGATTGGACCGGAACCAATGGTGACCGGTTTTGATACCAATGAACTTTGTCGTCGAATTTCGCAATTAGACAAACCCTACACCTGGCAATTGTTAAACTGGAGGATTGCTGCCAAAGAACTGGCCGTGTCAGGTTCGGAACACAATCCGATGATACGAGATCGAAAACTATTTTCCTTTCTCAAAGAAGTTTTACTGGGCAATCACCGCTTAGTAAGACAGCTACAAAAAGAGAGTGATCATTTTATTGTCGCTAGTGATTTACGTGAACTTGTGAATCAAATGAATCACTTAAATGGTGATCATGCGATTGATTACGAAGTACTTAAAAACGAAGTGACTCAGTTTGATGATGTGATTCGGCGTGGCAAAGGACTTTGGAATGACGACCAGTTAAGGCGAATTCAACATGCAAGGGGATGGCGCTCCGATCGAGTGCGCACCTGCAAACCCAAACCCATTCTCGATCCAAGTGCTGGACCACTCATTGCAATCAAACTGCGACTGATTACACGAAAAAGCCTTGGTGGGATTCAAACAGATTTACAAAGTCGCGTATTAAATACGTTAGGTGCTCCGATCACAGGTTTATATGCGATCGGGGAAGCTGCAGGATTTGGCGGTGGTGGTGCTAGCGGTTTTAAATCACTGGAAGGAACATTTCTCTCAGGTTGTATTTTGACTGCAAGAGCTGCGGCAAAGTCGATTGGTGTCGGTGTCTAAAGAATTTAACAAGAAATCACAAAGGAAAAAAAACATGAAAAAAACAGGTGCCTGGTTAGTAAGATATGCTCTGGAACAAATTGGCGTTCGTTATACCTTTGGAATTCCAGGAGTCCATAATACAGAAATCTATGATGAACTGAATAGTTCTGATTCAATCACTCCTATGTTAGTGACCCATGAAGGTTGTGGTGCCTTTATGGCCGATGCCATCAGTCGCACAAGTGATTCAATCGGGACTTTACTCATTGTGCCCGCAGCAGGAGTGACTCACGCAGCCAGTGGTATCGGGGAGGCTTTTTTAGATGGTGTTCCCATGCTCGTCATTGCCGGTGGAGTCCGAAGTGATTCACAATTTAAGTACCAACTGCATGACATGGACCAACATGCACTGCTCAAACCCATTACTAAAAAAACCTTTAAAGTAAAGTCGCAAGAGGAGGTAGTGGAAACTCTTTACGAAGCGTATCAAATCGCTGTTAGTGGGGAACCAGGTCCAGTATTTGTGGAGATTCCAGTGAATATTCAACTTTACGCTGGTCCGGTGGAAACCCTTCCGACATACAAAGATTATTGTAAGGCACAAACCGTAACCTATCCGCCATTTCCTTTTGCCAGTATAGACGAGGCTGTAGAACTATTGGTACAAGCCAAAGCACCAGGTTTGTTTTTGGGATGGGGGGCGGTAGACGCATCAACATCCACTGTGGAAATTGCCGAACTACTGGGTGCACCAGTCTCAACCACCTTGCAAGGATTAAGTGCCTTTCCAGGCAATCATCCATTGCATTGCGGAATGAGTTTCGGTGCAGCAGCAGTCCCCGCAGCCACAAAGGCTTTTTCTGATTGTGATTGTTTACTCGCAGTCGGAACTCGTTTTGCAGAAATTGCAACAGCTAGCTTTGGGGTTACTGTTCCCAAAAATCTAATTCATATCGATATCAATCCAAATGTGTTAAGTGCAAATTATCCAGCCAAAGTGGGAATTACAGGAGATGCCAAATTAATACTACCAGAATTGGCGAAGAGGCTCAAACTTAAGTTAGAGCAAACCAAACAAAGTCGAGAAGAGCGTACGCAAAAAATCCAATTGGATATCCAAAAAAAATAAAAAAGCTTATACGGAAGAATGGTTCCAACATGACAGTAAGGACAGAGTCAATCCAGCAAGATTTTTCAGTGCTTTGCGTAGTACACTACCTGACGATGGATACGTTGTGGTGGATGATGGAAACCATACATTTCTTACGGCAGAACTCATGCCAATCCATAAACCACGCAATATGATTTCTCCAACTGATTTTAATTGTATGGGTTATGCGGTGCCAGCAACAATCGCCACAAAACTTGCCAATCCCGATAAAGCAGTGGTGGGCATCATTGGTGATGGAGCTTTTCTTATGACTTGTATGGAAATCGTGACTGCCAGTATGAACCATATCGGTGCCATCTTTACTGTGTTCAATGACGGTGAGTTATCTCAAATCGCACAGGCGCAACAAGTTCCTTACAATCGGAAAACTTGCACGGTTCTTGGAGTCACACGTTTTGAAGGGATCGCCCAAGCCACCGGTGCCGAATATCTGCGTATAGAATCCAATGACGAGATTCTACAAAAGTTGGAAACAGCCTGGGATCTGACCAAACAAGGACACCCAGTTATTTTGGATGTCCATATTGATTACAGCAAAAAAACCCGTTTCACCCAAGGGATTGTGGGAACTAATATAAAACGCCTACCGTTTGCTGCAAAAATACGAATGATCAGTCGTGCCCTGGTGAGAAAAGTGACGGGATAGGATGATTATTTTCTTTTGCGTATCTTACTTGCACCCATGGAAGGACTTCTCGATTACCGACTGCGTGATACACTAACACGCATAGGTGGATTTGATGAATGTGTCAGTGAATTCATCCGAGTAAACGACACCCTCCTCCCTTCGCATCGGTTCTACCGCTATGTTCCCGAGTTGTATGAAGGGTGCCGAACCAAGGCAGGGGTTCCTGTAAAGGTTCAACTTTTGGGTTCGGATCCCATTTGTATGGCAGAGAACGCAAGTAAGGTGGCATCCCTTGGAGCTTATGGTATTGATATTAATTTTGGATGTCCTGCTCCTACGGTCAATAGAAACCGAGGAGGAGCTGCCCTCCTAAAAGAACCCGATCTTATGTTTGCCATCGTGAAAGCAATTCGCAGTGCTGTTCCGAAAGAAATTCCTGTGACTGCAAAAATGAGGTTAGGTTTTGATTCCACCGAACTAGCGCTTGTTTGTGCAAAGGCTTTAGAAGACGGAGGAGCCGGAGAAATAGTAGTCCATGCTAGAACCAAAACAGACGGATACAAACCTCCTGCCTATTGGGATTGGATCACTAAAATTCGTTCTACTGTAAAGGTTCCTATTGTTGCCAATGGAGAAATTTGGACTGCTGAAGATGCCCAAAGGTGTCTGGAAATATCTGGTTGCACAGACATTATGATTGGACGAGGTGTCGTCGCAAACCCTGCACTTGCTTTAATGATTCGCACGGACCGAAACCAAAGCCTCACTTGGGAAGAAATGAAAGAAATTTTATTTCAGTATTGGTTGAGTTTAGAAGCAGATATGGAGACCAAAAGTCGTGCAGGCAGAATTAAACAATGGTTACACTACCTATCTCGCCAATACCCAGAAGCCGAAAAGGATTTTGAAACCGTTAAACGATTCACAAACCTAGATGCCTTTACAAAGTATCTGAAATCAAAAGTAACACTCACATAAAACAATCGTAATGTGTCAGACAAGTGACTAACTTTATACAAAAACTCTGCATTCAGAAGAATAATGTTCATTTTACTGGGAATTATTCGGTCTTACAGAAGTTGCAGTAATAACTAAAAAAAATTTCTATCTTAGTTCGAGATGGTAGAATCTATTTTCAATTTTCTTTCTCATTTTCCGCTTGATTTTATATCAAATTTTGAAAAGGAAAGTAGGTTAGGTAATCAAATTGTCTTCAAAATCGCCTATTTCTGTTTTTGTCATTGATGACCACCCTATTTTGCGGAAAGGTCTTCAGTCCGAAATTGAATCTGATACGGGTCTTAAATTTGTAGGGGCCACAGATTCGATTAAAGACGGTTTGAATTTAATGAAATTCAAAAATGCTGATGTTCTTATCATGGATATCTCTCTTAAAGACGAAAATGGAATTTTAGAACTATCTAATGTCAAAAATAAGTTTCCATTTCTGAAGATCATATTTTTTACTATGCACAGAGATTGGGATTATTTACATAAAGCCGCAAATCTTGGAGCAGATGCTTATATTTTAAAAACGGAAACATCAGCAAAGATTTCCAATATTATCAAAGATGTATTCAATGGAAAAAAAATATTTCCAGAAGAAATAGCCGGATTACTTAATGAAATAGAATCAAACGAAGATTTAAGCAAAAAATTAAACTCCTTATCGAAAAGGGAGTTAGAAATTCTTGGTCACTTAAAATTAGGGAAACTAAACAGAGAAATCGCTGAAGAATTGCAAATAAGCATTCGAACTGTTGAAACTCATCGATCCTCTATAATACAAAAACTAGAAATCAATTCACCAATTGGATTTGCGAAGTTATTACTTCAAATCCAATCTGCAAATTTAATTTAAAAATTTTGTTAACCTACGTACAATTTCGCAAAAGCAGCCTGATTTTTCCGTACTTACCGATGTAGCGCTTTAAGACATCTTTAGATAAACTACTAAACAGATTCTTGATTGAATCGATTTGGAGTTAAAATGGAAATGTTGAAAAAAATAATTTATTTGGTTTTGCTTGTAGTTTTCTTTCAAAATTGCGAAGCAGAAAAAAAGGATAATAATGCGTTAGTGGCAGGTCTTGCGATTGCAAGTCTTTCCAATTGTTTTTCTGTTCCCGCACAAGCAATAGTAAAGGATGGAAATGCTGCTACAACGGTGACATACAACTGTTCTGTAAGTGGAAAAGTGTATACCTGTGCTCCAACGGATGGAGGAAATAAAGTAGTAAGAACTTATACATCCGCTACAGCTGCAAAATTAAGTGTAGTTGACCCTCCTTCTTTCTCAAACCAACACGTACAACGTGGGTTGGAAAAAAGGGTAGAAGGTGCGACGGAAACTGCTTTTGTATACAACGCATCAAACCAATTACAATCCGTTTCCTCACCCGCAGCAACCTATTCCAATTATGACGAAAAAGGGTTTCCAAAATCCAATTCTACAGGAAGTACAATTACCTATACTTACGAAGGTTCCAGAACCATACCAACCACTGTCAGTGATGCAGCAAATACATATACCTATGATAACAGAGGTTGGGCTACAAAAGTTAGTTTTGGATTTGGAAATCCAACAACGATTGAATACACAGGTTCCCTCGGAATTTGCCAATAAACAGTTACGTTGCTGTCTTACTTTAAGCAATTTTGCTTCCTTTAAACCAATGGAAGCAAAATTGTAAAACGCATTCCACCAGTTGGTCGGTCTGTGATCATAAGTTCTCCCCCATGGGCCAACACGATCTTTCTTACAATGGATAAACCCAATCCTGTGCCATGAGGTTTGTTAGATTCAATTTTCGAATCAAATATTTTTCTTTTTATTTCTTCACTCATCCCTGGTCCATCATCTTGCATCATGAGGAAGAGAGTTGAACCTTCCGGTTGTATTGATAATTCAAATTCTGTGACTCTCGATTCCAAATCTAATGAGTTCTTTGCAATGTTTAAACATAAACGTCTGATTCGAAGGTGGTCAATTTTAAACATTCCAGATGTAATTAAATTCTCATATTTAAATGTTATATTACTCTTCTGGAACAAAACACTAAGATCTTCTGCAACACTTGAAAAGAATTCACTTACATTGGTGATTTTCAAATCCAATATCACTTTGTTTTTTGAAACTTCCAATATATCGATGGATAAGTTCGATAATGTATCAACTTCTTGTTTCGTCTGCCGGAAAATCTCGGCCTTATTTTTAGGATCTAATTCTAATAACTCTAAACTCTTTTGAATGAGCAGTACATGGTTTCCTATATCATGCGCAATTTCAGATGAAAATTCTCCTATGATCGCATATTTTTCCATATCCTGTCGTGTTATATTTTGGATCGAAAGAACTAGGGCATAGGAAATTGCTTTTGCCCAATCTAAATCAGAATCATTTTTTAAAAACTGATTCGCAGGAATATCCAATATCAGCTGAATGATTTCATTTTGCACAATCGGTATAAGGAACCTTTCCCTTATGGTGATTGGTTCGTAGAAGTTTGACAGTTCTTTTCCGATGAATGATTCGATCTTCGCTTTCGTAATATTTTCATATTTGAATCTTAAATAACTATCGATAGAGTATAGTTTCCAGCTTTGATTAGAATGATTAGGAACATAAATGTACAAAATTTCATTTTCTCCAATTTTTGAAGAGAGAATTTGTAAAGCTGATTTTGCGGCAGATTCATAACTTCTCGATGACATAATCTCTTGGGAAGATACTACTAATTTTTTCATCTGAACGGAGAGGTGTTCTGATTCTGAAAGTGAATTTGAATACCTTTTTGATATGATAATAGAATGTGAAAAAATTAAAAAAATTTGACTGTAAGGAACTAAATATCTGCCTTCAATGATTCCGAAGGCTGCCAAAGTATCATTTATATTTGCAAACATAATGGCTAAGTAACTCACAAAAAGACCAATTGCATCTTTTTCTTTTTTAATGACTGCCACTAGTAAGATAATCATCCAACCAGGAACTACCGTTAAATAAATATAAACAATTAGGTAATTCAAAAAATAGGCATACACTGAATTTGGTGCAACGATTGTCAGCAAACACATTATATATAGAGGTGCGTTGAATAAATTTCCGAATCGATTCCAAAATGGGTTGGGTATAAATCGGTATAAAAAAGCGTATAAAACAGGGGCCGTACAAAATGCTGAAAAGTATTCAATTCTATTTAATAGATCCCAAGAGAGAGAATCCAAGAGTAAATGCCCAAGTCTTTCACCTGTTGTCAAAGCTCGAAGTAAAATCAATATACAATGTAACGAAAATAATAAGGGTGTTACATCTGTTTTACGGAACAAAAAAAATACAATATTATAACAAGCCATAAGAGCGGCAGCTATACATACTGCGATAGTAAACCCTAATTGAACTTGTTTTTTCTGAAATATTGTTTCCGCTTTTCCAAAAAGAATGGGGAACCAATAACCTCCCCAACGATTACTAAAGTTTGAGACATGCAGGACAAATTCGTAATTTCCACTTTCTGGTAAAAGAATTATTTGGGGTTTGTACTTTGGAATTACATCCTTTTCTGTGACTCCTACTCGACCAACAGATGTTAGTAATTTTCCGTTTACGTAAAGTTCGTATGAGGTTCCAATGTCCGGTATATAAATGGCAAGGTCCGACCTAGGGTTTTTCAAAGGAATCTGTAAAAGGTAAGTTGCATAACCATAACTCCCAATTCTTTCGCCATAAAACTGGGTATCGTTCCAGGCAGAGGGCGATTGTTTGAATAAAAATGGTAGATTGTTTTTCTCACGTATGACATCGGGGTGGATCAAATTTTTCCAATAGAATTTCCATTCCCCTGAGAGTTCGATCACTTTATTGTTTTCAAGTGAGACTTGAGTTAGATCCAAGATTCCACCAGTTGCCTTTTTACTCGATGTTTCTAATTCGGGACGTGCACAATGAACTATAGGCAAAAGTAGAAAAATTAGTCTCAATAGATGAATGAAAAGATTCGTATTCAATCAATGTTAGGTGTAATGCCCAAATGAATTCAGGTCAATATTTTTTTGGGAATATTTTAAAATGGTAGTTTATGTCAAATAGCAATGTTTAAATGATTTAGATGTAACTCTCTCGGCTTTATAGTTCTAACTATACTATTTGCCGTTTATTTTAGAACATCTGTTTAGAATCAGAAAATAATAAACCTATCGGAACCGTGTTTGTGATTCCACAAAAAGCGTTCTTTGTTTTGTTATGGGAAGTGTATCTTCATAAAATCAATGGATTTGTTTTCCATCATCTTATAACTTAGATTATATTATTAATCATCTATCACTTCTAATTCTTTATTCCTATCAAGGGAAACTTGAATGAAAGCCGACACTTCCAGTCAGATTTCTATGTTAGCGAGACCTTTGATTGTTACCCAAATCAAAGTAGCCGAAGAATCTTTTTCCATCTTATCCACAGTTTCATAGATATTGGTTCTACCGGCGACTCGAATGGACCTTGCAGTGGATCGGTCGAATGAGAATCGGTATAGGATTGGTCTCAAGAAAAAATCCATCTCAAAAATTACACTATTCGTTTTTTTCCTTTAAAAACCTATATGCCTCTCTACACTATTCCTTATGTTCGAATCGTTTTCCAACTCTGAAATCCTTTCCGGTATGATCACTCCAGCGGTTCTTGTTTCCGCCTGCGCCAGTTTGATATTTTCCACAGCCAACAGACTGGGGCGAATTTTTGATCGTGTGAACCTTTTGAAATCGGAAGTGGAATTACTACTCGAAGGCAAACGAGGTTTTCAAAAAGAAAGAATGCTTTACCTTCGTAAACAACTTTCTGTCCAAAAAAAACGGGCCGTCCTCATCCAACGTTCCATGACGTTTTTGTATTTAGCAACTTCCCTCTTTGTGATTTCGAGCCTGACTTTAGCCATAACTCTTGCCTTTGCCAAAGAGTATTCTTGGATACCAACTGTTGCAGCAATCACTGGTGGGATTTGTTTGTTTCTGGCAAGTGCTCTTCTTTTTTATGAAAGCAGATACAATCTAACATTCATTAATCTACAAATTGAATTTACAGAATTTTTGGAAAGGGAAGTGCAAACAAAGTAGAAATTTAGAAATCGTTTCAAAAGAAACAATCCCCAAAAGGAATTTTTGTTTTTCCTTTTGGGCGCCTCGAATCCGTTAGTTGACAAACAGTGGTATTAAAACCGACCGCGTTATCCGCTCCAATCTTTCGCATTGCGAAAGGATTTCCGCTACTACCGCTGGCGCTGGTGTGCCCTTACAGACCGGCAATAATGTTTGTTCACTAAATTTCCAAGAGAATTCTTTCAAGATTAAAGTTTTTGTTTAGATATATCCTCTAAAAATTGCTCCAGACAACGATAAGTTGCTTTTTCAGTTGCAAAACGAATTCTTTCCACCGCCATGAATTTTTCGGAAGCAGTAGCTATTTCATCAGCAATAAAATCCTTTTTATAAATCTCTTTTTTGTCCTTTAATAATATAAATGTTAGTTTTAATTTATGCCGAATGTCCAAGAATTCCACTTCCTGAATTTCATCTTTTCCATTGTTGATGACGCGAAGCTGAAGATCCCCATTAAAATTAACAATTGATTTAAATAAATCAGACTCAATCAATCCTTTCCGAAGAACGGCCCGCATCGAAATATGAGATTTGATTTTATTATGTAATTCATCAGTGATTCCTGGCTCAATGACTTCTAGAGACAAATTGAATTTTCCACTTCCGGGATTTTTATTCTTTAACGGTTGAAGTTCCGCACAAGATATAAAATTCAATAATGCAAAAACAGATAATATTATTAATTTCATTTGATGATTCCTTTTGTTTTCCACTGATCCATGGAAGAAAATATAATATTTTTAATCGCTTTTCTTTCTACAACGGATGAAAAAAAGAAAGGTGATACCGGAATGATTAACCATCCAATAAAACTATCGATATGGATTTTTTCTTCATTTGATGCCAATGGTTTATTTTTTGAATCATATAAAGAAATCTTAACATTAGCATCTACATCTACTACTAGTGGCAACACCATAAAAGTTAGTCCAGAAAAAAAGGCGTATACAAGAGAACTTTGATCATTTAAATCAGCTTCTATGTACAAGACAAGATCGTGTGGTTCATTTTCGTTTAAAGTTACATTTTGAAATAAATTTGTATCGTTAAGAGTGCTAACCATGGATTCCTTGAGAGCATTTAAATCTTGAAAATGAGTGCTATGTTTTCCATATCGCAAGTAGTCTCCGTAATACTTTAAAAGAACAGTTTTCTTTTCTTGTAACTCAGGAGTTGGTGTATTTTTTAAACTTGGATTTTCATACTTCACAAAGGATATACAATTAAGTAAAATTCCTAAGCAAGAAACTGAAATCAATAGGATCCATTGACTAGAGGGTTTTTCTTTCAAATTCATCGGTCAAAGTGCAACAGAAACATATGTTAGGTCAAATGGTTTTTAGCAAATAACAGATATTATTTCAATCCTATAAACAATTTATGTGTATCATAAAATACTGATAAACAAATCTTTCTTTTGAAATAATGCAGTTCTCAAGAATTCACCCAAAGTCATTGGTTCGATTCTAAAAAATGAAATCAAATCACCACTTTTGCCAAAAAGGATTCAATTCCAAAAAAAACCGAAACTTCACTTGATCCCAACTAATCACTGCGTCAGGGACCAGAAGGGCTTGGTCCGAGGAGGCGACGCCTACGAGGACGGGAGCGAACGCGAACCCCGGAAGGGCCCGCCCGGGCGCCCCAGGTCGAAACTGTGAACTTATCAGAATTAAAATTGGGGATTTTGGGAAGTGGGGTGCCAAAAATTGCAGAGCGTGGTAGAGGGAACGCATTGGGCGGCGGGTCTAGTTCCCCACCCTCAAATCGGGCGGGGAGTACAATATCCACACCCCCCACCCCTCCGACCCTCTTTTGTAACAAATCTGACAAAAAAAAACGATTTTCCTGTCACCTTGGCTTTCTAGAACGGTAAGTAAAAATTAGATTCGGAAATTCCTTCATGAGAGAAATCAAAACTGTCACGATTTTAGGTGCCAATGGAGCCATGGGCTCTGGAAGTGCAGGCGTCATTGCCGCCTTCGGTGGTGCTAAAGTCTATATGCTCGCTAGAGATGTTGAAAAAGCAAAACAGGGTATCGAAGCCGCTGTCGCATCCGTAAAAACGGATACTATTCGCGCTAGAATGATCCCTGGTTCCTACGATGCGGATCTGGAAAAAGCTGTCGCAGAGTCAGATTGGGTATTCGAACTCGTGGCGGAAAGTTACGAAGTCAAAGAACCGATCAATATTCGTATTGCGAAGGCTCGTCGTCCCGGAACCATCGTGTCCACAGTGTCTTCTGGTCTTTCCATCGGTCGTTTGGCAAAAGCCTACGATGAAGATGGCCAAAAACATTACTACGGAACGCATTTTTTCAACCCTCCTTATAAAATGATCCTTTGTGAACTAGTCACTCACTCTGGAAACGATAAAAAAGTTACACAAGCGTTAGGTGAATACCTAGACAAAGTTTTAGGCCGTGCTGTTGTTTATACAAACGACACTCCTGCCTTTGCTGGAAACCGCATTGGGTTTCAGTTGATGAACGAAGTGGCTCACTTTGCAGAAAAGTATGCTGACAAAGGTGGAATCGCACTTCTCGACGAAATCATGTCTGGTTACACAGGTCGCGCTATGGGACCTCTGGCAACTGCTGACTTCGTGGGACTTGATGTTCACAAAGCCATCGTAGACAATATCTACGAAAATACAAAAGACGAAGCACACGAAACATTCAAACTTCCTGGTTACTTCCAAAAGTTAATCGATGCTGGTAAACTCGGTATGAAAAGTGGCGGTGGTCTCACTAAAGTGGTAAAACACGCTGACGGAAAACGTGAGAAATTTGTTTATAATATCAAAACTGGTGAGTACGATCCGTATCCAAAATTTGATATTCCTTTTATCAAAGAAGCTCGCCAAAAAATCAAAGAGTCTAACTACAAAGCCGCAATGGATGTAGTAAAAACTGCAAGTGGTTTCGAAGCAGACATTGCTCGTTATTTCATTTCACGTTACATCAGTTATTCGCTTTCACTCGTTGGTGAAGTTGTGGATACAAAAGAAAACACTGACGGTGCGATGGGTTTCGGTTTTAACTGGGTTCCAGCGTCTGCTTTCGTGGATTTCCTTGGTGGCCCCAAAGAAACAATTAAGCTGATGGAAGCGTCTAAGATACCAGTTCCCAAACTTTTAAAAGATGCAAAAGAAGGCAAAAAGTTTTACGAACTCGGTGAGAAACTGGATGCAAGGTCCCTCTTCAAAGGTTAATTAGGAGTATTATATGAGTGAAAAAGTATTTGTACTAGGTGGGGAACAAACCGACTTCCAACGCAACTGGACCAAAGAAGGAAAAACCTTCATGTCCATGATGCGTGAAGTATTAGATGATGCTCTTGAAAAAGTTGGCATCAGCTACGATGAAATCAAACGATTGAATAAAGAAAACAAAGTGGCTGTTTTTGTTGGTAACTTCGATGCAGAACAGTATGCCAACCAAGGCCACTTAGGTGCTTTCCTTACAGAAGTAAACCCTGCTCTTTTTGGTGTTCCTGGTGCTCGTTACGAAGCTGCTTGTGCTTCTGGTTCCGTTGCCCTTGATGCTGCCATTACACATATCCGTGCTGAAGATTACGATCTAGCGATCGTTCTTGGTGTGGAAGTGATGAAAACAGTTTCTTCTTCTGTGGGTGGAGACTTTCTCGGAACTGCTGCTTACTATGAAAAAGAAGCGAAAGGAGTTCAATTTCCTTTCCCAAAACTTTTTGGAAAACTAGCAGACGTTATCTTGGAACGTTACGAACTCAAAGAAGAACGTTTTATGGATGCTCTTGCTGAAATTTCTCGTATCAACTACGCTAACGCAAAACGTAACCCGAAAGCACAAACTCGCACATGGTTCATGAATAAAGAACATGCAATGGCTCGCGGTGGAGATAACAATATGGCTGTGGGTGGAAGACTTTGTATCACTGACTGTTCCCAAGTAACAGACGGTGCTGCAGTGACTCTCCTTGCTTCCAAAGGTTATGCAAAAGAATACGCAAAAAAAACAGGCCGCAAGTTCGACGATATCCCTCGCATCAAAGGTTGGGGACACCGTGTGGCACCAATTACTTTTGAAGCAAAAAAACTAGAATCCGTTGGGGACAAATACATCCTTCCATGGACTCGCCAAACAGTAAAAGATGCTTACAAACGTGCTGACTTAGATGTAAAAAACATTGATGTGTTTGAAACACATGACTGTTTCACTTCTTCTGAGTATGCTGCTATCTCTGCGTTTGGAATTTCTGAACCAGGAAAAGAACATATCGCGATCGAAGACGGAACGATTGACTTTGGTGGTAAAAAACCGATCAATCCATCCGGTGGACTGATCGGTGTGGGTCACCCAGTAGGTGCGTCCGGGGTTCGTATGATGCTCGACCTCTACAAACAAGTGACAAACACGGCAGGGGACTACCAAGTAAAAGGTGCTAAAAATGGCCTGATGCTCAACATCGGTGGTTCTGCGACTACGAACTTCGTGTTCATCTTAGGTAAGTAGATTTTGAGTTCGCTGAATACAGAAAAATGGAATCGGATTTTAGTCCGGTTCCTTCTGGCCTTTTCGTTTTGGGAAGCGGTTTCCATTCCACTCAGGATGTTGTTTTTTTCAAAGTTCTACTTTGATCCAAACTTCAAAGGAATCTTTGTTCCCATAACCGATGTTTTTTGGTTAGCTCCTGTGTTCAGCGATTTGGTATTTACCTTATCCTTTGGAGTTTTGTATTCCTTAATCAAAGAGTCTCTCCCGGAAGGTCTTGTAGGTGGATTTTTAGTGGGAATTTTAGTTTCTATCATTGGATTTGTCTCGCCAATGCTGTGGACACTATCTCTAACAAACTTTGCTCCCCCTGTCCTTGTTTGGGTATGGGTGGCTTATTATACAATCTTTACAACAGTCACCGCAGTGATTTATTCTGTGGGTTGGAATTCAGAAGACTAAAATTCAAAGATTGATAAACATTCTCTATCAAAACATAAATTGATTTTAAGATAAAAAACCTGAAGTTCCCACTTCAGGTTTTTTATTTTCTGCGAATTTCACCAGCCAAATCGGTCCCTGGGGCAATGGTGTTAAACACAGTTCCATATTTTTTTATATTTTCATGTAACAGGTGCAGGCGCTCATCTGATTCCTCTGTATCCACAATGATTTGGTACCGGATGGATTCCATTTTGGGAGGAACATCCTGACGAACCCCATCTACGATGACTTGGATTCCTTTCAACTGAAAATGAAGGATGGGTGTCACTCTTTCCACGCCTTTAATGATACAGGCCGAAAGTGCAGAGAGTAATAACTCGGCAGGGTTAAACGCATTGGGATTTCCCGCCATATCCGTATCTAAGACAATCTCTGCCGACTTACATAAAGATACACTCGAATGTGAATCAACTCTTGAGGTTTCTACATGGAAACTCATTTTTGGTTTTGCGTTTGTCATTTCCTTATCCTGAATTGTGCTTGTACATCATTAAAATTGAAATCGGAAGGCCACAGAATCCAGTCGATCGGCCACTTGGGCTAAGTTCGTAATGGACTCTTCAATGGCGGCGACGGTTTGTTTTTGTTCGTTGGCAGCGGCAGACAACTCCTCCACAATGGCAGAGGTATTGATGAGTTGGGTTTGGATCTTTTCCATATTTCCGAGAACACTTCCAGACATGGACTCCGTCCCTTCTGTGGAGCCATTGATCTTCTCCGCACTAATTTTAGTTTCTTCTGCATTCTTTAAGATTTTATCCATCTCGACTTGAACCGTTTCAAATTCGAGAGAACCCACTTCTACTTCAGTTAGACCTTCTTGGATATCTGCAACTGTTTGCAAAATCTTTGCAGTAAGTTCGGTAATGAAGGAAGATATTTCTTTTGCCGATTTATTAGATTGTTCGGCAAGTTTTCCCACTTCCCCAGCAACCACAGCAAATCCTTTTCCTGCATCACCTGCCCTTGCCGACTCAATGGATGCATTTAACGAAAGTAAGTTTGTTTTTTCAGAAATGGCAGTGATGGTTTCTGTGATTTTCCTGATGGCCTTTGTTTTCTCACCTAAATCTTTAATGGTTTCAGAAGTTTTAAAAATTTGACTCTTCGCTTTTAGAAACTGAGTCATTGCTTTATCGGAACGGTTTTTTCCTACTAAGGAAAATTCGTATGCTTCCGTGGATTCCGATTGTACTGTATTAGATTCATTTCGTATATTACAGATTAGTTGGTTTAAGGAATCCATTTCTTGGAAAATACAATCTGAACTTTCACGAGTGACAATACTCGAATCTGCCAAAGAAAACATTGCCTTGGATAACTCTTGAAATGCGACATGAATATGTTCCACTGCATAAGTGAGGGCTTTGATTTGAGTTTTTACAATTTCAGCATTCCCAATTAATTGAGAAATCATTCCTCTAAATTCAAATTGAGTTTTTTTAATCAATGAAAGGATCTCTGCATAATCCCCTCCATTTTCTAAAACCACGTCAAACTTCAGGAGACCATTGTATAAATTCTCAAGGTATTCCTTTACCTTTAAGAATGATTTTTTGTTTTTTCTGATCTTGAAATATCCAATGGTTGTCACGAGGGAAAACAAAAGAAATCCTAATATAGATACCATAGGATTAGAAAGAAAAACCAAACCAGAATTTGTTTTTTGCGAAAATAAAATCAAGAGAGTTCCACTTACAATTGTTTGTATAAGAAAAATAGTTTGGGAAGATAAAGTAGCGATGATTCCAACATTTGTCTTGGGTTTCCAAGTTCCAGAATTCATTTTACCATACAATGTTTCGGCATTATGGATTTGGTCTTTCGTGGCTTTGGTCCGTACCGACATATAGCCAATATGTTTTCCATCTTCATAGATAGGGGAAACATTTGCATCAACCCAGTAGTAATCTCCGTTTTTACAACGGTTCTTCACAACACCCACCCAAGAATTTTGGGCCTTAATTGTATCCCATAAATCTTGGAACGCAGCAATTGGCATATTGGGGTGGCGGATCAGGTTGTGCGGTTGTCCAATTAGTTCTTCTTCCGTATACCCACTGACGCGCAAAAAATCCTCATTCACATAGGTGATGATCCCTTTTAGATCTGTTTTGGAAGTGATCTTGGTTCCTTCTTGGAATTCGATTTCTGTATCAGTAATGGGCAGATTCTTGCGCATGATTTCTTTGTATTCTAGCGCATTTTGCCGTCCAAGTACTATTTAGAAGATAGGCAATCCAAATACAGAATTTAGGATTTTCCAATTTCCAAACAATAGACGGCAAGTTAACATTGTTCTTTTTTGAAGGCCTTAAATCGAAAATGACTTTCTATTTTAAACCAGATCAACATAACATTGATTAAGTGATAAATTATAGTTCAGAATGAACGCGCCATCTGTATTCTGTAGTTAAGCTAAAAAATTTCTAACAATCCATTGATAAACAAATTTCAATCAAAAGAAATGACAACTTTGAAATAACAGACCATACACAAGTTTATCTAAAAATCCATCCCTTCGACTTGACTTTTATGGATTGGTCCTCCAGTCTATGGAGAAAGGCAGAAAGGTAGGATCAGGTGACAACGCGAAACGAGAAACTCTTTTCTGGGATCTTACCCTTAAACTCGAAGCGTTCACGCACACAGTACCAGTCCCCTTTGCTGTATACTATGCTATCATCACTCAGAAAATGGAACCAGAGCATTGGCGGATCTTCATTGCCCTTTGTGTTTTTTTTGCTACCGGCATTGGTCTGCTTGGAACATTTATTCGCCACCTCCTCTTAAAATACCTATACGCAAAAATTGAGAGAATCCCAGTTCCGTCTTTTGGAGTCTCTTCATTATCTAAAGAGGAATTCGAATATGCAAGATCTGTTAAAATACTTCTTTTCCGTTACCCCCTAGTCGAAGCCATTCTAATCGTTATACGCTGGTTATCTGGTGTGATACCTATCAGTCTTTTGTTTTTTTATTTGGTGGCCTATATGCCATCGGTAGTTCGATCTGCAATCTTTACCTTTGCGATGATTGCACCAATATCTTTTGTAACCTATTATTTTATTTCCGAAAATTCCATTCGTCGTCTTTTCGATCTTCCCCAAATCAAAAATATAGAACTACAGGAAAAGGACATTCCCAAGTTTAACTATTTTTCTCGGATACTTGTAGCTTTTTTTAGTTTGGCGGCCCTTCCCTTTGTTATCTTTTCTTATATTCTCTATTCGCTTGCTATGGGAGAAATCGCTGTAAAAGATCCAATGATTCCCATTGTCACTGTATCATTTATTTTCATCATTCCCCTGGTAGTATGTTCTTATGTAGTGGCTAAGTCAGTAAATGAAGGACTAAACGAAACCAGCAGATCCTTAGGAGAACTGGCCAAAGGAAATTTTGATGTAGTTGTCACTCCTAAATCCAGTGACGATTTCGCCAAACAAGCGTTTTATCTCAACTCGGTGATTACAAAATTGAAAGGAATGTATGAAGAAATTAGAAACCTAAACGAAGGATTAGAAGAAAAAGTAACTTTAAGAACAAATGAATTAAATCAATCCTTACAAGACATCAGCAACCTAAAAATCCAACAGGATGGCGATTATTACCTCACCTATCAATTGCTAAATCCACTTGCAATCAAAGACGTGGAAAGTACCCAGTTGGAAGTGGATCATTTAGTTCGACAGAAAAAAGTATTCGAATACAAAAATAGAAGGTACGATATTGGCGGCGATATCAACATTTCCCATTCTATAGTTTTACAAAATAGAAAGTTTCTACTTTTTGCGAATGCTGATGCTATGGGTAAGTCCATGCAAGGAGCTGGTGGCGCATTAGTATTTGGAGCCGTATTTCAGTCCATTGTTCAAAGAACAAAAACAGATCCAAGATACCAAATGATCAGCCCAGCAGACTGGTTAAAAACAAATCTCCAAGAGATGCATTTGATCTTTGAGGCATTTGATGGAACTATGCTTGTTTCTCTCACCATGGGTCTTTTGGAAGAAGATACGGGAAGGTTATTTTTTTTGAATGCCGAACATCCGCCCATAGTTTTGTATAGGAAGGGAAAAGCAGAATATCTTCAGGCAGATGTTTCCTACAGAAAACTAGGAACTTTAGGCGCTATGCCCATCCAAAATATAATGGAATTCCAACTCCAATCGGAAGATGTAATCATTATAGGATCGGATGGAAAGGACGATTTGTTACGTTTAGATGCTATGGGGAAACCAGAAGTGAATTCAGATGAACAGTTTTTTTTGGCTCTCGTTGAATCCACACAAGGCAACTTACTCGCCATCACAAAACTCATCGAATCCTCGGGGCAAGTTATTGATGATATTTCTTTGATCCGAATCGGTTATTTGCCCAAGACAAAGCAGTAATCTAAAAATCTATTTCCGAAAAGATCGAAAATTTCTTCCTCCAGAATTGGGGTTCCTTCCGTCCAATACTTGAGTCCATGAATGAACCAAACAAAACTTAAGCTCCCAATCAAAATGGGATATGGATCGGCAGAAACTGGTATAACGGCCGTTCAACTTTTTACACAAATTTATCTACTAAAATATTATACAGAAATCGTGGGACTCAATTCTAGTTTGGCCGGGATTGCCTTATCCATATCGGTCCTATGGGATGCAGTAAGCGATCCACTTATGGGTAGGATTTCTGACCATACGCATACAAAATGGGGTCGTAGAAGGCCCTACATTCTTCTTGGCGGGGTTTTACTCTCCCTTGCGGTATTACTCCTCTTCTCACCTCCACACTTGACTACACAACTCGGCAAGTTCGCTTATCTTTTGACTGTGTATCTTTTCGTAAATACTGCAATGACTATCATCTCTGTTCCTCATATTGCTCTAGGTGGCGAACTTAGTTTTGAAAGAAACGAAAGGACATCTATCTTTGGATGGAGATTATTCTTTAGCAATATTGGAATGCTGATTGGAATGATTGTACCTGCTGCCATTTTACAATCTTTAGGTGATGAATCTTCCAAAGATAATATCATAACATCCAGAACCATAGCCGGAGAAATTGTATCCCTTGTAATTTTGTTTTCCTCTATCACTACCTTTCTTGTGACCAGGGGAAAAGACAATATGAGAAATCACACAAAACAAAGGATTCCCTTCCTTACTGCATTTGTATCTGTATTAAAAAACAAAATGTTTCTTATTTTACTTTTTGCCTTTATCATTGCTACAATTGGAAGGACATTTAATTCAGCAATTGCCCTCTATTATTATGAATATAGGTTGGGTCTCAAAGAATCACTTGTGGTCATCAACATCCTCTTGCCATTTTTTCTCGTCCTTATCCTTTCTATAGGATTCTGGGTTTGGATCGCCAAAAAAATTGGGAAAAAGATCCCAGCCTTTTTAGGAGTATTTGGACTTGGCCTTCTGACCGTTATTGTTTACCCTCTCTTCCCTTACGGAGAATTACGCCCTCCTCTCATTGCAGCTTTCGTAGGTGGGATCTGTGCCGGCTCCATCCTCATCATGGACTCTATCCTTACCGATGTTGTGGACTATGATGAATTCAAAACTGGAGAAAAAAGAGAAGGTTTGTATTTCGGAATTTGGAAGATGGGAGTTAAGTTTTCACAAGCTTTTGGAATTGCGCTTACCGGTTTTTTACTCGATGCCATTGGATTCCAAAACGGCACTACCACCCAATCACAAGAGGTGGGATTTCGTCTTGCGATGATCTTTGGTCCTGGCGTGGGATTCTTTTTTATTTTAGGTTCTATTCTCTTTCTATTTTTTCCATTAAGTGATGAAAAACACATCCAAGTCCAAAGAATCTTATTGAAACGTAATACAAAGAGAACCAAGGTACAAGGAACCTTATCTATATGAAACCAGGCCGCACACTCCAATTCATCGCATTTTTATTAATTTACTTTATAGTTCCCTTTTGTGCCTGTTTATTCACGCTTCTCTTTGCCAACTATACGGCCTCTGCTTTTTTACCAGATCAGTTCTTAGGATTATTCGAAGCGACTCAAATCAAAAACGACCGAACATTAGCTATATTTACTTGGGCTCCCTTTCCCATCATCACTCTCATTTTGTTTTTTTATAGCCTACCCATTGCAAAATTTCTTTTTTCTTCCAAAGGTTGCAACTTTATCTCCGAAGAAAGAGCTCGTCATCGAATTGTTCATTCACCGCTAACCATTAGTATATTAGGATTTATTGGTTGGGAACTCTCCAATTTTCTAAGTGTTTGCCGTATCGATACATTGTTTCCTAACGCACCCCACCAAAGCATTGTTACCGTTTCTATTTTATTTGGGTTTTGGGGTCTGTTTGCCTTTGCTTTTTCGTATGCCACAACTACTTACTTAAACAAACTCCTCATCATTCCTTGTGTATTTCCGGAAGGGGGTCTTGGAAAGTATGCTCATGGAAAACAATTTTCCATCGTTACCAAACAGTTTATCTTTTGGTCAGCATCCACACTCTTTCCGATTGTGCTTTTAATCTTTGGTCTACTGCTCCGAACCAACCAAAACATTCTGAATCTTCACGAATTGGTTCATAACGATGTTTTGTTTGAAGTGATTGCTATTATGCTCGTTTTTTCCTTTGCCTTTGCTATGTCTTTTGCATCCAGCTTACAACACCCATTGAACCAAATCGAAAAAGCGACAGAACTCATCAAAGAACAAAAGTTCGATACCAGGGTCAAAATATTCAGTTCTGATGAATTGGGCCTTCTTGGTGATGCGGTGAATGAAATGGCCGAAGGCCTTGCGGAAAGAGAAAGGATCAAAGATACGTTTGGTCGGATTGTTGATCCAAGAGTCCGCGATTATCTATTATCCAACGAACATAGTCTAGGTGGAAAAGTTGTAGATGCTTCCATTCTTTTTTCTGACCTACGAGACTTTACAAAACTTTCGGAAAAAAGAAAACCCGAAGAAGTATTGTACATTCTCAATCGTTATTTCCAAGAAATGAGTAATGCCATCGAAATCCACGGAGGGTTTATCAACAAATTCATTGGGGATGCAATCCTTGCCGTATTTGGAACTCCCATGCCCATGGCAGACCACGCCGAACGTGCGTTTGCAACAGCCCTCCAAATGCAAAAAAACTTAGATTCATTAAATGCTCAGTTTTTATCAGAGGGCCTTACGGAACTCAAAATGGGAATTGGAATCCATACAGGGAGCCTTCTTGTGGGAAACATCGGTTCTGCCAATCGAATGGAATTTACAGTAATTGGTGATACGGTCAATACAGCCTCACGAGTGGAAGGACTTTGTAAGGGACTAAAGAAAAACCTACTCCTCACAGAAAACACTTCCGTTCTTTTACCGGAATCCATTCGATCCAAACTCCAATCCGAAGGAGAATACGAACTAAAAGGAAGAGAGTCCAAAGAGAGGATTTATTCCTATACTGCTGCAGAATAAAATGGTTGAACTCCATCCAAAAAATGTCCAGAATGGAAAAGGAATGAAGAATCTCCTTGGTATTTTATCGTTTTGCCTATTACTCGTTTCGTGTAACGAAATCAAGTTGGTCAACAGACAAGATATTTTGGATCTTTTGGAAGGAGATGGAACTCAAAATGGTTCTTCCCAATCAGGATCTTCAGATTCTTCTTCTAGGTCGTCCACTAACAGTGGTAACTCGAATAATTTAAACCACTACGGGCTTACTGACTCACCTACAGGCACAAACACCTACGGTTCCACGGGTTCCACCGTGGGAAACCCGCTTGGTTATTAGTCTCTTTTCTTCTATTTTATAAATTCAAAAAAATCATCCATTAGCGGTCGAAAGCAGGACCGAATGGTAATTTTGGCTACCTTTTCATTTTTAGGTCCATAGTTCAAAATAATGTCATTCGGATCCCGAATGAAGGAAAAGATTTTGTTGATTTGCATCTCTGCATGCCCTTCTTGCACCTTGATCACATATTCAAATTCATGTTCATTGGCATCCACTTCCCCAATTCCATAGGGAACGTAACATTTAATGAGGCCAATGCCTCGGAGTTCTCCTGTTTCTTGGTTTTCTGATTCGATTTTAGAAAGCTCCGGATCCAACTTGTACTCCAACCATTGTTTGGCCTTCAGATAACTGCGGGTCTTCTGGTAGGATTTATGGTCTCTGGCATCTTCTGTAGTCCGGTATTTGGAAGATACGGTCCAAAGTTTCAAACACATGGAGTTCTGAAAAATTAGGAAAAATAAAGCTAATAGGAGAATTCGTTTTGGCATCATTTCTATGCTTCCCTTTCGTTACCCGGTTCGCAAAACAAATCTTCACAGAGATGCAAAATTTTCTCCTTATTGGGGAGTACGGGGAAGGGTACAACATTCTGAGGCAAAAGGGATGTGTTCTGGTTTGTTTTTTTGATCTTATGTCTCTTGGACTCGATTCTATCTCTCACTTTATTATTTTCGGAACGGCCCTCCCCCATTCTGGAGTGCTCGAATAAAAATTGGATTGAATTTGTCGGGGCATCACTTTCAATCTTGAACATGCCCGATTTTGATCGTATTGATCTTATGAATTATGCCATGTACGGAAATGATTTTGATCCCCAATGGGATGAAATCCGTGCATTTTTAAAATCCAATGCCGCCGCCCAAAAAGAGTTGGAAGAGATTAAAAGAACCGTTCCAAGCCCTCATCTGGGGAAAAAACGTAGAGAAAACCTACTTACTTCTGATCCAGGAGAGTCTCATGGTAGCGGTGGAACAGGTTCCGAACTGCGAAATCCGAACTCGGATCCGACTGCCAAATCTTGGTGGCAAAAAATCTTAGGAGAATGATATGGAAAACACCGTAGACCAAGTCAAAAAGAACGTTGAGAACATCAAAAAGTTTGTCACTCCGTTCTTTAATTTGGCTGTAAACACAACTGTCTACGGTTACCATAACATTGTTCCCAATGGCAAACTCATCCTTACCTGCAACCACAGAAGCGATATGGATCCCTTTGTCATAGGTACAGTTTTCCCCAGGTTTATTTCCTGGATTGCCGCGGAGTATACAACGCGTATCCCCCTTTTCAAAGACTTAGTCGAAAAGACAGGAACCATTCCTATGGCCATTGATGGAAATATCTCTATGGCCAGTATCAAAAAGGTACAGCAGGTCTTTAAGAATGGAGATGTGCTCGGAATTTTTCCAGAAGGCCATGACTATATGGTGCAAAACGATTTCTCTGCCCCACTTGCCAACTTCCATTCCGGATTTGCGGCCTTTAGTCTTCGTAACAAAGTTGATATCCTACCTACTGTAATCATTCCCGATGAAGAAACAGTCACAGACTATCCCATACCTCCTCTGGTTCGTGCCTTTATGGGTATGCCAAAAGAAGTTTGTGATATCAAACGTCGTGTGGTTTACAAAAAAATCAATGTAGTGTTTGGGGAAGTGATTAAGTATGAGAACTACGCCCACCTACCGCTTGACAAGGGTATGGTGGAAGTTTCGAACGAAACCAAACGTAGAATGGGTGAATTACAAAAAGTAGATTATTTAAAAAAATAATCTACTAAATCTCCACTTCTCCCGAAAACACTTCTTTGGCAGGTCCCGTCATCATCACAGATCCATTTTCTTTCCATTCAACATGAAGAGTTCCGCCGCGTAGATCAATTTGTACGGACCGACCTGTTTTTCCATTGAGGATGGATGCCACAGTCACCGCACAAGCCCCTGTCCCACAAGCTAAGGTCTCTCCAGCGCCTCTCTCCCAAGTCCTTTGGTAGAGATGGTCTTTGCCTCTGACAGAAACAAATTCTACATTCACCCTTCTTGGGAATAAGGGATGGTTTTCAATGAGTGATCCGATTTCTCTGACAGGGAAGGCATCGGCATCATCCACATAAATCACACAATGGGGATTTCCCATACTAACAGCTGTAAAATGATATTGTTTTCCTTGGACTTCGATCACTTGGTTGATGACTGCTTCGTCACCAGGCCAAACGATTGGAACAAGAGATGGTTTTAAGATAGGTTCTCCCATATCAACGGTGACCATTTCCACCTTGCCATTGTTTCCCGTTTTTAAGTCGAGGGTGAGGACACCTTTCCCAGTTTCAATGGTGGGTTTATGATTTTTGGTAAGTCCATGGTCAAACACAAACTTTCCAACACAACGAACTCCATTCCCACACATCTCAGAGGAACTTCCATCCGAGTTGTACATGTCCATTTGGAACTCACCCGTTTTTGAGTTACGGATAAAAATCACCCCATCACCACCAATTCCAAAATTCCGGTCGGATAGTTTTTGGATTTGTTCGGGACTCAGGCGAATATCGTTTTTCGTTGCGTCGATATACACATAGTCATTTCCAATTCCTTCCATTTTGGTGAAGTTGATTTTCATCGGTTCCTCTCTTATCTCACCCCATGTTTTTTTTGCCATGGATGTTGGCAAGTCAGATCAAGGTTTTTGGTTTGACCCTTGTTCTCATCGATTAGACTGACTCATAGACCATGAAATCTTGTATCCTTTGCCAATCTTCCGAGTCCAAAACCGTATTCAATGAAAATGGAACCCCCATTTTGGAATGTAAAAATTGTGGTCATGTCTATTCCTCTTATGAACAAGAAGAACATTACGAAGGTTATTGGGACGGGGCAGAACAGACTTACGATTTAAAATGGTGGGATGATGCTCACCGCGCAGTGTATTCCGATTTTATTTCTACTTACTTAAAATCAGACAAAGGGAACCTTCTCGATGTAGGATGTGGACTGGGTTTTTTTGTAAAGGCAGTACTTACTAAAAAAACTGGTTGGTCTGCTGTGGGGTATGAGATTTCCAAACAAGCTGTCAAATTTGCCAACGAACAAAATGGAATGAAAACTGTACATGCAGGTCTTGTGCAAGACTCCAAACTACCCAAAGAAAGTTTTGATATCATCACTTTGTGGGACGTGATCGAACACATTCCGAAACCCCATTCCCTACTCACTTATTTACATGGACTCCTTAAACCAGGTGGGATTCTATTTTTACAAACTCCTAACTTCCCCATCCAACTTGCCAAAGCCAATTTGAAGGTGAAACTAAAAGGGATGCAAGAAGGGGTTCATTACTTAGAAGCCAAAGACCATGTAAACAACTACAAAATGAAAACATTGGCAGAGTTAGGAAAACAATGTGGATTTACAGATCCAAAATACAAAGTACTTATGCCCATCCTTTCTGTATCAGGTAGCAAAAGTAAACTTGCCGTATATTTTAAGTTAGGTTATTATTGCCTTACCAAAATCATCTTTGGTTTGAGTTTTGGAACCATCAATTGGAATAATACTTTATTTCTGACGCTTCGAAAGCCATAACTCGGCAAAGTCCAAAGCTGCCACAGTATTCGGTGCCTTCCAAATTGGTGCCGAAGATTCAAAAGGATATTCATTCACTTCGCGACCCTCATCCCACATTTCGGGAACATGTACACTAGCAATTCCATGACGATTCGCACCGAGCACATCGTCGTCCCAATTGTCCCCAAGTAAAATACAATCCTCGGGATTTTCTTTGGCAAGTTCCAAAAGATATGAAAAAAACTCCGTTGTGGGTTTTTCATGCCCCACCTCTTCCGAAGTGATAAGAGTAAAACGAAAGTGATCTGGCAAAAAGGAAGATACTTTTAATAATTGCGTTCGTAAGGTTTCGTTGGTCGTTAGAAAAATAGGGAACTTATTTGAAAGAGCCAGAAGTTTTGGAAAAAGTTTGGTTTGGTAATTTTCTTTCTTAGATTCATTTTTTAGATAAGAAAGAAAATGGAAATGATATCTTTCTTCCATCCACAAAACATCAATAATGTCTTTGGTTTGGAATCCCGAAGACAAAGACTCATCCAACATCAATTTAAAACACAAAAGTCGCAGCCGGTTCGAACTATGGCCTACAAGTTGGTTTTTTACTTTTGTTCTGGCAGATTCGTATAAGGATAAAAAATCACCACCTAACTTTCGATTCTCCCAATCCTTAGCACATTCGGTTAAAGCATACTTATATGCTGGTTTCGAGGGTAAAAGGGTATTGTCCAAATCCAAAAACAAAGCCATATCAGAAAGGAAAACCATGGATTAACATCCTGTCAACGGTTTGGTTCTTTAATATTGGCTTGTATCGCTACGAAACTTAGGATAAACTAGTGGGATGATTTCCCTATCCTCCATTTTGGCCGCCTTGTTTCTGACCCTTGGACTGATACTCTCATCCTACGGAGTTTGGACCTGGTCCGATCCTATGTATGAAAAGTCCTTGGGATGGAATCTGAATCTGGTTTGGGGTGGAGTAGTTTTTTTGGTGGGGGTTTTGTTTGGAGTGGGGAACCGGATTTTTGCCCAATTCCCCAAAGAACCAAATCTTTAAACAGAAACTCTTTCTAATACAAGAGAGAGAAAAGGAATAAACGCATCGAGTAACTCAGGAAGTTCGTATTCCAAAATATCACCCGCATAGACAATATCATTTTTTTCCATCGCAGAAGCAATGTTAGAAAGTGTTCCATTCAAACTAGTAATCACATCCGATAACTTTTTCTCATCGATAGCAAGAGACTGCCAATCCAATTCTGCATGACGAGTTTGCACTGATACAAGAGCCGACATAAGACCAGTCAACCGACCCACAGCATCATTCAAAATCTCAGAAGCCAAATGATCTTTTCCTGATTGGAAGTTTTCATTCACTGCCATAAAGTCTTTGATAACTTTTTCTTTATCATCCACAAAACGAGAAATGATTTCTATGAGTTCACTTTCATCCATACGCATCACGGCAAGGCGAGTGCTAAGATCCATAAGGAATAGTTTTACATCTCGAAGGTCCTCTAAAAAGGTATCAATGGCTTTTGTAGAATCTAAAACTTCGGATCCACTTTGTAAGGACTCTAAAATTTCTTGGACGTTCTTTCCTTTTCCCATCGGTTGGATAAGAGTCAGGTTTAGATTAAGAATTTTTGTTGTGGTTTGGATCATGGAGATGATCCAGGGGATTCCTTCTTTTAGATCTTCGGTTTCTTTTTCCGTCAGAGAATCGCGACCCACAAGAGTGGTTCCCACTTTGTCTACGTAGTTATCCACTTCCCAAAGACTATCTTCGATGACATCTAATTCTTCACCCACAAATAAATCCAAACGTTCTGTTTCATCCACACCCACAGCATTTAAATCAGAACGATTCAGTTCTTTACCGTTGACCGTGAAATGACGAAGATACTTTCCATTGGATTCAATCCATTTTTGAATTTCATCCAATACTTGGCCGAGGTTTGTTTCGCCATCCAGTTTAGTATCTAATTGTTGTTCGTTGATATAAATATTCATCATTCCCCACCGTTACCTCTAAACATATTATTCTGCAAATAGTTCCCAACTGATTTGTTTTTCCCTACACCTTGTTCCATGTAGAGAAAACGTTGTTTCAGTTTGGCTTCAAAACTAATGAGATGAGACTCATGTTCTTTGATTTTTTTATTATTTCCTGCGACACTTTCTTCAAGAAGTTTTACTTTGCTTGTGACAATTCCAGATGCATACTGGTTGTAAGGTTTCAGGATTTCTAATAAACGAATCCCAACACCTTCTTCCATCTTTGCATCGTTATTCGGGTCAGAGGCAAACAAATCACGAACTCCATCCGGATTTTCAGAAAGAACAGATACAAGTCTTTCTTGGTCGATTTGTAATAGTCCATCTTGGATTTTTTCCCAGTTGGATCCCACAGCCCCAGTGGAGATTCCAATGTCTGTCAGAACTTTAAATCCATTGTCTTTCGGTGCCGGATAGTACGAGTTAGCTGTTGTTTTTAAAGATGCGATTAGTCTTTGGATCGAATTTTCACCGGCTAGGATTCCTGACTTAGATTTGTTATCCCAAAAATCCTTGGAGATATCTGCGGCTTTGGAATCATCACTTTCTTTTTTATCAGAGATTCTTGCATTTTTTTCAACGGAAATCACTTCCTTTGAAAACTTCATAAGTTCGTTATAGGCATCCACCCATTCTTTGATGAGAGCAGAACCCTTAGCATGATCCACATGGATCTTTAAAGTCACAGGTTTTTCTGTGACTTTGTGAACATTAAAAGAAATTCCTTCTAAAACATCAGCGATGGCGTCGTTTGTTTCACGAGTGATTTCCACTCCATCAATTTTGATTTTAAGGTCTTTCCCTTCTTGTAATACCTTTAATGGCTCCGCCGTTCCCGGAGCCGGGGGAGTCACAAGAGTTACTGATTTGATAAGAACTGGTGTGGTCGCCGCATTTGATAGTATAATTGTTGTTAGATTTTTATCCGAAGCATAATCACCCGCAGGGAAAATATATTTGGATTCCGTTTTGGTAATAGGAAGGAATTTATTACGGACACTACCCTCTTTTTCAAAACCAATCCCGAGCTCCATCACCGCAGGAGCTTCCCCAACAATTTCGATTTCGACAAAAGCTCTTTCTTTAATTTCGGTCACAGCAATCGGGACTGCAAACGCAGTGTCTGCTTTAATCGAAATTCCTTCTTCGGTTTGGACCAATTTCTCGGTTTCTGTTTCCGATTTTTTAAACTTTGTCGGTTCCCAGACTTTGGATTTGAGTATATCTAAGGATAATAATTGATTTGTGTTTTCAAGACCCGCCTTGTTTTCCCCAACAAGACCTGCCAGTTTCAAAATTCCATTGGGATCCGAAAACTGGAGTTCATTTTTTTTACCGGTCTTTACGGAAGTTACGGTGAGAATGGAGGAGTCTTTATCAATTTTAATGAGAGATGTTTCGGCAAGACCACCGGCCATATTTTTAATGGCTTGTGTGAGTTCCGTGAGTCCCCCACCAGGAAAGGTGACATTTTCTTTCGACTTTCCAGAGTAGATTGTAAAACTACCTTCTGGCAAACGAATGTCTGTATCGATCGCAACACCAGATAACTGGTGTTTGCTTGCCATTTCTGTGATCTCTAGAGCTCGGTTTCCCGACTTAGCAGCACGAGAGGCTTCACCTGTAATCACCCCTTCTTCGGAAGAAGAGACCGATTTGGTAGCAAAAGGTGCGGTAAAGGAAACAAGGGCGCGCGTTTTGGTTTGGAGGTTTGTGGTCAGGTTTTTTACCTCACCCCAAATTTGCATTTGTGCTTTGGCATACTCGTTTTCCGTTTCCCAACGCCTGATGGGTCTACGCTCGAGTTCGACCAGTTTTTTAACGATATCGTTTGTATTTTGCCCGGTCATCAAACCCGGCATGGTGTATGCTGGCATATCGTCTCAAATTCCTCTGAATCTAATGTCGTCGAATTCTACAAAAGGATTAGGAATTTACAGAATTTTTTCCTTCCCAAATCCTAGAATTATGACTGCTAGCCCTACAGAAAAAATAGAACTGGGGAACCAAAATATCTTCTTCGACCGCGAACTTTCCTGGGTCGACTTCAACCACCGTGTCCTCGAAGAGTCCTTCGACAAAGAAAACCCTCTTCTCGAACGCCTTAAGTTTCTTTGTATCACAGAATCGAATTTAGACGAGTTTTTTATGGTCCGTGTGGCCGGACTTGTGAACCTAAAAAATGCAGGAATTGAAGAACGAAGCCTCAACGGAAAACGAACTTCCGAAACTGTTGCCGAACTTTATTCCAAAGTGGGAGAATTTGTCAAAGGACAATATGAATCCCTAAATGAGATCCTCATTGAACTGAAAACGAACAAAATTGTAGTTGTACAAGACCCAAGTGAACTTGCCGGTGATGATATCCAATTTGTAAAAAACTATTACAAACGAGAAGTGTCTTCTATTCTCACTCCTCTTGCGATTGATCCCTCCCATCCATTTCCTCATATTCTCAACCGAACGTTGAACCTCGGAATCACTTTGTATTCTGATGATGATAAAAACAAAGCAAAAGAACTTTTTGCGATCGTTCAGGTACCAAGTGTTCTTCCTCGTTTTTTACAATTACCACCGAACAAAGAATCGGATGTAAGAAGATACTTCCCATTAGAAGAAATCATTAAACTTCATTTAGGTGACCTTTTTTATGGAATGAATGTAAAACAAATTCATACCTTTAAAATTGTTCGGGATGCAGATATCTCTATCAACGAAGAACAAAACATTGGTGACCTTCTTACCACGATGAAAAACGAACTAAAAAATAGGATGTGGGGAGACGCCGTTCGTTTGGATGTCCATTCGGGTGCAGGTCATATCAAAGAACTATTACGTGGGCTTTTAGAGTTGGAAGAATACCAAGTGATGGAAATTCCCACCTTACTTAGTTTAAACGATATGATGTTTTTTCAGGGTTTAGAAAAAACAAGCCATCTGAAATATTCCTATCCCGTTCCTAAGTCTGGATTTGCTGCCAAAAAAAGTGAATCTATCTTTTCTGAAATTCGCAAAAACGACCACTTACTCCACCATCCTTACGAAAGTTTTAAATCCATTGAGGACATGTTAAAAATTGCAAGCCAAGACCCGAAGGTACTGGCCATTAAAATGACTTTGTACAGAACCTCTGGAGATTCCCCCATCATCCAATTTTTGGGAGAAGCAGCAGAGAATGGAAAACAAGTCACTGTACTTGTGGAACTCAAAGCAAGGTTTGATGAAGAAAGAAATATCCGTTGGGCAAAAAAATTAGAAGATAGCGGTGTCCACGTAGTGTATGGTGTGGTTGGTCTTAAAATCCATTGTAAGATGTTACTCATCGTACGCAGAGAAGATGATAAACTGAATCGTTATGTGCACTTAGGTACGGGAAATTATAACTCCACCACTGCCAGATTTTATACCGACATAAGTTTATTCACTGCAAACCCAGAAATTACAGAAGACGTTGCAATTCTTTTTAATACCATCACAAGTTCGGGGAAGATGCCAAGGCTTTCGAAAATTTATGCTGCTCCCACTTTCTTAAAAGAAGAGTTTCTCCATCTCATCCAAAGAGAAACAGACAATGCAAAGAATGGAAAACAAGCCCGTGTGATCTTTAAAATGAACTCTCTTGTGGACCCTGATGTGATTTTAAAACTCTATGAAGCCTCACAAGCTGGTGTCAAAATTGATCTAATCATTCGAGGGATATGCTGTCTAAGGCCCGGAATTCCGGGGGTTTCGGATAGGATCAATGTTCGCTCCATTGTAGGACGGTATTTAGAACACTCTAGGATTTATAGTTTTGAAAACGGTGGGAAACCAGAAGTGTATTTGGCATCTGCGGATTGTATGCCAAGAAACTTTCTTCGCCGAATTGAAGTTACGTTTCCCATCTTACAAGACAAACATAGGAAAAGAATCGGCAAAATTTTAGAACTCCTCCTTCGAGACAATACCCAAGCAAGGGTTCTCGAATCAGACGGATCCTACACTCGTTTGACACCAGGGGATGATGACCCTGCGGTAAACTCTCAAATTGACATGGTTGATATCTAAAGGATAGAAAATGGATTTTACAAAAACTAAAACTGACTTAGGCCAACTCATTGGCGATAAAAAGGTCATTCAAAAAAATGATGGAACCATGGATGAGGCTTTATTCAATTCCTATGGAACGGATAGAACCAAAGTGTATCCACCCAATTACCAAGTCCTCGTTTTTCCAGAGACAACAGAAGATGTAGCGGCAATCGTTTCTTACGCTTACAAAAATGAAATTGCTGTAGTTCCTTCGGGGGGACGAACAGGTTATGCAGGCGGCGCTGTTGCAAAAAATGGAGAGATCGTTGTTTCTTTATCCAAGATGAACCAAGTAGTTGATTTTGATCCTTTCCTTGGCACCTTACACGTACAAGCTGGTATGATCACGAAAAACCTACACAAAGAAGCTGAAGAACGTGGATTTTATTTTCCTGTAGATTTTGCAGCGACTGGATCTAGTCATATCGGTGGAAACATTGCCACCAATGCGGGAGGCGTTCGCGTAGTTCACTATGGACTGATCCGGGACTGGATTCTTGGCCTTACCGTTGTGAATGGGAAGGGGGAAGTTTACAGGTTCAATGGAGAAATTCTAAAGAACAATACAGGGTATGATCTCAAACATCTGTTTATCGGTTCGGAAGGAACACTCGGAATCATTACAGAGGCTGTTGTCAAACTCACAAAACCTCCGAAAGACATTCGTGTCATTTTCCTTGCTGTCCCCGAATACAAAAACATCTTAGAAATCTTTCGAGAAACACATAACTTCGATTTACCCCTCCTTGCTTTTGAGTTTTTAACTGACTATTGTTTGGATAAAGTGAAAGAACATTTAGGTGTTCCAGATCCATTCCAAGCACCTAGCAAATACTATGTGCTTATGGAATTTGAAGTGAGTGGAGATTCGGATGAAGAAAGACTTTATTCCATCTTAGAGTCCATTACCGAAAAAGAACTAATTACCGATGGAACCATTGCCCAAAACTCACGCCAAAACGAAACGTTCTGGAAGTATCGCGAAGGGATTTCTGAATCCTTATCTCTTGCCTACACAGTCCACAAAAATGATATCTCTCTTCCCCTTCGCAACATGGAAGCTTTTTTAGATGAGATGACAGCGTTGTTAACATCGAAATACCAAGGATTTCACATTGCCCTTTTTGGACACATTGGGGACGGGAATCTCCACCTAAACATTGTTAAACCAAAAGATCTATCTGATGCGGAATTCTTTACCCAATGCAAAAAAGTGGATCCTGAAATGTTCACCCTCATTCAAAAATTCAAAGGTTCGATTTCTGCTGAACATGGAATTGGACTGCTAAAGAAGGATTATTTGAATTTTTCCAGGTCCGAATCAGAAATTGACACCATGCGGGCCATTAAATTGGCATTTGACCCCAAAGGGATCCTAAACCCAGGAAAAGTGCTTTAATTCCGAACAAAGGCAGATCCATCCGAAAATTCAGGTCGATCTGCTTATTTTATAAGCACCTTCCAAAAAAAATGCTAGATTTTAATCAGATGCAGTCTATACTGTATCTATGCTCAGGAATGTGATAAAAATATTTGGGATTTCCCTACTCACCATTGCCCTGGGCAGCGCTTTTCTTTCAGAAGAAAATGTACTCGTGCGCACTCGTGGAGCCAAATCCAGTCGAGTGGGTGGAAAGAGCCAACTCTCAGGTCCACTTTCCATTTCGATTAGCAAGTCTTCTTCTGAAGAAACTTCAGGTACAAAAGATTTAGAAGATGTACTTACATGGAGTGGGAAGGGTCAGTCCTCATTAACGGCCTCTCCCCTAACACATAACAAAAACCTCCATTCCTCTTTTATCTCTGGGCTTCTTGCCTCTCGTTACCTGAGTCTACCTCCACCCGTATAACTCCTCTCTACCGCTTAAACCTGTGTCCCGTAAGGGACACAGGATGTTTTTATATTCTCAACATTTCCTATGATTTGTTTCTCATTTGCCAAAGACTATTCACGACTGTTCCGGGGAATTCCTGACTCTGGGCAGTCTTTTTTTTGAAACGTATCCGTCCAATATCCCGTATCCTATATTCTATTCAATCTGATCAATGTTTAGGATTTGTTTGAAACATTAGAAGTATTTTAGAATTGAGTACCTGAATCAAAATGAATGAGTGGATAATATGACGGCAAACTGGTCGACAAAACTGATAGCTTTCCTCTTAACGGTAACCATTGGTTTCTCGTTGGACGATACGTCAGACACAGTTTCCGATTATCTGGAAGCAAATCTCCACCAGATCAAAAAAGCTTATTCAGCGTCTTTTGAAACACCAGAAGACACGGCAATCGATGGTCCTAAAATCGCTGCCATTGATGATTCAGCGACCATTGGTCGTTCCAGAGCGGACTTTTTAGATTTTATTAATGAAAGTAAATCCACTCTTTTGTCGGAATCGCTTTTAGTTAGTTATGTTGATTTGATTTCAGAGGGAACTTACATTCCCAATTTACTTTCCTCTCTTCTTTTAAATATTCCTCCCCCTCTTTCCTTTGTTTAATCTACTTCGCATTCGTTGAATCCAGAAGTATGTCCCTCTACTTATAGAGTCATACCTATGTTTTCTTTTTCTCACAATCTTTGTATGTTTGGTAATTTATGAGTTTTTATAACAGAATCGGTATCTACCTCTTTCTCGTGTTTTCTACCTCCTATCTTTGGGGGGAGACTAGAGTAGCACAAGCAAGTGAAGCGCTTAAAAGGCAACTTTCAGATGAAAATCCAAGGTCGTCCTTGGGATCCAGTCTGTATCCTGATGACCAAAGGTTCACAAAGGAAATTGATTTAGAATCTGCTGAGACGCTGCTCTGGAAAAACAACCTGTTACTCATTGCCTCCCGCTTTCAAATCGATGTAAAAAAAGCAGGGATTTTACAAGCCGGACTCTATGCAAATCCGAACATAGCAATTGACCAGAGTATATTTGCTGAACCTACACAAAGATACTTTGATACGACGAGGTCTGGGCAATCGGTAATCCAAATCCAACAAGTATTCCTACTTGGTGGTAAAATTGACAAACGAGTGAAAGTAGCAGAACTCAATGCAAAGATCTCTGAACAAGATTTTTACGATTTAGCCCGTGCCGTCATTACTAAACTAAGAAGAACTTTTTATACAGTTTATTTTTACAAGAAGGCAGTTGTGTTTTATGACCAAAGTATCGCCTCTATTGAAAAAACTGTAGATTCCTCGGAACTTGCTTATAAAAGAAGAGCTCTCCTACAAGCAGAGCATTTACGTTTGAAAGCACTTTTGTTTTTCTTAAAAAAAGAAAGAGAAGATTTAGCTATCAAAGTTTTTGAAAAAGAAGCAGATCTAAAAGTTCTTTTGAATGATGATCTGTATCGTGATGCAAGAATTGAATTCAGTCCGATTGTGAATGAAACAAACTTAGATTTGATTGTTCCCAATGAAGTTCGTTTGCAAGATTTAGTCGAAATCGCTCGTGAAAATCGACCCGATCTAAAAAAAGCCCTGCAAACATTACGTTTTGAAGAAGCCAATTTGGAACTTCAATATGCAAATGCCATTCCTGATTTATCATTTGGTCCTGTTTATAACCGTGGTGGTACTGCTTTCCAAAACTATTGGGGGGTCACAGCACAACTTAGTGTCCCACTCTTTGATAGAAACCAAGGAAATATCCAAGCTGCTGAAAAAGCAATTCTTGTCCGCAAACAAGAGTTAAAGAACAATATCCTCGAAGTAGAAAACGAAGTAGCCGTTGCCTACCAATCTGCACGAATTAAAGACGCACTTTATAAACGTTTTAGTAACGCGTATATCAAAGATTACGGAAGTTTATCATTAGATATGATTATGAGTTATGAAAAGAAATACATAACCATTTTAGAATTTGCCGACTTCTTTGAAACCTATCGTTCCAGTATTGTGGAGATGTTAAAACTCCAAACGGATCGAATGGAAGCCATTGAAAATGTAAACTACTCCGTGGGTAAAGGAATCTTTATCCCTAAATCTGAAAATCAAACCAATCCTAAATCTGAGGAATAAAATGTTAATCACCTTAAAATCTCTAAACCAAAAGGCAAAAATCCTCCTGATCTCAGGAGTGGCAGTTGTAGTCATAGCAATCCTATTTATGGTTTTTTCTAAACCAGCAAAACCTGCTCACAAACATCCCGAAAAAGCGGAAGTTTTTGACGGAGGGCTACGCATCGTTTTTAAACCTAACAGTCCCGGCCTTGAAATTGTGAAATCAACGGCAATTGGTGGTGGTGGTGAGTTTGTAAGTCTAGAAGCACCAGCAAGACTCATTGCATCTACTTCTCCTTCTGTAAGTAACGGATCACGAATCATTCTCTTCGAATCAGCTGAGTTAAACGATCTTTATGTTGGTTATATCCATGCAAAAAACAAATTACATAGATCTAACAAAAACTTAAGCCGGATTAAAGATATGTTTGTTCACCGAGTCGCCACAGAAAAAGACTTAGTGGAATCTGAAACAGACTCTGGAAACGATGCGGCAGAACTTGCAGAATTCGAAGGAAAACTGAGAGCACAAGGTTTAAACCCAAGTGAATTGAGTACTGCAGGAAGTTTAAAAGCTTGGATCATCACTGACGTTCCTGAATCCCAAATCTCTACCTTACGCAAAGGGAAAAAAGTAAAAGTAGTATTCGCATCTTTCCCTGATGAAGAATTTATCGGAACCGCAGAAGCCATTGGAGATAACGTAGATCCTCTGACAAGAACTGCAAAAATGAGAATCATCGTTGTAAACGATAAATACAGATTAAAACCAGGTATGTTTGGAGTTGTGAAATTCCCAGAACAAACTGGCGGTGATAGTGTTGTCCTCCCTTACACAGCGATTGTGACTGTTGAAGGTAAAAATTATGTATTCGTGGAAGAACAACCTTTAACATTCAAAAGGCGAGAGGTAGTATTGGGAATCTCTACAAAAGAAAGAGTCAATATTATCGAAGGTCTTACCCCTGGTGAGAAGGTAGCCATCCAAGGCTCCATTCTTCTGAAAGGTTTAAGTTTTGGTTTTTAATATGAAAAAACTGATCCTTCTATTCATTACCGTTTTTTTACTCGCTCCTTCTTTGTTTGCACAAACTTCTCCTTATCCTAAAGATAAAGAGGGAAATGAAATCAAACCAGAATGGGCACCAACTAAGTCTGACCAGTCGGCCTTTGGTGAAGATGAAAAATTAAAAGCCGATAGTTTAGATGCTAAACGACTTCCAAAGTCTACCAATTTCTGGGTTTACGGTGCGTCGATTGGTTCTCCAGCAAGTTTGAATTTTAATTTAGGATATTACTTCAAAGATGTCGTATTACGAGGATCAGGCGGAGCATGGGGACCTCATTGGTATGGTGGTCAGGTAGATTTAGGATATACATTCTGGAAAACACCTGTCATTGCCCATAGCATTTCCATTGTCGGTGGTTATTTTGAAGTGAATCCATTTGCACCGGAAGTGGGTCGCGGTGGACAATCTTCCTATCCCACAGGTCTCAATATTCCTGGATACAACCGCAGAGATCCTTCGCAGGAAGACTTACTCATTCGTTCCTACGTAAACTCCATTGATAGTAACTTTGGAACTTATTTAGAATACGAAAGCAGGGAAAGGCAGAGAGTTCATCTTTCACAAAGGTACATCGGTTTGACTTACGACTTTCTACTTGGGAACTTCTTTTTGCAAGTAGGTGGTGGGGTCGGACAAGGCGACTACAAAAACCCGCAGTTATTACTACAGATGGGTTACCTCTTCAATACGAGGGAATATCATGATTAAAGATTTTATAGAAAAAGCACTTAAAAACCGTATCACCACACTCGTCGCGGCAGCTGTTGCCGTACTTTTTGGACTCTGGGCATGGATTGACATTCGTAAAGAAGCTTATTCCGATATTGCCGACACACAAGTTCGTCTCATTGCAAAATTTCCTGGTAAAGCCGCAGTGGAAGTAGAAGAACGAGTTACACTTCCCATTGAACGGGTGCTAAATGCCATTCCTAAAGTAGCAGTAAGAAGATCCAGAACCATCAACGGATTAGTTGTATTTCAATTTGTTTTTGAAGATGGAACAGACGATTATTTCGCACGTATGCGACTTATGGAACGTGTTGCGGATGCAGACATTCCTGAAGACGTTCATCCGGCACTTGGGCCTATGAGCTCACCAGTGGGTGAGATCTATCGCTACGTTGTAGAATCTTCAGAAAACCATACACCAATGGAACTTCGAACCATCCAAGATTGGATTGTGATGCCAAAGATGTTACAAATTCCGGGAATCGCCGATGTTGTTACATTTGGTGGACTTCCCAAACAATACCATGTGGTCACTTCCCCTGATAAGTTAATTCGTTTCAAATTGACCATTGGCGATGTGATCAAAGCCATTCAAGAAAACAACTTAAACACAGGAGGGAACTTACTTCTCCAAGGAGAACAAGGTTTTCCTATTCGTTCCCTTGGTGCCATCAGAGATCCGAAACACATTGAAAACATAGTTGTTAAAACGGTAAATGGTGTTCCGGTTTTTATCCGGGATTTAGGTTCTGTTGAAATTTCTCATCCCATCCCCAGTGGGGTGTTAGGTTATACCATCCAAAATGATGATGAAGGTCTTATTGATGTAGATTCATCTGTCCAAGGTTTGGTGGCCATGCGCCGTTGGGGAGACCCAAATGAAATGGGGGAAAGGATTCGTGAAAAAGTCAAAGAAATCAACGAAAACTATCTTCCAAAAGGAGTACAACTACGCAATACTTATGACAGAACAGACTTAGTAAATTATACTCTTCGCACGATAGGTAAAACACTAGTCGAAGGTGTCGTCGTCGTTAGTTTAGTATTGATTTTCTTTATCGGAAGTGTACGTGCTTCTCTTGTTGTGGTTGCAACAATTCCATTTGCGATGTTGTTTGCTTTCCTACTCATGAACCTGACAGGAATTCCGGCAAGTTTACTTTCATTAGGTGCCATAGACTTTGGTATCATTGTGGATGGGGCCGTGATCATGGTGGAAAATATCATGAGGAGATACCGAGATGCAACTCCAGAAGAAAAATCACATGGTATCTTAGCATTTACACGCGACGCAGCATCGGAAGTAGGAACAGAAATCCTATTTTCCATTTTGATTATTATTTTAGCCTACCTCCCCATTTTCTCTTTTGAAAGGATCGAAGGTCGTTTATTCAAACCGATGGCTTTCACCATCTCCTTTGCAATCCTAGGCGCCTTAATTTTTGCGATGGCTGTGATTCCTGTACTCATGTCCATCATCTACAAAACTTATTTCGAATCAAAAAATCCGGGACCCATCGAATGGCATAACCCGGTATATGATTGGATAGAAATACGTTACAAACGAATCATCGAATTCATTGTCGATAGATCACGTAAAGCCGTAAAATACACATTCAGTGTAGTGACCATTTTTCTTGCCATCGGTATGTTTTCACTCGGAACAGAATTCCTTCCTGAGATGGACGAAGGTGGATTTAACATTCGTATCTTCTTTCCTGTAGGTATCTCCCTACCGGAAGCAAGAAAGTTTATGCCAAAAATCCGTCAGACTATTTATAAAAATGAACAAGTCAGCGTTGTGATTTCTCAGTTAGGAAGAAATGATGATGGAACAGATCCACTTCCACCAAACCGATTAGAGGTTCTTATTGGTTTGAAAGACTACAATAAATGGAAAGAAAAGATCACCAAACAAGAATTACTCTTTCGAATGCGAAATGATTTAGAAGCAACGCTTCCTGGTGCGCGAGTCAGCTTTTCACAGCCAATTATGGATAACCTATCGGAAGCCATTATGGGAACCATTGCAGATTTAGCTGTCTTTGTCTCCGGTAACGACTTAAAAATCATGCGAGGGATCGGAAATGAAGTCCTTGAAGAAATCAAGGAAATGAAAGGTGCAAGTGAATTCGGTATTGAACAAGAAGCGGAAAGCCCTCAGCTAACCATCAGTATCAATAGAGAAGCTGCTGCACGATTTGGAATTAACGTCATTGACATCCAACAAATGATTGAAGCTGCCATTGGAATGCAACGAGTGAGCACCCTATACGAAGGCCCTTCTGATATTCCTCCAAAAACTCCGGCACGATTTGGAATTGTAGTTCGATTTTCGAAAGAATACCGTGCATCCAAACAAGCTATCGAAAACATGCCAATCATTTCACCGAAGGGAGAAAGGATTCCTTTATCGCAGTTGGCTGATATTGAAGTGATTGATGGACCTACTATGATCTTCCGGCAAGAAGGTCGCCGAGTTGTAACTGTTCGGACGAATATCCGCGGTCGTGACCAAGGTGGATTTGTTTCTGAACTTCAAAAACGAGTGAAGAAAAAAATCAAACTTCCTGATGGATATGAAATCCGATTTGGAGGACAATACGAGAACCTATCACGTGTTGGTAAAAAGTTAGCCCTTGTCATACCAATTACGATTCTCATTATTTTCGGTGTCCTCTATATGTTGTATAGAAACCTCAAGTATGTATACGTTGCCTTAGCCTGTATTCCACTCTCACTCCTCGGCGGTATCTATGCTCTTCTAATGAGAGGTTACTACTTCAACGTTTCCGGTGGTGTGGGTTTTATCTCGCTCTTTGGAATTGCAACAATGGCCGGTGTATTGTTCGTTTCCAGAACCAACCATTTATTAATTGAAGAGCCTGAAATTACCACAAAGGCCGCTGTGAAGAAAGCTGCGGTAATCCAGTTACGTCCAATGCTAATGACAATGTTACTTGCGTTACTTGGTCTAATTCCAGCAACTCTCGGAACAGGGGTGGGTTCGGACGTTCAAAGACCGCTTGCTACCGTAATTGTAGGTGGATTGTTCTCTGCAATGTGTCTTGTTTTAACCATCCTTCCTTCTCTTTATTTGGTAGTTGTAGGGGAAAGAAAACCAAATGCAAAGGAACTTGAAGAGATGAGCCACAAAAAGCATATCCCTTTCCTTGACTTTGTGACTGAACTAAGCGAAGAACCTTTGGAAGATGATGATGAAGAAGACGAAACCCCAAAGAAAAAGAAAAAACAGGCAAAGAAAAAGAAGAAAACCTAAATACATTTAACAATAAAGAAACTTAACGTTTCCCAACTCTCCTAACTTAAACTCCAAACCAGTATAGTGGTTTGGAGTTTTTTCTTAAAATACCTAATACCGAACAGAAGCCGCTACAACGAACAAACGTTCTACGCGAGTGTGTTTATTTTTATCTGTTTCAAAAACAGGATCCATAGATTCTCTTTGGATCATTTCAAAACGAATCATACCAGGATTCCAATGTAATAAATCAAATGTAACCGTGTAACCATTGGTCATAAATCCATTGCGTGTATACGTAGTAGCCATTACTTGTTTTGGATCATAAAATCGTTCCATGCGAAAACTAAGACGATACAAATCCTCATAACGAAAACTTGTCCAAAACGTTCCATGATACCACTGATTATAAACACCAGACTCTCGATTGGTATAAATTCCAAGTGTTGGATTGATTTCTTTCCACCAAGGTTCGTATTGGAATGATTCTTTTGCTTTTTGTGCACCAACATCGCCGGAAACAGCAAATGACAACCAATCCAACGCCTTCCATTCTAAAATTGTATTATTATAAAGTCTTGTTTGTTTCCGTTCATAATCAGGAGCTTCATTCCCAACAAATTGATTTGCCGTAATTGTAAAATTAGGTGCCAAAAAAAACTTAAACTGAGATCCAAGAGATTTGTCTTTGTTTTGATCTGTAATGTTTTGCCAACCATTCATCACATGAAATTGAAATTGAAATTTATCGGTAAACTTGGTTGTAAGGCGAACCCCAGAGGAATAATAGGGAACGTAATCAAGAGCCAGTGCCCGAGTATAATTCCAGTTATCTGAAGAAATCCATGATTCATGACCTATATGGCCAAAATAAATTCCCCCATCCACCCAAGTATCTTTTGCTAACTTAAAGCCGACGTATGCCTCTTGAATGTGTTTTACTGAATTTTGATTGGAGCTGACATCTTTGTTTGCTTCTGCCGCATAATTTGTATTTACCGATGTCCCAAACTGAAAAGCCAACCGACCTCTGATTTTTTCTTCCTGCCACTTAGCATCCACAAAACCTAAATTGATATTAAACTCATCGTTACGAACAGCTTGAGTTGTGTATTGACGTTCTTTCGATAGCGGGTGATTTCTATTATGCGAGTAAAAAGTATCCACAAAGGCACCAAACTTCAAGCTAGTCGGAAACGGACTCTTTGCTAAAATAGGTGATTCTGTCGTCTGCGGTTTTGTTTCCTCTGCATTCAATATAGAGAAATATAAGAACAATCCAAAAACCAGGATTGGAAATTTGAAATTACGGATTTGTGTCATGAGAATCCGTTCCCGCACAAACAGGAACGGAAGAATCAATTTACTTCTTTAATAGCGCTTTGATTTCCGCAGGAAAACCGAGGAGGTCTTCTGGAATAGGAATGAGTTTTTTTCTATACTTGGCTTTGTATTCTTTCTTGAATTTTGTATGACATGACTTACAAGTTTCATCAGGTTTTCCCACCGCTAACTTGGCATCAATGATTTCTTTCCACTCTACCTTTTGGTCATCCGGTGCCATGTCTGGTACCTTTTCTAATATTTTGTTGAGATAGTCTGCGTTATCTTTTTTGTCATACAACTTCGTAGCCGGTTTTGTATAATCTTCCATAAAATCATGAAGATTCATTTCTACAGAAGCAGTGGCTTTTTTTTCCGCATTCAGTACAATTCCGAGTGCTGACAAAAACAATAATAAACTCAACATCATTCTCAATTTCATAATCACCTTCCTTCTAGATCTTAAAGGTTCGGGGAATGAGAATCAAGTCTGTTTTTTCTAAGGATGGTCTCGCCAAGTCCGAATTTTTTTACAGATTCCAAATTCACTCGCCCCGTGTATTCATCTTCATAATTTCCGAGAGATTGGATAAACTCTGAATCCATACCGGCAAGTGATCTAGTTTCTGGAAGGTAAAGATACCCTTTCGCTCGTCTAGGAGTAAAAGGGAATTGAATGAGTGAGAGGTAATGATCCCAATGGTTCGTATTATCTGGAACAGAACGTTCAAAAGCACGAAGTCCTCTTTTCACATGTTTCACTTCATCTTCAAATATAGTAAGCATTATATCAGATGTTAGCTGATCACCAAAATAGGAAAAAACTTGTGCGTAAACTTGCGCATAGTCCAAGTTTGCACCTTCGAAAGAAATAGACATAACCGCAGAAAAAGATTCTAAACTTCCAAATTGTCCTAACTGTTTCCAAAATATATAATTCAAAGGAATGTCACCAAAATCGATTCCAAACTCTCTCATTCGTTGCAAATACAATTTTAAATGAGTTTGTTCTTCTTCGATTGTTTTTAAAAATCCATTGCGGATGGATTTAGGTGCCAAAGGAAAGGCGAGCAACGCCCAAGCAAATAACTCAATTGCCATAAGTTCATGATTTGCAAAATGATGAAGACTGAGGCCCCGATTGGATTCTAAACCCAGATGTTCCAAACGAGGGATTTTTACTTTCTTATCGGAAAACTGGAATTTAGTCGAACGTCCGGGTGTTTCGATCCGCAACGCAGTAAACTCCGTTTCCTCCTCCCATTGGCGACTTGGAGGTAAAAGTTTATCTTCTAAGTTTGGAGCAAGTAACAAATGTTTTGCGTATTCTGAGATTTTCATTTCAATGATGGTTTTTAAAAAGGAATTTACAAAAGAATTAAATAATTAGGATATAAATCCAAATTCAATGGACACAGCTAAAACTAAAAGTACGAATTTTTACGATTCTGTCTATGCGGTCGTAAAAAAAATTCCCAAGGGAAAAGTAACTACCTACGGGCATATCGCTTTACTTCTGGGGAGTCCTAGAGCTGCACGGGCCGTCGGATATGCTTTGAACGCGCTCAAAAAAGAAATGGAACAAAAAATCCCCTGGCAACGAGTGATCAATGCCCAAGGTAGCATTTCGTTTCGAGGTGATGGTTTCCGCGCAGACTTGCAGAAAAAAATCCTACAATCCGAAGGTGTTATCTTTGATTTAAACAATGATCGCTTAAATTTTGACAAGTACGGATGGTTTCCATAATATGAAAAAAGATTTCCCCATTACCTTAACAATTGCCGGTTCCGACTCGGGAGGTGGTGCCGGTGTACAAGCGGATCTAAAAACATTTTCATCCCTCGCTTCTTTTGGAACCACTGTCTTTACTTGTTTGACAGCTCAAAATCCCGATGGAGTGAGCGATATCTTTGAAATTTCCCCAGACTTTGTTTCCGCGCAGCTAAAAGCTGTCGCAGGATATTTTCAAGTCAAAGCAGCAAAAACGGGAATGTTATATTCTGCAAATATCATAGAAGCAGTTGCCGATTTTTTTTCCGAGAATCCCGACATACAACTAGTCGTTGATCCAGTGATGGTCGCCACAAGTGGTGCAAAACTCTTAAAAGACGATGCAATTCAATCTTTAACCAAAGACCTTTTACCACTTGCAAAACTAATTACACCTAACTTGGACGAGGCGTCGCTACTTCTAGGTGAAAATATTCACCAATACGACCAATTGGTTCCTATGGCAGAAAAATTATTTCAAAAATACAAAGTTCCTGTTCTTTTAAAAGGGGGACATTTACCAAACGCAACGGAAGCCACGGATGTTTTGTTCGATGGAAAATCTTCTTATATTTTTTCCAAACCATTCTTAAAAGGTAAAAATACACATGGAACAGGCTGCACTTACTCCGCTGCGATTACCTCTTTCCTTGCGCATGGAAAAAACTTACCCGAAGCAGTTGGTTCTGCAAAAGAATACCTTCACCTAACGCTAGAAGATGAAATAAAAACTGGACCGATTCATCATTTAAATCATTTCCCAGAACCAACGAACTGAATTAAAATCTAATATTCGATATTTAGTTCTTTGATTTTTTTATCCAAAGTGTTTCGGTTAATTCCCAAAAATTTTGCCACACGGGTTTTTGTATAACGGAACTTTTTCATTGCATATTGAATGAGTCTTGATTCTACTTCACTGACAACAATTTCCATAGCACGACCGTCTAGACCATCGAGTTGTCCTGGTGTCAATCGCCCCGATCCTAAATCTAATGGTTCCGCACCAGATGCGGTTTCCACATGATTGAGTTGCGCCACTTCCGTTGTATGTTCTGGCATATCTTCCAAACTAGCAAGGATATCTGAGAAATCTTCTTCACTTAGTATTTCATCCTGAGCCAGAACCACTGCCCTTTCAATGACATTTTCCAACTCACGAACGTTACCTGGCCAACGGTATTTCAAAAGGAGCTTAGAAGCTTCCCGAGAGATACCTTTAATTACCTTATTATTATCTTTAGTATATTTTTCCAAGAAGTGATTCATTAGTAACGGGATGTCTTCTACTCGATCACGTAACGGTGGTGTGTTGATCTTTACTACGTTCAATCGATAAAAAAGATCTGCTCTAAACTTTTTTTCAGAAACAAGTTGTTCCAATTCGGCATTGGTTGCAGCAATAATTCTTACATCTACTTTTTTGGCCTTTACAGAACCAATCGCTTCAATCTCACGTTCCTGCAAAACGCGAAGCAATTTGGATTGTAGGTTTAAATCCATTTCACCGATCTCATCTAGAAAGATAGTTCCAGTATCTGCTAATTCAAACTTCCCTTTTTTATCAGTAACTGCTCCGGTAAAGGATCCTTTTTTATGACCAAAGAGTTCACTCTCCAGTAGGTTCTCAGGAATGGCAGCACAGTTGATTTTGATAAATGGATTTTCAGAACGCGAACTATTGTAATGAATTGCGTTGGCAATCATCTCCTTTCCTGTCCCCGATTCTCCCGTAATCAAAACCGATGCTCTGGAATCCGCAACAAGTTGGATTTTTTCAAACATCTTCTCCATACTCGCTGCTTTTCCAATGAGTGATCCAAACTTATATTTATTCTTTAATTCTCTTTTGAGTTGGATATTTTCACGAGAAATCTCTTTTTTAGCCTCTTCTACCAGATTTTGAATTTTAATCGACTGAGAGATAATGGAGGCAACCACTTGCAAAAAATCTAAAAAGGATTTTAAATCTGTATGTTTGTTTTGAACAATAAATGCATTTACAACACCTAACATTGTTTGTTCACTTAATATTGGAGCACACAACAAACTTACATTATGTGGATCATGTTTAAAATGCGATAGGTATCCTACTCGATTCAAAAAGTCTGGATGACTTGCAACAGACTCAATGATAATTGGTTCTCCAGATTCATATACCTTTCCCGTAATGCCTTCACCTGGTTGGTAAGTTCCTTTATCAATTTCTTCCGGGGAAAGACCCGATGCCGCAACAATGCGAAGTAGTCCTTCCTCTTTATTAAATAATACAATACTCCCTTTTTCCAATCGAAGGGATTTTTCCATAGTGACCATTATGGAATCAAAAACCTCATTTTGGTCCAAAGTGGAGCTAACCACCTTGGAAATCTCAATGAGTGTTGCCTGGATTTTAGTTCGTTGTTCTAAACTACGAATCGTTTGTAGATTTTTAAAAATTTGTCCGGCTTGGTTTGCAAGCACGCTAACAATCTCTAACATCTCAGCGGTAAAGGCATTCAGGCGATTGGAGTCAAGTGAGATCACACCAATGATGTCATCTTCTACAATCATAGGGGCAACTAACTCTGATTTGATTTCTTCTTTAACCTGAATATAGTCTGGATCTTTTGAAACATCGTTAACAAGTTTTGCTTTCCCCGTAGAGGCCGCCATCCCCGTAATCCCTTGCCCAATTTTGAGTTTGGTTTCGCGAAGCAGCTGTTGGTTCATTCCCCGAGAGGTGACAGCGTCCAGAACCCCATGTTTTTCATCGATGAGCATTAAGGATCCAGACTCCACTCCGCAGATTTGGATGCATCGATCCAAAATAAGCTCAAGAAGCCCGTCCGGGTCTTGGGTGGAATTCATAGCGGTTGCTACTTCATGGATGGATTGGATGGGATTAAATTTTTTCACGCTCATAGTTCTTGCTCTTTAGTATTACGCTCTGCCTCGAAAGAATACAGAAAGACCTTGCTAGTGACCAAAACAGTATGCTTATTTAATGAACAAATAAACCATTTTTTAACCATATATGCCGACATCCTTCCGATTTCTACAGAAAAAACAACTTTTGCCTATAGATTAAGCATGAATCGTACCAGGTTTCTCGGATCTGAAGGAAATTCTTGTAGCTTATGAAAAAAGAAATCAAATACCTTGGCTTAGGATGAACCGTGAGCCCACTGACGATCGGATTTGTTTGCTCTGCGCCGAACCGCAGCTCCCGAACGGGATCACAAAAAATGGGAGGTTCTTCTGCCAAACCTGTGACCGAGAGTGGATTTTAGAAAAAAGAAAAATCGCACGGATTGGGAAAAACATCCTGAGTTCCCAGGAGAAAACGGAATTTCTCTTAGATAATCTCTCCCTTTTCAATTCTTCCATGGGGTTGGAAGAATTGATGCAAAGGTTTACGGAACTTATATCCGTTCGTTTGAAACGCGATAAGGTTGCCGTTTTCATCACAAACTTAGAGTTAGGTGAAATTAAACTAGCCTACTATTCAAGCCGACAGAAAACCTTACAAAGAGCTATCAAACGAATCACATTAGATTATGATTTGAGTTATGGTGTTTTGATCGAAGCGATGGCAAAAGGGGAACCTTGCTTTTACAAATTTTCCGAACAAAGCCATCCGTTTTACGAATTCTATTCAAAACTCACTGGAACAAAATCTCAACTAGTCATTCCCATTCTTTATGCCAATACTGCGGTGGGAATGGTAACGATTGATTACGAAGAGGAGGATTATTCGGACTTTTTCGAAGACCAAGAAATTTTGCAACTTGTAGTGGGTCAATTTGCAGTATCACTTCGAAATTCTCTGTTATTTTCCAAATCAGAAAGCCAATCCAAAAACTTTCAAAGTTTGCATACAGCAGCCTTAACGTTAAGCCAACTCTACTTAAACAATCACGATGAAATGATTCGTATGATTCTTTTGACTCTTTCCGGTATTGTGGAATCCTCTCTGACTTGTCTCATCGAAAGAACATTCGAATCTTCCAAAGCAAAAGTATTCAAACTTTACCGGGATTTAGAAAACCACCAAATCCAAACAAAAACAGAAACCATCGATGTAGATAAAATTATTTCTATATTACAAACCAAAGAAACCATTACGCTTAATCCAAGCACCCATTCTAGTTTGGTTACCCTCGGAATCGAAGGAAAGGAATCTATGGTTTTTCCACTCACTTTGGAGAATAGAACCAGTTGTGTTTTTATTCTCACCAAACAAGAGAATCGATTTCCCCATGATGAAATAGAAGCATTGAATGCCTTTGTCTCTTTGGCTAGAATCACTATGGAAAATTCCAATTTATACCAAAACCTTTCCAATAAAGAAAGGTTGGAAAAAGAAATTGAAATTGCGAAAGAAATCCAAAGTACTCTCTTACCCAGAAAAGCACCAGAAGCGGAAGGGTTCTCCTTCGGCGGTTTTATGGTACCGGCTCGTGGGATTGGTGGAGACTACTATGATTTCATACTATCACCGAATAGAAACGAACTCTTTATTTGTATTGGCGATGTAAGTGGAAAAGGAGTTGCCGCTGGTCTTGTTATGGCAACCGTCCGGACCATTCTACACTCCCTTGTTCGGGTAAAAGATTCTCCTTGGGAGATCCTAAACGATATCAATAGTTACCTCTATACCAGCTATAAGGAAGCCATCACACCTCGGTTTATGAGTATGATTTTACTCAGATGGAATTTAATCACAGGCGAAGTGCAATACTCTGGTGCCGGACATGGAAATTTCTATCATTACCAAGCCGGTTTTAAATCTCTTTCTATCATCGAAACAGAAGGAGTGATCCTCGGAATCCAACCTGATATTTCAGCCTTTCGTAACGAGTCCAAATTGAAATTTGATTCAGGTGACACCATTTTACTTTACACAGATGGAGTCACAGAAGCACGAAACTCTGATGGGATAGAATTTGGAGAACCCCAATTAAAATCTAATTTTCTTTCCTTTATCCCGCTGGAGCCAAAAAACATACTCGAGAGGATCTATTCGGAACTAAAAGAATTTGTCAAAGAACAGGAACAACACGATGATATCACTATGGTAGCAGTAAGGAAGATATGATCCCAGAAATTCCCACTCCAATCACAAAACTTTTTGAAACTGCCCTGGCCAGAATGGGAAACAGACTTCCATCACTTTGGGCAGAAAACAAAACTCAGTTTCTCATTGCCTATTCAGGTGGAAAAGATTCCTCAATTCTCGTTCTGTTTTTTAAATATCTCAAAGAGATTTACCATATCCAAACACCTACTCTGTTTTATTTGTCTCATGGCATTCGTTCCATTGAAACAGAAGAAAAAGAATTACTCCAGTTTTTAAAATCTACCGAATTCCCATTTCATTTTGTAAAAAAAAAATCCCAAATTTGTCTCTCAAACTAAAAAAGGGATTAGAAGAAACGGGAAGGCTCATTCGCTACCACGAACTTAAAAAAATTACCGATAGAATTCCTGCCATTGTTCTTACTGGTCACCATTGTAAAGACTATACAGAATCCATTTTCCTACACCTAACAAGAGGTGGTGGTAAAAAAGCATTTTATACACTCCCACCCTTTGACGGAGAACGATTTTTGCCTTTAGTTTTTTTTGAAGATAAAGAGTTGGACTTACTCTATGAGTTTGTTTTGAACAATATGAAAGTTTTTGAGGATGAATCCAATAAAGATCCAATCTACAAACGCAATCGACTTCGAATGGACTTACTTCCTTTATTAGAAAAAGAGAATTGGAACTTTCACAAAATTTATTGGAATTTTCATGATCGTTCCCAACTCAATTTACAATTTGATTTAAAAAAAGAATCCGTTTCCAAAAAGGAACCTCATATCTTTCGTATCCCACACGAAACCTGGACAAGTCTCAACTTACCTGCAAAAAAAGAACTGATTGATTTTCATCTAAAGTTACTTGGACATTATCCCTTATACAAATCGGGATTTGATAATTTCCATTTACAATCGGAAGGGGAAAGAGCTTTTTTAGAAAATAAAAACTGCTTTCTATACAAATCAAAGTTTGGTGATCTTTTCATCATTGATAAAAAATCTCCTGCTTTTAAAAAAGCAGTCTCCCATCGGGATGGGGATAACCTTTGTATTGAATGGAACCAGAACAGGTTCAAACTTTCTGATCCAGAGGAAAAATACAGCCTTGGATCTTGGCACCATGGTCAAAAAATCCAAATTCGCTCAGGAAATAAGGAAATTTCGGAATGTATGCGGGAAAACGGAATTCCTTTTTTCTTAAGAACCTATATTCCTATTCTCTATTTTGACGGAGAACCCATTCAAATTTTGTTTTCCCTCTTTTCGAAAAGCGAAAAGAATTATCCCAAACGAATCTATTTGGAAAGGTGAACTAGATGCACAAGTATTCCAAAGAAATTCCCTTTCCGGAAACTAAATTTTTCACTTCCATTGCCAACCTAAATGAAAAGGAAGAATTGGACTCTATTCCTTCCATCGCATTTATGGGAAGGTCCAACTCTGGAAAGTCAAGTTTGCTCAACGCCCTTTCAAACCACAGAGGACTTGCCAAAGTTTCGAGAACTCCAGGGAAAACAAAACTCATCAATATTTTTAGAACAAAAGAAGGATTTAATCTTATCGACTTACCAGGGTTTGGTTATTCAAAAGCCTCTCATAAAGAACACAAAGATATGATGAAACTTTTAGAAGGTTTCCTTAATACATGGCAAAATTTAAAAATCCTATTTATCCTTTGTGATTCACAAAGAGAATTTCCGGAAGAAGAACTTTCTACGATTGAAGTTGCCATGGAAAAAAAAATCAAACCTGTGGTGATCCGAACCAAAATTGACAAACTGAATCAAAGCGAACAACACCGCGTGCGTACCGAAATGGAATCAGCAATGAATGAAATCGGGATTCCCTTTCGAGTATTTTATCTTTCAGCAACAACAGGAAGGGGTGTGGGAGAATTACGTGAGTTTATTGTAGAAAATATGATAGATCAAACGAAGGTATCTAAATAATTACCTGAATTCGATTCGGTTTGTATACTCATCATTCCAAATAAATTTGATGTCATCATTTTACGAAAGTCTGTAAGTAGTGCAAAAGTCTCTTTCAATTGTTCTTTCACTCGGATGAGCCTAACTTCTTCTTCCAAACGTTTTTTTTCTGACTCAATTTCTTTCAATCGTTCTGCAGAATGAACATCGGAGGATGACTTCTTTGTTTTCTCTGATTCTAGTCGTGTTTCGAGTTCTTTAATTTTAGATTCCAATTCTTTTTCATGAGACTTTTGCATTAACTCTTTTGGATTTAATTTGGTTTTCTCTTTTGAATTGGGTTTTTTATCTTCATCCTCTTTCAATTGGAAAAGATCTTTTATAGACTTCCCATCTGAATAAGGAGTCAGTGCGGGATCTTCTTCCGATTTCGATTTTGGGCGAGTGACTGCATGCGTTTCCCCACTCACAGCCACCATCCGACCATCTCGGAGCTCATAATTGATTTTTACTTGGACAGATTGTACATCACGCCCTTCGCGAAAGGCTTCATTTTTGAATTCGGCTGCATGTCCGAGTTCGTGCGAAATGACATGTAGGGCAGAGAGGGATTCAGGGGCACTTTCCAATTGACCATGACCGGCATAGTTCACCCGGCGATCTTTTAAAAGATCTACATTCATACGACTGAATGGAGACTCGTCAATTCTCATGAAACCTTACCACCTATTGGGTACTTCGGTTTGTTATCAGAAAATATTAGTAGGAAATTGGATTTTTGGAAAGCGAAAACTCTCCTGAAAGATCAGGAGAGTGGGTGAAAATTGTTTTAAGTAAAGAGTTTAGGGGCCGGTACGAACACAACGGACATAATTCCTTTGTGTTTTTACAACGTTCCTCTGAACTCCGTAAGATTGCCGGTCAAACGAAATGGCGTGTGCTGTTTCCCCTGGAATGTCTTCGTTGTTCGACCAAGCGGTCCAATAGTCTTCTTCCTGGGTGGAAGGAAAGAACTGGAGGGTGGCAGCCCGACCAGGAACCACTAACCTTTGGTATTCGGCCACAGTGGGTACTCTCCAACTAGCGCCTAAATAATTGCTGTTTTGGCAAGCCCCATACAATTCGCTGGAGCCAGCGACTGAAATTGAGGAAAAACCTTGAAGCACTTGAGGAAACGCAATTGAGTTACACGCATGTGTTTTGGAATCACAGTAGGCAACCTGGGCTGCACCTGCACGAGCCACATCGTTCGGATTTAAAATGGAACCTTGCGGTGCTCCCAAACAATCGTTATTTCCCGGGCGGTAAACTTGGCCGTGAGTACACTTCTGCCAAACTAGATTGGCAACTGGATCTGTCACAGTTCCATTACCATTGTCTCTGAGACCTTGGTTGGCTAAGATACCTGCGATCAATTGACTGGTTTCTTCCGGGCTTAGACCGTAGATATCATCCACAGGTTTCATTTCACAATTCATGAAAAAAGATAAGACCAAAAGAGCGAAACAATATTGAATTTTTTTCATAAGCTCTGCCCTCCTAAAATATATGGTTAAAGTTAATGAACGTTTGTCTATCTTCATTCGAAATTGCATGATCAAAATAGATAACAGTTGCTTGGTTCCAAGGAATTCGGAGTCCGATCCCTCTAGAGTGTTTGTAGTTCTTTAAATTCGCATCTTCTGTGCGGTCCCATACTCGACCTACGTCGTAAAAAGGAACCAATTGGAAGTCAAAGTGTTGCCCACCAAACTCAGCTTCTGCGAACTTCCAACGAATCTCAAAGTTTGCAAATGCCATCGTTTGGCCAACAAAACGATCTTGTTTGTAACCACGAATGGTAGTTCTACCACCAAGACCGGATTGGTTGATTTCCGTTCCCCACATATTGCGGTATTCATAAAACGGCGCATCCCCATTGGTTTGAATCATAGTTCCCCGAGCCGCTAGAACAAACTTTTCCAAAATCTCTGGAGGTTTGGTTGTGAACCATTGGACCGGACTGATGAAAATACGGCCCGATACTAAGTTTTTATTGAACTCTGATGTAGAACCAATGGCCTTAGTCGAACGTTCGTGAGTGTATTCTAAGAATAATCCACGGTTTGGATCTGGTTCAAAGTCACGAGTATCAAAAACGATCCCGGCACGAACTGTATTCGTATAACCACCATTAATACCCCGAATCTTTCCGTCTTTATCGTCGCGGGTTAACTTGGTTTCGCCCTGTGGAGTTCCAAAGGTACGATCGACGTCCAAAAGTCCCAAAATTCCATCAACTGACCCCAGTTGTGCGTCGTTATACTTTCCATCGTATCTACGAATGATTTGTTTGGAAAGACGAACCCCTGTTACCGTACGAAGTGTTCCTCCGAAAAAAGAATATTCACCGGAAGTACTGAAGTTAGGGTTCTCAATGTCATAACGATTGTATCTGTGGTCACTCACGATAGGAGCTTCCCCAGATCCCGCATCCCCTGGACGACGATAGTTCAAATTGTCTTCATAATCGGCAAAGGGAGCATTTCGTCTGATTTGGCCGTTGGGGTCATTCCGTTCTAAATAAGAAAGGGGTTGGAGAGTGTTCTCTCCGATACCAAAGAAAAGGGAGTTTGGATTTCGTTCATACACCAAATCTGCACGGAGCCTCCACTTAGTATCGAAGATATAAGGTGCATCCACACTTAACTGGTGGTAAGGAGCCCGTTTGGTTGTATTGAAATACTGTGCGAAGATCCGAACACGGTACGGTGTGTATTCAAACATCGGGGATGTTTTTGCCCCATTGTAAAAATAGAGCACACGTGCACCGTAACCTACCCCCACATTGGGATCGGAATTGATGAGAGGAAGGCCCGTAAAGTACCCACCCTCTTTTTTATTCTTGAAATCCCGTTCGCTCAGTCTCCTTTTTTCAGAGATCTCGAACGGAAGATCGGTACGGGGTTGACGTTCCTGACCGAGAACCCCGTGAAAAAACGAAAAAAACAACAGAAGTGCAAAACTTCTTATAATATGATTGTACATTCTCTACCTATCAGCCAAAGAAACTGCCTTATGGTGGGAAATTTGAAAAATATGTCAAATAGATTCGAAAATTTATGTTTTTTCCGAATCTATTCTGTGTAATATGATCAACACTTCGTCTTGTTGGACAAGGTCCCCTTGTAATTTTCGAATCTCTTCTACACGGCATGGATAAGGTGCCTTAACGGCGTTCTCCATTTTCATCGCTTCTAATATTAGGAGGGTCTCCCCTTGTTTGTGTTCCTTTCCCACTTCAGTAGAGATTTGCACTACTTTTCCAGGCATGGGACTTTTGATTTCGGGAGATGTTTGACCTGCGCCCTCATAGGACCTTTCTGCAAGTTTTCCACTCCATATCTCCCCTTTCCAATGAAAGAAAATCTCATTTCGTACTTTAAGATATTTTAATACAGATCCATCTTTCATGGTTACAGATTGTAGTGAATTTGTATCCAATGATCGATGTTCCATTTTTATCAAATCTTCCAATTGGAATGAATTGGAATTGGTTCCCATCCGAACTCGAACGGACGAACCACTCACATAAACAGAAACGAGACCATTTTTAGTTTCAAATAGATAATCCATATTAGGTGGTCTCCTTAACCCAAGGATTGTTTGGTTCTTTAGAGGTGAAAAAGGCACCTGCTAGTGCTAACTTGAGCTCTTCCTTGGTTTTATCTGATAGAAGTTCTGGTTCGTTGTCCGCAATAAAGTGTGTTGAAACATTACCCTCTGCAAATTCTTTTGTGGAAACAAGTCTCTGTAAAAATTGTAAATTAGTTTTAGGTCCAAAGACAATTGTTTCCGACAAACATTCAATTAGGCGGTTTATGGCCGTAATTCGGTCCTCACCCCATACAATCAATTTTGCAATCATGGGATCATAAAACATTGTTATCTCAGATCCGGAGACCACACCAGAATCAATCCGTAAATAGTCTCTTGTAGGAAAGGATAGATGGTGGATCCGTCCTGTGGATGGTAAAAAACCTTCTTTTGGATCTTCTGCATAAATCCGCACTTCCATTGCATGGCCTTTTTGCGGAGGAGTTTTTATTTGTGGTAAGGATTCGCCTTGGCAAACTCGAATTTGCCATTCGACCAAATCAAGACCCGTTGTCATCTCCGTAACAGGATGTTCTACCTGCAAACGTGTGTTCATCTCTAAAAAGTAAAACTCACCACTCCCACCTAATATAAATTCTACGGTTCCGGCACCTTCGTATTGAACTGCTTTCGCAGCCATAACAGCAGCATCGGACATTTTGGATTTTAATTCACTGTTATAGTTTGGTGCAGGAGTTTCTTCGACTACCTTTTGATGGCGTCTTTGCAAAGAACAATCTCTTTCATGTAAATGGATGATGTTTCCCTTTGTATCTCCAAAAATTTGGAACTCCACATGCCTCGGGTTTATGATATATTTTTCTAAGAGGATACGGTCATCACCAAATGCAGAAAGAGCTTCGCGTTTTGCAGAAAGTATACCAGGCTCTAATTCTTCTGGCGTATCAATCCTACGCATTCCTTTCCCCCCTCCACCGGCACTTGCCTTTGCCATAATCGGATAGCCGATTTTTTCGGCCTCTTTTTTGAATACGGACATTTCTTGGGAAGCACCTTCATAACCAGGAACAACAGGAACCCCGCTTTTCGCAACTAACATGCGTGAGCCGATCTTGTCTCCCATGGCTTCAATGGCGTGAGGTTTCGGACCAATAAATCGAATTCCATGTTTTTCTAATTTTTTAGCGAAATCGGTATTTTCAGATAAAAATCCATAACCTGGATGGACTGCATCAGCCCCCGTTTCTAGACAAGCCTGAATGACCTTCTCTACATCTAAGTAGGAAGAACGGGCATCGGTTCCGCCTAAAGAGAACGCTTCGTCCGCAGACTGAACAAATAGACTGTGTGCATCCGGATCGGAATAAACCGCGACCGTTTTGATGCCCATTTTTTTTGCGGTGCGAATGACACGTACAGCAATTTCACCGCGGTTGGCGATGAGTATTTTTTGGATCGGCTTCATGTGAGTAGGATCAAAACTAAAGAGCCATGAAAATAAATCAACAGAAAGATCGGAAGTCGATTGACCGTCTTCTTCCATGACGAATTCTTTTTTTATGGTGAAACAGTTCCCCACTCCTAGGTTTTCGGATCGAATTTTCCTAACCTATCTCTCCTTTGGATTTCTCACTCTCTTCCTACATCGTATTTTATTTTTTATCGTTTATTCTTACCGGCTGGAAGAGTTCCCATTATTAATTCTGCTGAAAGCATTCTTGATTGGATTTCGATTTGATTGGGTTACCATTTCTATTCTGTTAGTTGGCTTTTACATATTGTCCCTTTGGGAGAATGCCTCTAAACTAAGGTGGTATCGATATTTTTGGCTTATTACACCTTTGGTTCTGTATCCATTTTGTTTAATCCATTTATTTGCCGATTTATTATACTTTGAGAACGCAAACAAACACATCGGATATGAAGCCATTGTATTTTTAGGAGATTTGGATGTTTTGGTTTCTTCTGCCTTTGAAGAAGCTCCGTTTAAAATTTTATCTTTTTTAATCTTTATTGTATTGTATGTAACGGGAATTCGTTACTGGTTTTTCAAACTTAAAATCTCAGAAAAACAAAACGAAAAAGAGTCTTTTCGATCCACTTCTTTCAAAACCATTCTTTGGATCCTCTTTTTCTTGATTGGACTTCGTGGTGGACCACAAGAATCTCCTTTACGTGCTAGTGAGGCAATCATATCTGATGACGCTCTCATCAACCAACTGGCGTTAAATGGAATTTATACAACCATCAACGACTTCAAAAGCCAATCGATTCCCAAACATCTAAAAATGACTGACAAAGAAATGTTAGCAGTAGTTAAGGAAGAAATTAATTATACCGGTGCCGAATTTGTGAGTGATCCCGAGTTTCCACTCGTTCGAAAAATCAAAGAAATACCAGGTAGAAAGTCAATCAATGTGGTTTTAGTCATCCAAGAATCTTGGACAGGGAAGTATGTTTGGCCTGTATCTAACGGCATTTGGTTAGGAAAAGAAGTAACACCGTATTACAATACTTTGGCGAAAAAAGGCCATAGCTTTCGAAAATTCTATGCCAATGGAGGCAGAACCAGTAACGCTCTACTTTCTGTCCTCACAAGTGTTCCCGATAGACCGGGACTCACTGCCATTCGTACACCACAAATCTTGAGTAACTTTTCTGCGATTGGGAATCTATTTTCTGAATTTGGATACCAAACCAGTTTTATTACAGGAGATGATTTAAAATTCGATAGTTTGGCCACCATCCTTCCTCATTTTGGATTCAAAACTTTGATTGGGAAAGAAGATTTTCGTAAATCTGGAAAGTATGAAATTGGTGCCTGGGGTTACGATGATGAACATCTGTACACAAAAGCTTTAGAAGAAATGGATTTGTATCAAAAAGAGAACAAACCCTTTTTAATGACGATTCTCACTATGACAACACATTATCCATATAAGGTGCCGAATTCGAAGTATGAAATTTATGATTCAACCGTCACCGATTTTGATTATCTAAATACTTATCATTATTCTGATGCTGCTTTAGAAACATTTATGAAAGAAATACAAAAAAGAAAGTATTTTGAAGACACTTTATTTGTATTTGTGGGAGACCATACCCATCATAGATATTTGTCGTATTATGAAGATCGGATGGTGCCTTTTTTATTATACGCTCCCAAATACATAAAACCAAAGTTAGATGAGAGAATCTCCTCCCAACTCGATGTTCTCCCTACCATTTTAGGAGTGGTGGGAAAAGAAACCTATTTTGCGGGCTTTGGTAAAGACATGCGTGCAAGTGGTGTGAAGTCGGGAAGCACCTACTTTGCTTATGGAAGTGCTTGTGGCTGGATTGATGAAGAAAAAATTCTTTATCAAAGTGTGGATGGGGATACTCAGTTTATTTTCCAAATGATCCCACCCTATGGCCAAGACCCAGCCTGTAATCCAGACCGAAACAATTGCTTCCACCAAACAGTGAAAGCAAGAGCTTTCTTTAACTTATCCCTAGAGTTAATGAATCGGAATTCCCTTTATCCGTTGGATGGTTCTTTACGGTACACCAGGAAATGAATCTACGTATTTGACTTTGAAGTCGGGAAAACTATTTACAATTTGAACTTTGAAATCGGGAAATGAAGTTACTTCTTGCCATTTACCGCAGTCGGAAGGAAAGCTACTTACCTTTTGTACTTTGAGGTCAGGAAAACTATCTACAATTTGCACCTTAAAATCAGGGAAGCTGGTAACGAACTGGACCTTACCTGCTAATTTTTTTCCTTTGAATGTACAATCAGAACCAACTTCTCCCGCAAAAAGAGTCGAAGTGAACAAAATTCCTAGGATCAAACCAAACAACTTTTTCATAAATACTCCTATTTTTTAAGAAATAAATTGTAGATCTATTTTCTCGCCTGTCAATCCATTTGTTCATAAATCCAATACTCAAAGACAACAAGCGGGAAAATGAACTTTCAAATAATCAATTACCCCGGTGTAGTAGAACTAAACCTTAGAAAGTTTGATTCTTTCGGTTTCCGTAATTACATCTAACTCTTGTTTTTTGGTTTGCATCAAATTGGTTAAATAAGTTTGGAATTCTTCCCAGGAAGAAAAATCAGTGGGGTCATGTACACCTAAACTCATGTAACCAACTACGTTTCCTTTTTGGTAGTTTTGGTAAGTGGTCACTCCTGATTTCAAAACAACAAAAACAGGAATTTTTTGATCAAAGGCAATTTTCACCATTCCTTTTTTTAAGGGGAGAATTTCTTCTGAATAGGTATTTTTACCTTCTGGATACACAATGTAGGAAGTGGTTTTAAGTCCTTCGATTAAGTTTTTCACAGAAATGGCAACGGACATAGCCTTAGAATTATCAAACACTTGTGAACCCATAGCCACCATCCACCAATAAGCAAAGAGTGCTTTTTTGATTACTTGGTTTGCTAAAAATGGTTTTCGGATCACATAACAATCATAAGGAAAATCCATTTCATTCACATGATTTAGAAATACCATGTGACCTTTTTCGGGAACATTGATTTCGTTAAATACGATGAGTTTAGTTTTAGTAATCTTTAGAACATCTTCCGCCCAAATTTTGGTTCCCTCTAAAAACTCATTGATACGAGCTTCCTTGTTACCTGTTAGAGAACGATACAACCCTCTGATCAAATAGGGGCTTGCTTTTCCAAAAACAAGAAGGGTGATTCTTAAGTAAACCTTCATCACCAAACGCCCGTAGTGGACGCTGAGTCCGTGTAAATTTTTCTTAATGAGATCGTCAACGACCGGAATTTTCGCCATAGCAACAATTAGACAAAAGAGGTCATTCTGTGGAAATAAAAAAGCCCAAGAAAAATCTTGGGCTTAAGGCTTTGGAAACAGTGTTAGATAACGTTTCTTATTGTTGCGGAGTAGATGTTGCTCCAGAGGCAGGTTTTGCAGGGACATTCAATGCTTTTTTACGTTCCTGGTCGTATTTCATGAACACCATATTGTTGGAATCCAAATCATACACTCGACCTCTCACGTCAGCATGATCCACGCGGTAGTCTTCGGGAACACGAACATCAAACATAGCTTGTAATCGCTTGTCATACTTGATGTAAGGATTTTTTGTAAAATCATAAGTAACACCATCAACTTTCACAGGTTGGCCTTCCACTGCGACACCATTTTCATCTTTAGATGGTTCTGATTTTGCTTGGGAATTGTTCAGGTAATAGTTGTCATACGGATATTTCAACTTATAGATATTAATCGCATTTGCTTTCGAATCACGACCAAGATTGATGGCACCGAAATACAAATCGATACGATACTTTCTATGAGATGGTTGTAGTTTTTGGTGTTTTTCCAAATTCTTTTCTACTCTCAAAGCAGTTGCCCTTGCTTCTTTAGCAAGACCTAGGTGTTTGTATCCCAACTCCAAGTTTTTCTCAATATCATATTTGTTATAACTATAATGAGCTTCTTTTGGATCGTACATACGGCGTGAATAAGGGGCTTCTCTTGGAATGTCCATTACGTCTTGACGGAAGTAAGAACCCTTTCCGTATTCAATGGAAATATCAAGCAAAGCTTTATCCATAGGATTGTTAGGATTTTTTCTTTCCATTGCCGTTTTCATCATCTCTTCTGCACGTAAGATATAGAGTTGTGAAAGTTCTTCGGTAATCTTTTCGATTCCCAATTGGCATTCGAGAAATCGTTGGTAAGCGGAGGAATAGTTACCTTCGAAGTGGTATTGCAAACCTTCTTGGTATATGCGTTTGGCTTCGTTGTATTTCTTTATACGAAAGCCTTCTTTCCCTTCCGGTGCATTTAATTCAGTAGGTTTTCCTTCCGGATCTTCCCCACGGAAATTTTTTACGATTGGTTCTAACTCACGTAAGTAAGTCAAAAGTTCAATTCGTTTGTGGTATGATTTACTAGAGACCGATTCAGCAAACATAGGTGCCTGCATCACGAGACTCATCATGAGAATAAGAAGGGATTGTTTCATTGCTCTGCCGTTCATTCCGTTTCCGTACTTTCCTTCCTTCGAAGAATCTTACAAGTAATTTCGGGGTGGCCCCTGTGAGTATTATCGGAGATTTCTGATATTGGATTGACAGATTGTATTTTAAAATTGAGCCTTTTCCTAGATTTTTCCTATGTCCCTAGCCGCAGCCCAGTCCAAAAAAGTATCTTTTCGCGCCAAAGAGTCCACAGTCTGCCCAATTTGTGATGAAAATCACCAAAAGGAACAAATGTTCCAAGGGGGTGGTCGACTCATCGCCGGGAAGTTGGCCCAAGATTTACGTCGTTTATACGAAAAAAATAGAAAATTCGGTCGTGTCAGTCCTCTGGATTATGTCATGTCCGTCTGTCCGCGGTGTTTATACTCTTCTTTTCCAAAAGATTGGAGTGCTCTAAACCCAGCCGATAACGAAGCCATCCGTATGGCAACGGATTCTCGCAGAAGTTATATTGAAAAAATTCTAGGTCCCCTCGATTTTACAGGAGACCGTCAAATTGTGTTAGGTGCTGCTTCTTACTTACTCGGGATGGACTGTTACCAACTCCGTGGTGCCAGTGTTGCCCCTACTCCTAAAAAGGCAGTTTGCGCCATTCGCGCTGCATGGTATTTTTCTGATCTACACGAAGAATTTCCGCACATCGGATATGATAAAATTAGAGATTTTCTCTACCAAAAAGCAGCTGTTATCTACGGTTATACGTTAGAGCTCATGCAAAATGGAAACGAACCAGTAGACCAAGCGGCAGGAATGCTCGGGCCCGATACCGATAACAACTGGGGATTTGATGGTGTCATCTATCTCAACGCATATCTTACCAAAAAATTCAAAGACCAAATGGCTCCCAAACCAGAAGATCAAGTTTTGCTTTTATCGCGCGCCAAACGAACGCTAGCAAGACTCTACGGTTCAGGAAAGGCTTCGAAAGGGAAACCAGGACCTATTGTAGAAATGACACGCGAGTTGTATGACGAATACAACGCCATCCTTGAAGCAATGGGAGGCGAGAAGTAAGGGTTTGCCCAACTACGCACTTCTCGTCGAATACGACGGTACTCATTTTTACGGTTGGCAGAAACAAAAAGACATTCCTACGGTCCAGTCCTCCATTGAATCTGCTCTTTCGATTATCTTAAGGAAAAATCCCGCATCACGATTGTCAGTTGCCGGTAGAACAGATACTGGTGTTCATGCTCTGGGTATGGTGTGTAATTTTAAAACAGAATTCCCCATTCCCAACTTCCACAAATTCCTAGTGTCTGTGAATGCCCTCACCAAACGAGGAGTATCCGTAAAAAACATTGTTGAAGTCCCAATAGACTTTCATTCCAGGTTTAGTTGTACGGGCAGAGAATATATTTACAAAATCTATTACAGTAAATATGAAAGTAGCTTTGTCGAAGGCAGAGCCTACTGGGAAAAACACCCTGTGGATTGGGATTTTGTGGAAAACCAACTCACGAACCTTATTGGGGAAAAAGACTTTCGATCCCTAACCAAAGCAAAGTCGATGGCAGGGAAACGTGCGATCCGGAATATCTTTGACATTCGTTTGGAACGATTGACATCAGATTGGGTCCAAGTTCGAATCCGCGCCAATGGATTTATGCACAATATGGTTCGCATTACCGTCGGAACTTTACTAGACATTGGGAAGGGACGTTGGAAATCTAGATCCATCGGCTCCATTTTGGAAGAGAAGAACCGTTCGATTGCAGGGATCACTCTCCCGCCGGATGGACTCTATTTTGTCCGCGCATATTACGAAGATTATCCGGAAATTCATGAATTGTATAAAATCCTTCTTCCTTAGCCTATTCTTCGCACTCACTCTGTTTTCCGGTCTCCTTTCCGCACAAACCTTAGAAGAATACAACAAACGCCGGTATGAAATCGGTGGATGGGTGGGTGCAGCAAACCCCATGCCGGGAACACCTACTGTTCGTGTTTTGGAAACAACCCTTGGGGGAGGATTCTACGCACGAATGCCATGGCCTTGGATTTTCTATACGGAAGTCGGTGGTTCTTATGCGGTATTTTTGTCTAGGTCAGAAAGGGCACTCACTGCTATGCCACTTTATGCGGCTCTCGCTTACAAAATTCCTGTGGAACTTCCCATCCAATTTTTTATCAAAGGTGGTGGCGGATCTGCCTATGTAGTGGCTCGTCCTTCCGATACGGCTCGTTGGAACCCTTCCGCCTTTGCCGGGTTAGAAGCTAGTTTTATTGCTGGTCGTAGAATTCGAATTGGAGTTCGATTGGACTATCATAAGATTTTTGAAACACACATGGATGTTCCCAATCAATATAGATACCCACTTTCCAGTCCTTATGATGATCCCAGGTTACAAAACCCTGCTAATTATACTTTGCAGAACGTAGATTTTTTCTATTTCGGTCTAACAGTAGGAGTTTTGTTTTAATGAATTCAATCTATCTACGTTTTCTGTTTTTATTTATCAATATTCTAGTTCTTATCGATTGTAAAACTAAACTAGATTTAGGCGATGAATCAAATCTTCCGGTTATTTCCACACTCTTTAATAACAGAATGTTATTACTGTTGAAAGGAACGTATGCAACGGATAATCCACTTGATTGGAATGAGCTCAACAATGGAACCGGAGAATTGTATATTGATTCCCAAGGAGAAGGACTTGATCCGACGATGACCTTGGTCAACCAACCCAAAGTAGGAAACCTTCCGATCTTTTTAGATATTGGAGAAGTGCGAATTTCGAGTAAGTATGTAAAAGGATTAAATGACCTCACTCAAATTCGTGATACAGTAGATTCCAATAAATTCTGGGACTACATTGCACCGAACCGACAGGTATTTTGTACGGTCACTTACTCATTTGATAATAACACCTGCACAGAAAGTAATGGAATTATAAAAGCCTCTGATTTTTTTAATGGGGTCGGAGCCCAATTTCCATCCAACGATCCTTCTGCAGAAACAGTAGGTTGGGAATCTTCTTTTTCAGCAGGTAGAGCCTGGTTTGGGCGCGAGTATTACTACGCCGCCATCTACTTTCGCTCTCTTGTGATTGGATACGCTTTGGATGGAGGAGCACCCGTTTCTGGCCGATTTGACAATAGACCCATTATCAATGGACTGAATATTGTGCCACGTAACAACTATGTGGCGGGAACATCAACCTCCGCTAAAAGTACAATTGTTCCCAAAATGTTCCCCGCACTCTACACCCAACTTGCTAGCCAATCGGTTCAATCGGATATGCAGATCCGAGATGGATTTGACCCTTATATCTTGGAAGTGCGAGTTAACCTCAAAGAAAATCTAATGTTACATTCGTATGTTACGAGTCGTGCGACAACTGTAACCTATGTGGGGATCAGCGATATTTTTTATGACCATAAAGGGGAGGGTGACGCTGGCGGCAATTTATTGACAAGAGCTCGGATCATTTACCCTGAAACGGCATCTAGTTTAACCATCTCGGGTGGTGGAAATTCCTTGTTACACTACTATGGAATATTTAGGGAACAAGAATCTGATTTTTTAAACGTTTTGCCTCTTGCGGCAACACCTGCAAAACAGGGGGCAAAAATAAAATACCTAAACCCAGGAACTTATAAGGCTGTTTGTTTGGGAGACCTCGTGAAACGGGACGGATTTCCTGACACTGTAGTACGAGAGACTACATTTAACATCCCGGAATACCCTTTCCGGCAGACGTATAACGTTGATTTGACTTGCCCTTAGTAAAAAATTAGTTTCCCCTTTCAATTTTACTTTTTTTTTAGCACCGTTTTTTGTGAAGTTGGTAAAAGTACCAATGATATGAAAACGATATTGCTAAAACTCCGTACCCTCTTGTCCAAGGATTCCCTCCCTCATGGAGAATTGCAGTTTCCAATTCGATACAAACTCCTTCTCATTACCTCAGTTGTCCTGCTTATTTCCATGTCAGGCATCATCTTTCTTGCTTCTTATTTTTTCAGAAAAGATAGTGAGGTTCGAGTTAAAGAAAATAATATCAAAATTAACGAGATCCTTTCCTTAAAAGTAAAATCGGACTTACATTCGATAAAACAAGATGTCCATATCACGGCATCTGCCATTTTAAGAAACCCCAACTCTGCCAATGCAATCGCCAAAGAGTTGTTTGAAGAAGATCAAAACTTTCTTTTGATTGGAGCTTACGATGTGAGCTTAAATCCAAAATTTGAAACTTTGAATGATGAATTTCTACAAAAATATGATTATCAAAAATCAGAAGTGAAGGAATTACTTCGTAATATCCAACCAAAACTAAAAAAATCCTTTGGTGGTACAACTGTCATTTGGAATGCAAGTCCTCGCTTTCGACATCCAATCCTCTGTCTCAGTTTCCCACTTTCGGAATCTAAAGATACACATACCATTCTTGTAACTTTAGTCAAACTAGATAGTTTGTTAGACGCATTTCAAACATCAGGTCCAGTCGAAACCTTCCTCGTGAGTGAGGATGGAAGTGTATTAGCACATCCAGATGCAAAAGTAGTTTTATCGGGTATCAATCTAAATGATCTTCCTATTGTGGAACGTATGAAAAAATCCACCGTAGACAATGGGCAGTTTCGTTATGAATCTAAAGATGGTGTTTCCTATCTTGGATCTTTCAAAAAACTAGGGCTCGGTGGTGTTGGTGTAATATCACAAGTAAGGGAAGCAAAGATCTTTGAAGAAGTTAATAACATTCAGAAACGAAACGTCTACATATTGATTGTTTCGTTAGCACTTTCTTTTATCGTTGTTTATATTTTTGCAAAATCTCTATCAACACCCATTCTTAAATTAGTCGACGCTTCTGAAGAAATCAGACGTGGGAACTATCATATTGAACTTCACGCTACCACTCATGATGAAATTGGAACTCTTACCAAATCGTTCGTGAGTATGGGACGGGGTTTGGAAGAACGTGAAAAATTAAAAGACTCCTTTGGAAGATTTGTCAACCAAGACATCGCAGAACTTGCAGCCAAAGGGAAACTATCTCTTGGTGGACAAAGAAAGTATTGCACCATCTTTTTCTCAGACATTCGAAGTTTTACAGCAATTTCAGAAAAACTACAACCAGAAGAGGTTGTTGAATTTTTAAACCAATACATGACAGAGATGGTGAAATGTGTCCAAGAAACGGGTGGGACTGTAGATAAGTTTATCGGGGACGCCATTATGGCAACTTGGGGGGCACTCCGTGATTCTAAACACCATGCAAAGTTAACTGTCGAAGCGGCACTTAGGATGCGCGACAAACTCATTGAGTTTAACAAAGGCAGAGGCACTGTTAAAAAACCAATCATTCAAATTGGATGTGGGATTAATACTGGTTATGTCATTGCGGGACAAATCGGAAGTTCCGATAAAATGGAATACACGGTCATTGGCGATTCAGTCAACCTTGCTTCCCGCGTGGAGTCACTGAATAAAGAGACTCACACTGACATACTCATAACAGAAACCACTTACCAAGAAGTCAAATCCGACTACCATGTACTGAGTATGGGAGAAATTGAATTAAAAGGGAAATCCAAAGCTCAAAAAGTCTATGCAGTGCTTGGAAGAAAAACAGATCCAAATTATCCCAAAAACCTAAGCGAACTACAAAAGTTAGTTGGAATCACTGTAGTGAAAAAGGGGAAAAAATGAATTTAGACAAACGCGACCGTCTCGTCTTATTCACCCTCTTAAGCGTAGCAATATTATTCACGATTTTATTTTATTTGGATATCAATCGCAAAATTGGGATTGGAGATCGTGAAGTTGTTGGAACCATCTTTTTTAAAAACAATATTGTTCAAAGAAAATTTGAAGACGAAGTGATTTGGGAAAAACTGGAAAACAACAGTTCTCTCACTAATAAAGATACGATTCGATCGGAAGCATTTTCTGATGCACTCATTCGATTAAAAGACGGAACAGAAATTAACATCGATGAAAATTCAATGTTTAACTTGGATTTGACGGGAGAAGAACCAAACCTTGAATTCACCCAAGGTTCCCTAGAAGTCAAAAAGAACGAATCCCAAAAAAGTCAGTTAAAAATTACAAGTTCTGGAAGCGAAATCAATGTAGATTCTGGAAATGTCAAAATTGAACGTTCCAAAGAAAGAGAACTGAGTCTTTTTGTGGAAAAAGGAAAAACAACTATCAAACAGAAGGACGGAAAGTCCGTGGCTGTCGATGAGGGGAAAAAAGCGGAATTCAAAAAAACAGGAATCGAAATCAAAAAAATTCCCGTTGTTCTCCTAGCGCCTTCTTCTCAAAAATTATTCTATGCAGAGCCGGACGATGTATCAGTCCACTTTCAGTGGAAAGTAGAATCTGGATATGAAGATCCTATTTTAGAAATTTCCAGATCACCTAACTTTCAAATGATATTTATCAATGAAAAAGTTGAGGGAACACAGGCCGACTTCAGATTAAAAGAAGGTACATTCTACTGGAGATTGAAGGTCAAAAATAAAACTGGTAGCGGAAATGAATTCAGCGAGATCAATAAATTTTTTGTATCAAAAATGGAATCCTTTCAGGGAGAATCTCCGGAACAAGGAACAGTGATACCCTTTGTCCAAACATATCCTTTAGTAACTCTCACTTGGACCAAACTATCTACGGCTAACTCATATAAGTTGATTGTATCGAATTCGCCTAAACTAACAAACCCAATTAAACAATTAGAAACTACCGCAAACCAAATTTCCTACGATGATTTTAAAGAAGGTACATATTATTGGAAGGTAATTGGTAAATCTGCCTTTCCGGACACAAAAGATAGAGAAAGCCAAACCCTTTCCTTTACAGTAAAAAAACAGAACAATGTGCCGGCACCGAAATGGTTACGGCCATCACCCAACTCTGAAATTTCAGCAGATGAAATCAAACAAAACCAAGCCATATTAATTTGGGATGGGAATGCAGAATTGAAGTCTTATCAATTGAAAATTTCCAAAGATTCTAAAATGGCAAACATAGTTTTCTCTGAAGAAACAGCCTCTAACTTTCTTGTACCAAATTGGAACCAATTAGGAAAAGGAACTTTCTACGCAAGCATCATTGGTAAATCGAAAGAAGGCAAAGAAACGGAAACGTCCGCTTTACTAAGTTTTGCTGTCGTGGATAAAAAGAAAATTCCAGAACCGGAAGTGGATCCAAACGAAAACAAACCTTCACAAAAATTAGAACCTAAATTGGAAATGATGTCTCCGAATGGAACTGTCGTGCAAATGAAAGGAAAATCCAGTTTAGAATTTCAGTGGAAAGTAACAGGAGTAGCAGGCGAACGATATGATTTAGTTCTGTATCAACATAATGGAGACAAAAAGATTGCCATTTATAAAATTACAACAAAGGATTCCAAACATACTTTAAAAGATTTAAGTATCTTAGATGAGGGTTCGTTTTCATGGGATCTTAGCGTTTATAAAGATTCCAGTTTATTGTTATCTCGAAAGGGAAGTTTCATTCTGGCTTTGGATCAATTTAAGTCGTTAAAACCTTCTGATATAGAGTTTATCTCACCAAAACGGTTGTACAAAGAAAAACGATGAAACTAAATATGAAACGATTCTTATTATTCTTTTGTTTTCTATCCTTTGCAATCGGTGCACAAGACGGGACAAAACTAATCGTCTGGAAACCCATTTCCGGAGCTAGTGGATACCAAATCCAAATCAAAGAAAAAACTGGGAAAGTGGTTATCGATAAAAAAATTGATACCGCTTACCAATCCATTGAGGAACTTCCTTCTGGTGTGTATCTTGTTAGAACTGCACCTCTGAACATATTTAAAAAACCAGCAGTTTGGTCTGCATGGAAAGATGTGGAAGTCATTCTGTCGGAACCACCTAAGGTAGTGTTAGAGGAAGAAAAACCTATCCTCCTTCCCAAATCAGAATCCAAAGTAGAAAAAACAATATCAAATGTTACTATTGAAGGAGAACATTTTTTAGATGCTACCAAAGTGGACCTTACCCGAAAGAATGAGGCGCTCCCAATCCTAAGTAAAGAAGTCAAATCACCAGAACGTATCGATATAAAAGTAGATACAACTGATGCAAAATCAGGAACGTATGATTTGACTGTCACCAATCCTTATCAAAAACCCAAGGTCGTTACAAATTTTGTTCAGGTTGAAGAACCAAAACATGCAGTTGATCCCAACGGATCCCGCAAAGGTAAACTATTGTCGAAACCTTTTCGTGATTACACTTATGAAGAGATGTTGTCATTTTTAGAAACTGATATTGCTGTAAATTGCAGAAACACTAAAGTTCCAGCCTTAACCTTAAGTGAATGTCACAAAACATACGTTATATTGAATTTTTCTAGTGATGATAATCATTCCGTATTCGAATTTTACAAATTAATCAACGAAAATGAATCTGATAGAATGAGTGCCTACCAATACTTTGCAAAAAACTGCTCTCCAAGATTTCGACCTGCGTTTGAACGAATGGAACTACAATGGAAAAATCGGAACAATCTAGACCCGGATGAACGAGAATCTTTGGTCCAAGAATTGGCTAAATTTCGAAATTGTTCTAGGTAAATTCTTTTTCTTTTGCTTGTAAGGAATCCCTTTTTTTAGTCCTATTAGGAGAATGAGATACTCTTTGATTGCATCGGTTGGAATCACATTGGCTTCAATGCAAGCCCTTCATTCCGAACCATCCGTTCTGAGCCAAAATGTGAAAGAAGTCACAACTAGAATCCAGGATTTGGCTCTCTACCCTACTCTTTCCAAAAAAAGACTCTATGGTGCCGTTTCTAAAGGTGGTGCCATTCGATTTGATCTGAAAGCCGGAGAGGCATCCCCTCAGTCCATAGGCATTGGTGTGGCAACTGATGGAAAATTAAAAGAGTGGGTTCTTACTGTATATTCCGGTAATGGACAAAATGAAAACCCAACCATCTTAAGAAAAGAAAAGATCGAAGGGGAAGCTCAGTGGGTCTTCGAATTGTTAGCACCACCAGAAGAAATTACAGTGGAAATTCAAAACGTAAATTCCGAAACTCCAGTCTCAGTAGTGGAAATTGTCCATGGCTATTATTATGGATATTCAGTGGATAAAGAAAATAATACCAAACCCCAACCACAAAGTCCTACAAAACCAAATCCAACAGATCCAGAAAAACTTTCACCCAATGATGTTCAAAATCGCACGGAATTTTACCGAGCACCTTTTACAAAAGACTGAATTAGGTTTTTAAAAATATAATCGGTATACTCATCATAACAAGTTGGTGACATGTGACCTGCATCACTGAAGTTGTTGCAGGTATAATTTGGATCATCGTTCATATTCCAAAAAGGAATTCCATTTTGATTATGATAGGCAACCATCCTCGGAAACCAATCATGATACACCGTATCCACCTTACCTTCTCCCACAGAAACCTTCAAATTACGAATGTGATCCATATAGGGCAATGAGAGTCGAACCCAAATCACTGCGGATGGTACTCCCAACTGTTTTGCAAGTTCCAAAGATTGGTTTGTAAAACTCAAAATGCTTTCTGAAAATTGGAATGGAACCAAATAAGAATGAAAGTCCCCAATCGCAGATTTTTTTAATAATTCAGCCGGGAGTACAGATTGGTGGGTTCCTGGAGTCATGGCTGAACCTTTGCCCCTATTTAAATTTTCCATCAAGCTGTTACGTAACTCACGATAGGGAAACAAAAACGATTCCTTATTTTTGGCCCTTGTGATGATAACCTCTAGCTTAGGACGGTATTGATAAGCACGAAACATTCGTTTTGCGATCAAAGTCGAAATATCATCCGTTGAAAATAGTGAAAAATGTTTTAAAACAAAAGATACATTGAGTCCATTAGTTAGAGTTTCATCCACTTTTAAAGTTGCTGCAGAATTGTACATTTCCACCGAGTGATCAAACAAAAAGAAATCTGGTTTTACATTGTCTTTGTGGAATTGTTCCATCCATTGTAATACATAATCTGGCTTTCCTCCCGGTACGGAGAAATTAAACATCACCCAACCAGGATACTTTCTATGTATGTATTCATTGTCAAACAAGAGAGCACGAGAGTTGCCAAAGCAAACTAATACTTTGTCTCGATCTTTGTTAGACAAATAAACCTTCAGATCTTCATATAACTGGTGTTTTTGGATATAGTTTATATCTGAAAGTGATTTTGAAAAATAAGTATGAACATTTTCGAGAAGCAAAAGTTTGTCCAAACAAAATGCAAGAAAAACAACTAGGAACGGGACTAATAAAAATCGATTACGAATTAAATCCACAATGTCTCCTAAAACTTATAGTAAATAAATTCTCCGCCATCTTGGGAAAGAGTAGCGAGAAGAAATACAGTGATAATCCCAAGCACAGGAACCAACCACAAATCATGTTTACGAACTCGATCCCAAAATTCAGGAACATACTGAATGTGGTGGAAAAAAAGTAAGGCAATAGATGTATAAAAGATTCGTTCTAAGTTTTCAATGTGTTGAAATCGAAAAGAAGACCCAGTTCCAAACAACGATGTGGCAGCGAGTAACCACTCGTTGGAATCGCCGACAAACATTGCTTCCAAACTTTGTGAAAAGTGGGTAAAGATACCATGGAAATGATCCACCATATTTGATGCGTTATTCGAACGAAACATTAAACCAGAAATAGAAAACAAAACAAAAACAATGAGGGCCTTAACAACAATTAAGAATTTGTTTTTTTGCGGTGTTAACTTCCAGCCAAGATTGTCTTCAAAATATCTTTCCCCAGCAAGAATCACTCCCCAATAAAATCCCCAACAAATAAAGGTGTAATCGGCTCCGTGCCAAAATCCCCCGAGTGTCATAATGACGATTAGGTTTAAGTAAGTGCGAAGTTCTCCTTTACGAGAACCACCCAATGGAAAATAAATATAATCTCTAAGCCAAAAAGAAAGTGTGATATGCCAACGTTTCCAAAGTTCTCGCCCAGAGGTTGAGAAAAAGGGAGCCTTAAAGTTTTCAGGTGTTTCAAATCCTAAAAATAAAGCAATGGAACGAGCCATATCAGTAAGTCCAGAAAAGTCACTATAAACTTGAATGGAATAACAAACTCCTGCGATGAATAACGAAAATGAATCATATTCGGCAGGAGAACCAAACACAGGTGAGATGGTGAGAGACATGGGATCTGCCACGAGTACTTTTTTCACAAGTCCAGACATGAGTAAATAAGACGCTCGGTACATCTTTTCTTTGTTTGGAGTGAGTTTGTCTAAGTTTGGAAAAAAGTCAGACATCCTCATGATGGGTCCGGCAATTAACACAGGGAAAAAAGCCACAAACAAAAAGTAATCTTCTACTTTAACAATAGGTTTTGTTGAATCACGATAGGTGTCAACTGCCGCAGCAATCACTTGAAAAGTATAAAAACTGATCGCAAGTGGTAGGGCAATGTGGATGAGATCAGGAACTTGTTTAAAGAACGGATAGTTGGTTAGATCAGCAAGAACCTTACTGAAAAAATAAATATATTTAAAAAATCCTAAATTGATTAGGTTGAGTGCAACTGTAAATCCAACCCAAAACTTTGTAGGACTTAATTTGATTTTGCGATACAAAAGGTAATTGATACTGATTACTACGAAAAAGTGGAAAGTCAGTGCCAAAGAAAAGTAGGCATAAAAACCGATTCCTGCAAGGAGCAGAAAATACTTTCGAACCTCTTTGGGGAGGGCCCAATAAAGCAAATAAACAATGGAAAAGAAGATTAAAAATGGGATTGAGTTGAACAACATATCAAGGAAGGAATTGTCTCTCCCAGTAATCGGTTTCCGAACTTGGTGTCAATCCTTCTTTCAGGTGGTTAAATTCCGTTTCGTCCTCTTCGGTTTCCCGTTTGACCCATTCTGCGTAAAATTCTTCTGAGGTCATTCGTTTGGTCCGAAGCCTACGAGCAAAATTAACAATCTCCTTATCGGATGTGATCACCAAACACTGTGAAGGTACTGGACATAAGTTGAGGTAGCCAATGATGAGTTCATCAGCTTTTTTCTCATGGCTGTAATGGATAGAGAATTCACCCAAATCTTCCGAATAACAATCCGAGGTAAGATCCTTTTTTCCGTCAAAAAATACTAAGATTTTAGAATGTTTATTCTTAGCATAAAATCGTTTGAGGTGAGCTAATAACCCATCCCGGGCATCTTGTAATCGGTATTCCCCCAAACAAAAAGCCAAATCGGGATATTTATACATCAGATTCATCCCATCGATCAGGATTCTCTCAATTACGGGCACAACTCTATTGAAACCACTTGCCAGATCCGATTAAACCAAAAAAACGTAAACATGGGGAAAAAAATAATCATCGTCGGTGCCTCGAGTGGGATCGGAAAAGCCATAGCAGAAGCTGAATTGAACGCGGGGAATTCCGTGGTTCTTTTGGCCAGGAGGGAAAAGTCCCTAGAATCCATTGCCAAAAAAGCCAATTTAGGAAAAGAGAAAAGAGCCTTTCCTTTGGTCTTTGATGTGACAAAGTTTTCCACAGCGGAAAAAACCTTCGGGAAAGCGGTGAGTTTACTTGGCAATGTGGATGAAGTGTATTTTGCATCCGGTGTGATGCCTGAAATCTCTCCTAACGAATACAATACGACCAAAGACTTAGAAATGTTAAATGTTAACCTTTTAGGTGCTGTTGCTTTCTTAAATCCCGTAGCTACTTATTTTGCAAAACAAAAATCTGGTAAAATTATAGGAATCTCTTCGATTGCAGGAGAACGAGGACGCAAAGGAAATCCAGTTTACAATACTTCCAAAGCTGCATTAAACACATACCTTGAAGCTCTTCGCAACCGACTATCAGAATCCAATGTCCAAGTAACAACCATTAAACCTGGATTTGTGATTACGGAAATGACTAAGGGTTTGAAACTTCCGGAAAAAGGATTAATGAAAGCAATCACAGCCGAAGAAGCTGCAGAAAAAATTCGCACCATTGTGGCAAATGGAAAAGACGAAGCATTTGTTCCTGGGATTTGGGCTTTGGTTGGTCTTATCATTCGTAACATTCCCAATTTCATTTTTAAAAAACTGAGTATATAACATGGTCGCAAAAAAAACAAAATCCATTCCTGATGTGAAAGTTCCCAAAAAGGAAAAAGTCGAAGCATGGGGGATGAGTTCCTTTTCTCTTTCCTCTGTATTTCATCCAGAAACAGAAGAAGAAATCAAAGAACTCTTTGTATGGGCAAACCAAACTGGCACCAAAATAGCGTTACGCGGTGGTGGTTGTAGTTATGGAGATGCTTCCACCAATACAGATGGAATTGTTTTGGATCTAACTCGCTTCAACAAGGTTTTAGATTTTAATTTGAAAACCGGTGTGATGACGGTCCAATCCGGAGCCCGCATCAAAGACCTTTGGGAAACAGGAATTGAAAATGGATATTGGCCTCCTGTAGTCTCTGGTACCATGATGCCAACCCTCGGTGGTGCACTTTCTATGAACATTCATGGAAAAAATAACTTCAAGGTAGGAACCATTGGTGAACATATCAAAGAATTTACTTTCCTTACTGCTAAAGGCGATATCTTAGTTTGTTCTCCAAAAAAAAATACAGATCTATTTTATTCTGCGATTTCCGGCTTCGGGATGTTAGGTTGTTTTTTAACAGTACAAATTAAAATGAAACCAATATATGCAGGTAAGATGAAAATTGATCCAGTATATGTTAGAAACTTTGATGAACTTTTTGCCTACTTTGAAGAGCATTATAAATCTTCCGATTATTTAGTGGGTTGGATTGATGCCTTTGCTTCAGGAAAATCAATGGGTAGAGGTCAAATCCACAAGGCCACCAATTTAAAGGAAGGAGAGGATCCTGATTTTCCTGGTAACTGTTTATTAGAAAGACAACACCTTCCCTCTCGCCTATTCTATGTGATTCCTAAAAAATGGATGTGGATACTTATGCGTCCCTTTAGTTTTAATTTAGGAATGCGCCTTATTAATTTAGCGAAGTGTATTGCAAGTATTCTTGTAAACCATAAGGCTTATTACCAAGGTCATGCGGAATATGCTTTTCTTTTGGACTATGTTCCCAATTGGAAGTTTGTTTACAAACCTGGTGGAATGATCCAATACCAAGTTTTTATCCCCAAAGAGAACGCCAAACAAGCATTCCGTGAAATCTTCACCATTTGCCAAGAAAGAGGGATAGTAAACTATCTATCTGTTTTCAAAAAACACAAACCAGACCCATTTCTTTTAACTCACGCAGTGGATGGATTTTCTATGGCAATGGACTTCCCTGTTACCAAAGGGAACAGAGATAAACTCTGGTCTTTATGCCATGAAATGGATGAAATTGTTCTGAAACACAAAGGTAGATTTTATTTTGCTAAGGACTCCACGCTACGCAAACGTGTGATGGAATCTTACTTTCCAAAAGAAAATCTCAAAAGGTTTTATTCTTTGAAGAAAAAGTATGATCCAAAAGGGATTTTGCAAACTGACCTTTACAAACGAGTGTTTTTAACTTAACCGCTAAAATTCTCGCGTGCTCTTAAATACACGCGAGAGACACAGCCCAAGATTGTAATAGATTCAAACGAAAACTGAAATACGGGCGAAAGGAATTAGATATTCATTCGTCTGTACAAATAGTACGCCGCTGTGGTAAAAATTACGGGTGTCATCCACATTCCGATCCAGATGGGTAAGGCACCATTTTCCGCCAACGTTTTAGCAGTCGAATTCAAAATATAATACAATAATACAACAGCAATGGTAAGTCCAAGACTTGCTACACCTGCAGAACGTTTGGTGATCGCACCAGCAAGAGCTCCGAGTGCTACCACAACAAAAGACATGAGTGGCATAGCAAATGCCATGTGTTGTTGGATAATCACATTACGGAAAGGAATTCCTTTTGTGATCCTGGACTGAATTTCATCGGCTAATTCAAAAAAATTCATTTCCTCTGGATTACGAATAGGTTTGGAAAAATAAGCCAAGTCTTCCGGAAAGTCATAGGTTTTTTCAGGATACTTAATCCGAGACACAAGTTCTAGATTTTCATTAAACCTGACTTCTTCCGCATCATACAAAACCCAACTGTGTGGGGAAGGAATGAATTTTGCTTTTTGGGAGGATACAGTGTACGTTGGATGACCATCGGGAGTGATTTCAATATAATTGAATCCGCCTTTTACGGTTTTTTCTTTTTCATCGATCCAGTAGACATAATAGAATCCCTTTTTTCCTTTGATATGCAATTGGTAAACAAAATCAATCAAGCGATTGGAGCCCTTAGCCATTATACTATATTCGATCTGTGCTTGTTTGTTGGCAGGAATCACAACCGTTTGGCCAAAGAGAGTCATAATCAGCCACATAGAGATTCCAAAAAATAAAATTGGAGTAATGATTCGAATGAAGGAAACTCCGGCAACCATCATCGCCACAAGTTCTTTGTTTACACTGAATTGACCGATGACAAAACAAACTGAAAACATAAGAGCCGGCGCCACCACCTGATCCACCATAGATGGTAACGAATACAAAACATGCAAATAAACATGTGTTTGATTTACTTTCGAAGATACTAAATACTTCATCACATCTGTGAATTTATAAATCACAATCATGGATGTAAGCATAATAAGAGTACCAATAAAGGTTTTAAAAAAATCTAAAAATAAATAACGATCTAAAGTACGAAAAGGAATGAACTCTTTTTTGAACCAAAGAAAGGGTGCTAACAACAAATTCATAAAAATTCCAATAACAACATACTCATATCATCGGAAATTCGTTTTGCCGAAAATGACATTGAGTCCTCATATAGAGCATTCAAAAATTCTTCACCTTTTTTGTCAGAATGATTTTTTATCGAAGATAGTAAATGTTCGTCTCCATAAATCTCTCCTGCCGTATCGAAAACTTCCAAAATGCCATCAGAATAGAGTAAAATTCGATCTCCTGAATTGGGTGTGATAGAAAAATCTTTTAGATTAGGTTTTAAGAAGGAAACAATTAGGGTTCCCATCCCTTCCATAAACTTAGGATCGGAATCTTTTTCCATTCGGATGAGGGGTGGGTGACCTGCAATGGAATACTGGATTTCTCTTGTGATTGTATCTACAAACAATACACAAGCACTGATATGGTTATTGGGAACTAATGTTTGTAAATCGGTATGAATAGATTTTAAACAAGCAGAAGGTTCCGTTTGATTTCCGTGAATTTTAAAAGCAAGGACGGCCATAGCAGAAACCATTGCAGATGCAATTCCATGACCTGAGACATCAGCAAAAAAAAGGGCTAACTTTCCATCCTCTCTTTCCAAATAACTGATGGCATCACCCCCCACTTGTCCAAAGGATCGAAAAAAAGAATGGAGTTTCACACCTTTTGTTTTCGGCCACTGGGTGGTTACCAAATTGGACTGGGTTTCATTTGCCAAATCCAATTCGTTTAACATACGATCTTGAAATCCTTTGAGTTGGGATTCTGAAATTCGGAGTTTTTCAACAGAGCTTAGGCGAATATTGAGTGTTAAATACGAAACGAGAGCTGGTGTGATGATAGCAGAAAGATACAATGGCAAATCCACTTGTGGTTCTTTTGTATAAAGACCAATGATAATTCCTGCAGAAGATACAGTTCCCAAATAGGAAACAAGAGATCTTCTATCCACAAAACTAACTCCAATACAAGAGAGTACCAAAATCATTCCCACCAGATAACCAATATAAAGTGAGTTCCAATAGAGAAGAATGAGAGAATGAGCACTCATTGTGTAAAAGAAAAACAACATGATAGATTGGATTTGTTTTCGAACCCAATCAGATACATAAGTAGCAAAGAAAAAACCTAAAGTTATGGAGGCATGTAAAACACGAATCCACTTAGGATCATACAATCTCAACTCATCAATGGGTGCAAAAATTCCAAAACCGATAAAACTAAAAAATACAACGAGGCAGATTCTTGAAATCTTCATTACCTCATCATCTAGTTTAAATCGTTCTTGGAAGGATTGTTTTATCATACCAAATGGTTGGATCCAAATTTAGTTTTAAAATGTTCAGGAAGAGCTGATGGTTTTTGCAATTCAAAATCGAACCAAACAAAAGCGGCGTTTCCAGTCAAAACACATTCCTCGTTTTCATTCCACATAGAACAAATCACAGTAAAGGCCCGTGAGGAAATAGAATCCACTTCTAAGGTGATCTCTAAAGTGGCAGGGAAAACTACTTGTTTACGGTAATCCATATCCAAATGAGTGAGCACGGGGCCTGCTTTAACAGGCTTTAGTGGAGAGTCCCAAAGCGCTTCTTTTGTAAAATAATCAGCCCTGGCAGATTCAAAATATCTGACGTAAGTAACATTGTTTACATGTCCGAAGGCATCCATCTCACCCCAAACAACTTGTTGGGTGAATTTATGTTTGTATTTGATTGGTTTTGACATTTTATGTTACCGAACTTCAAATAAGGAAAGAGACAAAACTTTGCCATCTCTATCCTTTACTTGCAAACGATACTCTCCCTTCTTTGGTTCCCAGAGGTAAGGTCCTCCTGCGGAACCAATCTTTTCATCGTTTAAATAATAAGAATACGAAACCTCGTAGGAACTGAAAGTAAAGAGGATTTTTTGACGGCCCAAAGGAATATCTGGATCCAACGCGAAAATACTTCCATTCACGGGAGTAAGAATTCTCTTTGACTTTGTTTTCTCTACTCCACTGTCCTTAGACAGATTAAACTCTGTGTCTGTAGGGTTTTTAAAATCAGGTTCTTTTAATTTGGAATCTAGCGACTCATGTAAAACATCCATTGCCTCTCGCCAAACAGGAGCAGCACCAGTAATGCCCGAAACATCTAACATAGGAGCGCCAGTAGGATTTCCGACCCAAACACCTACTGTATAAAATTCCGAGTAACCAATACACCAATTGTCTCTCATGTCTTGGCTTGTTCCTGTTTTGACTGATGTATAATACGATGTTGATAAATAATTATCCCATCCAAACCCAAGGGACCGAGCTTCTCGATCAGCAAGAATTTCCGATACCATATAACTTACGGTAGGTGAAAATATCGTTCGAGTTGAGGAACTTTTTTTAGATGGTTGGAAGGTAAATTCAGAATAAACTCCTGCATTGGCAAGAGTGCGGTAAGCGTTGGTAAGTTCCAGTAGAGTCATATCTGCCGTTCCTAATGCCAAGGAGGGACCATAAAACTCTGGATAACGAAGGCCTGTGATTCCCAACCTCTCTAAGATAGATACAAATTCATTGATATCTAAAAAAGACAAAGCACGGATGGCAGGAATATTGAGGGAGGAGGCTAAACTTTGCCTCACTGTTACATTTCCTTTATAGGATTTATCATAGTTTAACGGTCGATAGATGCCTTGGTAAACAGGAATTCCCACAGGAGAATCGGAAAGAATAGAATCGGGAGTGAGTTTATTTTCTTGGAAGTTCTGTGCATATACAAATGGTTTTAGAGTGGATCCGACTTGTCTTTTGCTTCGGATGAGATCTAGTTTCGCAACAGAACTTTCTTCTCCAATATTGGGAACATAAACCAGAACTTGCCCCGTACGGTTGTCGAGAACGATGACGGCCCCATCTTTAACATTTTTATCTGCGAGAGTTTTTACATTTCTCTTTAGGATCTCTTCTACTTTTCTTTGAAAGTTTAAGGATAAGGAAGATGTTATTTTCGAGTTCGAATTTTTATCTTCTTTGGAAAAATCGAAAAGAGCCTTTGCGAATAAAGGGACAAAGGAGGGATACTGTGCGTAGTCCAAGTTACGAAACAAAGATTCTCTTACCAAACGAGAAATGGCTGAACAATCATCTACACCGTCTCTTTCCATTTTCAGTAAACAAACACGTTTCACAACTTTTTCAATGGAACTTTGTGGGGAACGAATGAGAGCAGCGAGCACATAAGTTTCATTAGGTGACAGTGCTTCAGGAGATTTTCGAAACAGTCCCTTACTCGCGGAACTAATTCCTTTCAGTTCCCCTCGAAAGTATATCAAGTTGATATAAGCGGTAAAAATTTCTTCCTTCGTCCAAGTTTCTTCCAAATCCACGGCCCTTTGGATTTGTTTTAGTTTTTGAAATATAGTTTTACGTTTGGATTCTTTCGGTTGTAATTCCGGGTCCAAAAGAGAGGCGAGCTGCATGGTAATGGTAGAACCACCACGTAACGAAGACCCCGTGAGATTTCCCAGGAAGGAGGAAACAAGAGCATTCGAATCCACTCCTCCATGGGAAAAGAATCGTTTGTCTTCTGCATGAACGACTGACTCAACTAAAAATTTGGGGAGTTGGTTATAGTCCGCCCATTCTTCCGATCGATACGTATTCTGGATTCTGTACCTTTGGACAAGTTCACCACTCCGGTCAAACAGTTGTATGTCGGAAGGTTTGTAGCTAGATTTTACTTCTTCATAGGTTGGTAAAGCCCAAAGGGAAGACCCTACGGCAAAGAAATAAATAACAATAGTAGAAATAAAAAAGCGTATGATTCCAAAATCAAAACGGTTTGGTTTACCGAGGAGTGGTCTCGGCATTTTCATAACCCGTTTCGATGATGGAGTGGCTTCCATACTCCCTTACCTTATGAGGAACCGAAGCCCAAATTTTATCAATAGCTTGCCGTTCCGGAATTTGACATAAAATCAAAAATGGCTTTTTAGTAGAGACACAAAAGGTATATAGTTGTTCCAACATCTCTTTCATTCGGGTGGGAGTTTCCGACCAATACGTGTAAGGTGGATCTAAATAAAATATATAAGCCTCTTCCTCACCCAACTCCCACTTTAACGTATGTTTGGTTGCATCTTTCCGAAACAATTGAACATTGGTAAGTCCTCGAAAAAGGGAATGGAGTTGTCTAAACCTAGTTTGGTCTAACTCGTACGTCAAAAGTCTTTTCACAGACAGGCTATAAGCTTCAGCGGAAATCTGCCCACTGCCCGAAAAGTAATCACAAAATAAAACAGAATCAAAACCGAGACCCCAAGAAAGAAGACGAGAGTCCATAAGAGAGAAGATGGCTTTTTTCATAAGGCTATTCGTAAAATTCAAATGCCCCGAAACATCTGGTGGGGAAGGAATTTCTTTTCCTTTCCACTTTCCTTGTGATACACGTAATCCTTTCATTTATTTCCCTGAAGATTTAATCTCTTCCAGTTGAGATAACACGTGTTTGGAGGGAGAGTTGGATTCAATTTCTGAAAAAATTTTCTTTGCTTCCGACTCGTTTTTTAAATCCATCAGCCCAAGCCCATACAATAGAAGTGCATCGTTGTATTTGGGGCTTTGTTTCCCCGACTTTTGAAAGTCTTTTCCCCATTCGATGAGTAAATCGGACTCCCCGAAAACAACGGCTCGTTCCATAAATAGATAAATGGCATTCCAGTAATGAACCGACGATCTAAAGTTAGGTGGCGCTTCCCTGACCACCTTAGTTTTCAGCTGGGACCAATTTTCCTCAGTCGAGACATAGAGGAAAAAAATACGAGGATCTTTTTCTCCGTCGGCTGTGTTCAAGTATTGGAGGGACCCTTTGGATACGGTTGCGTAATTTCCTTTTTTGAATTCTGTATAGAGGGTCGAAAAACCGGAGGCCTCGCCCCAAAGGAGCGATGGTAGAATCAAAAAACCAAAAATATACTGAAAATAAGTCAAATTACAGTTCGGTGATATTCGCAGATCCGCACATAGGGCAGATCAATTCCCAAGAATCGAGGTATTCGTCCTCCCCTTCGGCTTCCCAACGGTGGTCACAATCCTCACAAGCATACGTTACGACGTCTTCGTTGAGGCTATCCGCTTCGAATTCGTCATCTTCTAAAAAGTCATCTTCCATACCCTTCTCACTAAATCACAAAGAAAAAGCCGTGTCAAGTGGGGAGGGCAAAAAAAAATGGGAACCAACGATGGCGATTTACTCCCGGTACGAACCGCACAGAAAGAAGAAATCAAAGACACCGCTAATTTTATTGGTTTTAGCGCTTGGTCTGTCCGTGTTAGGGTTTACCTATAGAAAAGAAATTTATTTTCTTTTTGCAAAAGACCAAAGTGTCAGGGCAGAAAAAACCAAAGAAAAAACAATCGAACTCTGGAAATCAGGTAATCTGAAAGAAAAAGATATAGAAGACTTCCAATCGATTGCGACCACCTATTCTGAAAAAGATCCCACAGATCCAGTTGCTTTTCATTTAATTGCGCGAAGTTTATTTTGGAATTTATATAGAATTGGAATTTATTTTGATCACGATAGTTTGATTTTGCATTTAGGATCAGAATTCCAAGATTTTATTGGTTCTTCAGTTTTGGCAGATTCTACTTTGGATTCTGTTTTTTGGAACGCAAGGACAGCAGAGTCATTCTCCTCGTCTCCCTTTTATGATTGGGAAAACAATAAAGTTTTGTTATTCCTTGGGGAAACACATCGTCACGTCAAAAGACCCCAAGTTCTCATAAACGAATATGGAAATTTGGATCGTTCTAAACTTTCCCCTGAGTTTCAAACGGTTTATATTTGGTTACTCACCTTCAATACTATGTTAGCTGGTGATGCATCAGGACTCGATAAACTCATCACAATTACAAAAGACCCAAGTTACAAAGCTGGAATTCAATTCACACCTAGAGAAGAGAATTTTTTACGAGGCCTCGGAAAGTATTATAAAAAAGATTATGTAGGTGCTTTGTCACTACTCAGGCAAGCAAAGTCAAACAATCCCGATCGAATTACCGAAACTTCTATCATTACGGAAGCCACAATCTTTCACTTACAAAATCTTTCCCAAAAAGGAATTGATCTATTGGAAGAATTTTACCTTTCTTCTGGTAAAAAGAATGCGGAGATTCCTATCCTCATTGCGAAGATGATTGTGGAAAAACCGGGAGCCAAAACCAAACTAGATCTAACACCGGAAAAAAAAGAATGATTGGTTTGTTATCTCTACTTTCTCGTTTTATGTCTAAAAACTCTTGGAAACGTTTTACGATCACGAGCCAGATTACCCTTTGTTTTCTACTCATATTCATTTCTTTTTCCCACTGCGGATTATTTTACAAAGGTGTTCCTAAGGCCGGTGAGTTTTGTTATGTTCTCATAAAACCTCCGGAATGTTTGTATGTAGACTTCGAAGCCAAAAAATTAATTTGGAACGATGTTGAATATACTTTGGAAGAAAAACTTCGAATGGATTATTTTTTTAAATCCAATGACGAATTGTATGAACTCACGGTCTCCACAGTGAATCGTGTGGAATTAAAAAATCTTACCACAGCAAACTTTAACAAGTTTTATATGAGAAAAAAAGATAAGTTTGCCGAGATCCCAACTCCGGATGCCAAACATGAGTAAGTCCATTGAGGAAATCCAAAAAGAAATCATAGCAGAATTCTCTGACCTAACAGATTGGGAAGAGAAGTTTCAATATTTGATAGAGTTAGGTGAAGGACTTCCTCCTTATCCAAATGAAAAACGAACAGAAGAATATATAGTCCCCGGTTGCCAATCACGAGTTTGGGTAGCACCAAAACTAGAAGCAGGAAAATTAGAATTTGATGCGGATAGTGACACTGCTCTCACAAAAGGTCTAATTGCTATTCTCATACGCGTGTTTTCAGGACAATCTCCGAAAGATATAGCGGATGCCTCGCTTGGTTTTATCGAAGAAGTAGGCCTTGCAAAATTTCTTTCGATCTCCAGAAGAAACGGACTTTTCTCTATGGTACAAAAACTAAAAGGATACGCAGAAAAAGTATAATCCCTTTCTTTTTTCCTTTGCAAACGATGAAGACTCGCATAGAATTCTGAAACGAATCTGAATCAGGAATTCTATGAAACAAAGTTTTATCTTTATCCTTCTATTACTCGCTTTTGTCCATTGTGGCAAAGACCTTTCCCCCTTCGGTGGTGAACCAGAAGTAAACGCACTAAAGACTCGACTAAAACCCGAATGGCCAAGTCCCAATTGGAAAGTAGTATCCCCTGAATCTGTTGGGGTATCTTCCAGCAAACTGGGGTTAGTAGAAGAGTATGCGTTCACAAGAACTGGAGATGAAACAGATAGAAAAGGTAGAAGGACCGATGCACTTGTCATTTTAAGAAACGGAAAACTCATTTATGAAAAGTATGCAAGAAATTTCTCTGAAGACAAAGTCCATTTAACTTGGTCTGTATCCAAAAGCATTTTACAAACTATGTATGGAATTGCGGTCAAAGAGGGTCTCGTTAAGTTAGATGATCCAGGTTATTATCATTACGAACCACTGAGCCGCGATGAAGCACACAAAAAAATTACCATTAGGCACCTTCTCAATATGTCCTCTGGACTTGCGGGAGAAGAAGGATATGAAAGTGGTCCCTTAAAGTCATCGGTAATTGCCATGTTGTATACAAGAGGCCGCAAAGATATGGGTGCCTTTTGTGCAGGTCTTCCTCTTCGTGCAGAACCGGGAACTCAGGTGTATTATTCTAGTTGCGATACCAATATTCTCTCGGCCATTTTGAAAAAAGTATATGGGACGGAAGAATATGACAAACTCCCATTCGAAAAAATATTCAAACCTCTGGGAATCACCAATGTCACTTTCGAAAGAGATGGTTCTGGCACTTACGTTGGATCCTCTTACTTGTATATGACAGCCAAAGACTTAGCAAAAATTGGTTATCTGTATTTAAATGATGGAATCTGGAACGGCGAACGTCTGTTACCTGAAGGTTGGATACAATTTACAAGAACCCCTGCCCCTGGATACAAATCCACCCCTTACTCAGAAGACTTATCGCAAGACAATTATACGGCTCACTGGTATGCCAACACTGGAGTTCCCGAAAGAGGAATTCACGAACCATGGCCGGATGCCCCAAAAGATACCTTTGCTGGCCTTGGGCACTGGGGACAAATGTTGTATGTGATTCCAAGCCTAGACCTAATCATTGTTCGGTTTGGAGATGATCGCGAGAAGGCATTCATCAAAAATGATTTTTTAAAATTAGTGAAAGAGTCGGTAATTCGGTAACCTTATGAAAAGAAAAATATCTGTGATCCTTTCTTTGTTGTTTTTATTTATTTTGTTTTGGGCACAATGGAACTGGAAACATCTCTCCAGTTTCCCTTCCATTATCTCTAGTTTTTATTCGAAAGAGTATTGTAGTTGTTACTTTGTGATGCAACTTTCAGAAGACCAATGTCATGACTTTGCTCGTCAGTGGGTTCCTATCAGCGAATTCAAACTCGACAAAGAAAATATGTCTATAACGGTAAAGGGACTCGGACGGACCAATACCGCGAAGTATCTTTCAAAAGAATACGGCTGTACTTTAGTGACTGATTAACAACTTAGCGATAGTAACGGATTCCGGGAAAGATGAAGTTGATCCCAAAGATAAGGCCTTTGGATTTGACTTCTTCTGGAACCGGGCCAAAGTTTTGGCCTCGAATGGAATCCATACAAGCTTGGTCGACTACCACTTGGCCTTGGGAAGTTACAAGTCTCACATCAAGCACTTGCCCTTGTTCGCTTAACATAAATAAAACTTTGGTTTCGCCTTCTTTGATTCCTTCTCTTGCCACAACACCTGCCATATCACGATAGGCATAGTTTCCACCACCAGGAGGGGCAAAGGATTCCTCAATTCGTTTCAACATATTCTTAAAATAATAATAACCTGCGAGTTGTTTGGTGGGAATGGTAAGCGCTTTTGCTCCGTCCCATCGAAACAAAAAATCCTGCTGAAATCTATAGTTAAAAGGAATTTTTGTCATCTGCCCAGAACTTGCAGATTGGTTTGGACTTTCTTCTGAATTTGAATTACTTTTAGGATCTGCTTTAAAGATACCTACTTCGAAGATTTCTTCTTCTTTGGATTGTTCCGATTTTGGTTGAGCTTTGCTCGGAGTAGAGGCAGAACTACCCATGATAAATTCGCGAAACTGGGTAAGTGTATGAAACCCTTGTTTTTCCGTAAGGCCACCACCACCCGACGAATCCTTGTTAGAGAGTGCTTTGTATTCGTCTTTTTTGTCTGGATTGATGAACTGCTGTTCAACGAGAACTTCGTAGATTTTTTCTTGTTCTTTTGGCCCTAACATTTCTGCCGATTGTTCTTCGGCCAACATCTTCCAAAGCATATTTCTTGTGATGAGATGAGCGAGAACGAATGAGGCTATGAGGATAACGAAAGTGAAGGCGAAGAAAAGTCTACGTTCCCCTTCTTCCTTTTCAGGCAATCGGAAATCAAAAGAGAGTTGGGCCATTTTCGCGATTTTCCCCGGTATTTCCAGTATACACAAGTCCCAAATGTTCGTAAGCCTTTTTCGTTGCCACCCGGCCTTGTGGTGTGCGGTCAATAAGACCCACTCGGACTAAAAATGGCTCATAGGTGTCTTCAATGGTGCGTTCCTCTTCTCCGAGAACGACAGCAATGGGTTTGATTCCCACAGGCCCGCCACCGTAGCGATGGATGAGGATGTCCAAAATTTGACGATCCACAGCATCGAGACCCAGATGGTCCACTCCCATTCGGTCAAAGGCAAACCGACAAGTATCTAAACTAACAGACGTTTCGTTTTTGACTTCTGCAAAATCACGAACCCGCTTTAGGAGGTGGTTGGCGATCCTTGGAGTTTTACGACTCCGTTTTCCAATTTCAAAAGCAACACCATCTCTCAGAGCGACTCCCAAAAGTTTGGCAGAACGATCCACGATGATTTGCATTTCCTCATCCGTATAAAAATCCAACTTGAGATGGATTCCAAATCTTGATTTTAAGGGATCACTGACAAGGCCCGACCGAGTGGTAGCACCCACGAGAGTAAAAGGCTGGAGTTGGATTTGGAGAGCATTGGCAGTGACTCCTTCACCGACCACAAGATCCACAAAGAAGTTTTCCATCGCAGGATACAGAAGTTCTTCCTGCTTTTTGATAAAGCCATGAATCTCATCGATAAAAAGGACTTCGTTGGTTTTGAGAAGAGTGAGAAATCGAACCAGGTCCGCACCTTTGGAGATCGCAGGGGCAGATGTGGGAGTGAAGGCAACTGCCAATTCATTGGCTATGATATTGGCCAGTGTAGTTTTTCCAAGGCCTGGAGGCCCTGAAATTAAAACATGGTCGAGGGGGCTCTTTCGTTTACGAGCCGCCTCAACATAAACCGAGAGATTGGCCAAAACCTCTTTTTGTCCTATAAATTCGGATAATTTTGTAGGCCGAAGGCTTGGTTCATCTTCGGCCGGTTGGATCCAATCTTCTCTTAAACTCACCTCAATTGGGTTTCTGCTCTGGAGTGATGGAAGTCAAGATTTCATTTTTATTTCGAATGATTTTTATCTCGATTCGTTTTCCAATTTTTGCAGACCGTACGAAACCAATGAGTTCTTCCGGTGTTTGGATTTCTTTTCCCCCCATTTCCACAATCACATCGAACAATTTCAAACCCGCTTTATCAGCAGGAGATCCTTTCATGATTTGGCGGACAATGGCACCTTTATTGTCTTTCAGTTTGAGTTGTTCGATGTCTTCTTCATTGATCGCATCAAGACCGACACCAATCCAAGGACGAGTTACCTTTCCATTAGTTTTGATTTCTTCTGCAACCCTGCGGGCTTCGTTAATCGGAATGGTAAATCCAATCCCCACAGAACCACCAGACTGAGAGGCAATCATACGATTGATTCCAATCACTTCGCCCCGGATATTCAGAAGTGGGCCCCCACTATTTCCTTGGTTGATGGCTGCATCGGTTTGGATATAAGATAAGCCGGAAGAATCAATCCCACCACGTTGTACCGCAGATACAACCCCCACTGTAAAGGAATGTTCAAATCCAAGAGGAGCACCAATGGCAATGGCCCAGTTTCCTACTTTTACTTTATTGGAATCGGCAAGAACAATCGGACGAAGTGTTCCCTTGGGAGCATCTATTTTAAGTAAGGCGATGTCCATGGTTTCATCCGAACCAATCACTTTGGCTTCAAAGGTTTTTTGATTTTTAAACTTCACTGTGAGTTTATCCATGTCTTTAATCACATGGTGGTTCGTCATAATATAACCATCATCATTCAAAACAATTCCAGAACCTAGTCCGGTTTGTTTTTGTTTCATCACTCGACCCGATCCACCATTGGGGCGTCCAAAAAAATGATCAAAATATGGATCTCCAGAAAATGGATGTTGTTGGACGTTCACCGTCCGTTCTGTGGCAATGGAAACCACACTCGGGGACACTTTATCAAATACTTCTTGGAAGGCATCTTCCAAAGCCACAGCTTGTGTTTGGGCCGGGGACAACTTATCATTTCCATCTGCTTTGAGCTGCAGTGGATTTTCGGAAGAATTTCCGCAAGTCAGGATGGGCGACAAAAATGTTCCCAGAAGTAAAAAACTAAAAGCAATCGCTAAGTAACGTAAAGGATTCGTTTTTTTATCAATCATAGACAATTAACTATATCTCCTACAATATAAGACCCTGAAAGTTCCAGGAAAGTTCTCATTTCTTGGGATCGTTTTTTTACAAAAAAACTTGAACATTTTGTACAAAGGTAAACTAGTCTTTCTATGGCAAAACGAGTTTTTATCCCACTTTGCACCGGCTTTGAAGAAATGGAAGCCATCATTTTAATCGATGTTCTAAGAAGAGGAAATGTTGAAGTGGTATCCGGTGGGAAAACAAAAGATCCCATCCTTGCAGCAAGAAAGACTCTCCACTTAGCAGACAAAGTTTTTTCTGAAATTAAACCACTTGAGTTTGATGCCATCCTTCTTCCTGGTGGCCTCGAAGGAACCAAACAACTGATGGCCGATCCAGAGATTAGTTCCATTCTAAGATCCTTTCAAAAATCGAAGAAGTTGATCGGAGCCATTTGTGCGGCTCCGAGTGCCTTACGTAATTTAGATATCATTTCAGGGGATGATCCTTATACAGCTTTTCCTTCTTCCGAAGATTTGGCAAAAGGAAAAGGGGGGAAACATACAGGCCAAAGAATAGAATCACATAACCATGTCCATACGAGTGTTGGCCCAGGTTCTGCTTTTGAATTTGCTTTATATATCTTAGAAATATTGGAAGGGAAGGATGTGATGGAAAAAGTAAAGGCAGGTTTACAGCTACCTTAATCGTATGCGTTTGTTACTCGATTGATTCTCTTTCCTTTACCAAAGAGAGGACAGCGTTTTCTTCTGAATCAAAAACTTCCAAATGACTTTCCATTCCGGTAAGTTTAAACACCTTTGCAACAGATCCATGAACACTACAGATCTTTAGATTCCCATGGTATTTTTTTAGTTTATACATGGCTGTCACCAAAGTCCCAATTCCTGAACTATCCATAAAGGGAACTTTTTCGAGATTCACAACAATCTCATATATATGTCTACGCATCTTGTCATCCAGAATGTCTTTCAATTCTTTTGCATTGTACAAATCAACCTCGCCTTCAATGGATATGATGGCAACTTGATTGGATGACTTCTCGTGAATGATCATTTGTAGTTAGTTTGCATCCTAAAAGGAAATGAAAAGACAAAAATTACATTCGAAAGACACCAAATGGTTTTCTTTCTTCTTTCCTTCTGCTAAGGATAGACAAGGCCCTTCCTAAAACTTTCCTTGTATCGGCAGGATCAATGATTCCGTCATCCCAAAGCCGAGCCGAACTATACACTGCTGAAGATTTTTTTTCATAATCTTCTAAAATAGGTTTTTTAAAGATGGCTTCTTCCTCTGGCGAGACCTTCTCTCCCGCCGCTTCCTTTTGGTCTTTTTTAACAGTCCAAAGAACGTTGGCCGCTTGTTCTCCACCCATCACAGAGATCCGAGCATTTGGCCACATCCATAAAAATTCAGGAGCAAATGCACGACCACACATTCCGTAATTTCCCGCACCGTAAGAACCACCAGTAACGATCGTTAGTTTAGGAACAGAGGTTGTGGAAACCGCATTCACCATTTTGGCCCCATCACGAGCAATCCCATTGTTTTCATATTTTTTTCCCACCATAAACCCTGTGATGTTTTGGAGAAATAACAATGGAATTCGTCGTTGGTCACAAAGTTCAATAAAATGAGATGCTTTGAGTGCAGACTCGGAAAACAAAACTCCATGGTTGGCAATGATTCCTACCGGATATCCATAGACTTCGGCAAATCCAGTCACGATGGTTGTTGCATACAGTCTTTTGAATTCATGAAAACGTGATCCGTCTACAATCCTTGCAATGATCTCCCTGGGATCATAAGATTTTTTAGAATCTCTCTCGATGATTCCATATATTTCTTCTATAGGATAGAGGGGTTCTTCTGTTTCTTTCGGGATAGATTCTTTTTTGGAATTTAGATTTTTAACAATAGAACGAGTGATCTCAAGTGCATGAAAATCATCTTCTGCATAGTGATCTGTCACACCTGAAATGCGACAGTGAACATCCGCACCGCCTAACTCTTCCCCGGTGACAACTTCACCTGTAGCCGCTTTTACAAGAGGTGGTCCACCAAGAAAAATGGTTCCATTTCCTTTGACAATAACTGATTCATCAGACATAGCAGGGATATACGCACCACCGGCAGTGCACGACCCCATAACGACCGCTATCTGAGAGATTCCTTTGGCACTCATACGTGCTTGGTTGAAAAAAATACGTCCAAAATGATCTTTATCAGGAAAAACTTCATCCTGCATGGGCAAAAATGCACCACCAGAATCTACTAAATAGATACAAGGTAGGGAGTTGTTTTCCGCAACTTCTTGCGCACGGACATGTTTTTTTACCGTGAGTGGATAGTAAGTTCCACCTTTGACTGTAGCATCATTGGCAACAATCATACAGTCTACTCCTTCTACCTTTCCAATTCCTGTGACGATTCCAGCAGAAGGAACGGGATCAGAATAAACATCTTCGCCAGCCAAACCACAAATCTCCATAAACTCAGTTCCCGCATCAATGAGTTCGGCAATTCTTTCTCTTGCTGTAAGTTTTCCTCGCGATTTATGTTTTTCGAGAGCTTTTTTCCCGCCACCTAACTTTACTTGCTCGATGATTTTACGAACGGGAACTATGGTTTCCAAATATGCCGTACGATTAGCAACAAATTCAGATGTATGCGGGTTTGTCTTGGAGATAATTCTTTCCATATCAATCCTTGTTCTGTTTATTAAAATGAAAGGTTTTTGTTTTTTTATGTGAGAAGGAATCTACAAAGTAGTGGAGTTTTTCATAAACAACTTCTGGACATTCTTCCATAGGAAGGTGTTTGGAGGGAAGGATCACAAGACTACTTGTCCGAAGTGTTTCTTTCATGTATTCTGTTTGGTTTGGGGAAATACGGAAATCCTCATCCCCTAAATAAATTTGACGAAGGCCTACAAAGTTTTTGGCTCCTTCTTCGATTTCCCGTAGAGAGTGAGTCGATCTGTCTACATTTCGAACAAACTCCAACGTATTTTTGCGAGCCTTACCTTCGAATAACAAATGATACATGGTCTTTTCCCACTCATAAGTTAAGTGATGTGTTTTTTTAACCAAAAACAACTTATAAAACAAACGAAGGAGTGGTGGGCGAAATAAAAAAGAGAAAACTTCCCCAATGATTGGCAAACGTAAAAAATGTAAGGGAAAATAGAAATGAAATTTGGGCAAATTCATAAACCCACCTAAAATAGATAAGGATTTATATTGAATGGCATGTTCTTTAAAAGTAAAACAAAGGATAGGAAGTGCATAATCAAATGCCACCACATGCACTTTTTTATCTCCCACTACTTTTTCTAAAAAGGGAGCCAAATAATGGGCTTGGAGCCTATGAGAAAGGGGACCATCGGGCCTTGTGCTAAATCCAGTTCCTAAAAAATCCAGAGCAATCACTCGGTAGTGAGTGGACAACAAATTTGCCAATTTACGGTAGTTATACGATGTAGTCAGAAAACCGGGAAGGAGAAGTATGATCTCTTCCCCTTTTCCTTCATCCAGATAGAAAAAACGTAAATCATCAATTTCTACTGTTTTACCAGAATTGATATGTTCTAACAAACTGGGGGTCATGTTTACTCCGTAAGATTTCCGAACAATTTTCTCAAATACTCTTCTTCAAATTCAAAAAGATTCATACCCCGACGAGCCATGATTTTTTTTGTATCGAAGAGAAACTCTTCTAATCGGTAACGCCCGCCGGGTTTAATCCAGGTGAACGCAGGTACATAACCCTGGATCCTGGATTCGACTATGTTACTCGCAATATCAAATACGGTTCCCGTATTGGACATCACACCAATGGCAAGTTTTGTAAATGGACCTATCAATGATCCAAATTTAATGGTTCCCGTATTAATAATGGAATCACCTATCTTTAGTTTTATGATTCCATAATTATTTTTTAAATCGCTGGTTGTGGATAAGGCGCCTAAGTTCACCCAAGTAGATACAAAACTATGTCCAAGAAAACCTTCATGGTGTTTGTTGGTATAATCAAGGATGATAGAATTTTCTACTTCACCGCCAATCCGGCACTGGTTTCCAATAAGACACCCACCGGTGATTCGAGCATTGTCAATTTGTGTATTTTTTCCCACGAAGAGTGGGCCTTCTAAAAAACTAAAGGAAGAAATTTTGGCTCCATCTTCAATGAGAATAGGACCATCTGTTGTATCAAAAACAACCCCAGGATACACGGTTGCCTGTGGATGGATATAAAGATGTTTTTCCTTTCCTATGATATGAAATCCCGATTGTTTTGCTTTATACTTTTGACGAAACCGTTTCCAATCTTTTTCCAAAGTCAATGTATCTTCAATGATAGACGTCACAGTTCCCAAAAGTTCCCAAGGCAAATAGGAATCGGAACTATAAATAGAATCATAAGTTTCCAGGTTCGCCGGTAGTATATGAGGGTATCTGTGAAAGATTAGCTTTTCAAAGGATGGGTCGGGGCCTTTATAAAATATTTTTGCCCCTGGATATTTACGTTCTAGTTTTTCGAGTAAGGTGATACCTCCCAGATTCCATTCGAAAAAAGAATGAAATCTAGACAAGGGTTGAAGAGACGGATTTCTTTGGGAATCGTCAAGTAAGAGATTCACTGTTTACTCCACGGTTACAGATTTCGCTAAATTCCTAGGTTGGTCCACATTACATCCCCTAAGGATTGCTATATGGTAAGACAAAAGTTGTAAAGGAATGACTGCAAGTAGTGGAACTAGTGCATCGGCCGTTTTCGGAATTTCAAATGTAAAATCAGCCATTGATTTTATATCCGTATCCCCTTCTGTCACTATAGCAATTACCTTTCCTTTCCTAGCTTTCACTTCTTGGATATTCGAAATGACTTTTTCATAAGAACCATCTCTCGTTGCGATAAACACTACAGGCATATCTTCATCAATGAGTGCAATCGGTCCATGTTTCATTTCTGCTGCCGGATATCCTTCCGCATGGATATAAGAAATTTCTTTTAACTTTAAAGCCCCTTCCAAGGCTACAGGGAAATTAAATCCACGTCCCAAATAAAGGAAGTTAGATGCACGATAGAAATTTTCTGCAATGTTACGGATATCATCATCTTTGGTTAAAATTTTTGCTACTTTGTCCGGAATGGAATCCAATTCCAAAAGTAGTGTTTGGTAATCCGATAGAGATATAGAACCCTTTTTTAATCCCAAGTACAATGCCATCATCGTGAGGATACTGACTTGTGATGTGAAAGCTTTTGTAGATGCCACACCAATCTCAGGGCCTGCATGGAGGTAAGCACCAGCATGGGAAGCACGTGCGATAGACGAACCCACAACATTACAAACACCAAAAATCAAAGCACCTTTAGACTTTGCGAGTTCAATGGCAGCAAGTGTGTCAGCTGTTTCTCCTGATTGAGATACGGCAATGATCACGTCTCTTTCTGTGACAATGGGATTGCGATAACGAAACTCAGAGGCATATTCCACTTCCGTAGGAATCCGAGCGAGGTCTTCAAATAAATATTCACCTATAAGGCCTGCATGCCAAGACGTTCCACAACCCACAAGGATCAAACGATCTGCATTTAAAAAACGATTTAGGTATTGGTCAATCCCACTTAAGAAAAGATGATGTTCTCTGGAAACCAAACGTCCGCGCATCGCATCACGAACAGACTTTGGTTGTTCAAAGATTTCTTTTAACATAAAGTGTGGATACCCACCCTTTTCGATGTCTTCCAAATCCAATTCTAATTTTTGTATGAATGGAGTTTTGGTTACGTTTTCCAAGTTTTTAACAACAAGACTTCCATCTTTGATGATAGCCATCTCTTGGTCATTGAGGTAAGTTACATTGTTCGTATATTCAATGATAGGTGTTGCATCAGATGCCACAAAGTATTCATCTTCGCCAATTCCAATCACAAGAGGAGAACCTTTTCTTGCCGCTATCATCATCCTTTCATTTTCTTTAGAAAGGATGACTATGGCATAAGCGCCAACCACTTCATTTAATGCGAGACGAACAGCTTCTTCAATAGAACAATTGTTTTGTTTTTTAATCTCTTCGATAAGATGAATGAGAACTTCAGAATCGGTATCCGATTTGAATTTATGACCACTCGCTTCTAATTCTTTTTTGATGGTACCGTAATTTTCAATGATTCCATTATGAATGATTGCTAGTTTTCCGTCAGAACTTGTATGCGGGTGAGCATTGCGGTCATTGGGTTCGCCATGAGTGGCCCAACGTGTGTGACCAATTCCAAGAGTAGCAACCAACTTACGATCACCGATTTCATTTTCTAAATCGACAACCTTCCCCTTCTTTTTTACAATTTCCAGTCCACCATTTAACAATGCTACGCCGGCACTGTCATATCCACGATACTCAAGACGTTTCAGACCTTTGATGATGAGAGGGAGTGCCTCTCTTTTTCCTAAATAACCTACGATTCCACACATTGTTTTACCCTCTTTAAGGTAGTTTCCAAATCAAATTTGGATTTAGTTTCAGTAATGACACGAAAGATTGGTTCTGTATTCGAAGGGCGTATATGGATCCAAGAATCCGACACATACATCCAAAGTCCGTCTTTCTCTGAAATGACTTTCGGAGAAAATTCTGACTTAAATTTTTCATAAAGATTTTCTAAAGACATTCCCTTTGCCAAAGGAAAGGATTGTTTGTCCATATAAAGGGATGGGAGTTCATCCAATAGGGCATCAATTGTTTTTCCAGTTTCTGCCATCAAATTTAGAATATGAGCAATACCGGACAAAGTGTCCCGACCAAAAGAAGGAATGTTTGGGTCTATCACACCACCATTTCCTTCCCCACCAAATACTGCTTTGTTTTTAATCATCTCTTCCACAACGTTGGCTTCACCTACTTTGCTACGAATGACTTCCGCACCAAACCGAGAACCAACTTCTTCGTTTAAAAAGGATGTGGATAGGTTCACAACTACCTTTGCTTTTTTCTTTGCCGAAGACAATGCGTTAGTAAGTGCCAATGGCAAAGTATACTCTTCTGAAACAGCCCCACGTTTGGGAGAAAATAAAACGAGTCTATCCGCATCAGGATCTAAAGCAAAACCAATCTCAGCTTTGGATTTTTTAAAATAAGGTTCTACAGATTTTAAAGCAGCAGCAGTTGGTTCGGGGGGCCTTGGAAAAGTTCCATCCGGATTACAGTTATGTGCTACTACCTTGCAACCTAACATTTGTAAAAACTTAGGAACCACATAAGATCCAGCTCCACCAACGGCATCTACAAAGACGGTGAATTTTTTCTTTTTAATTTTTGCGACATTCACTCGTTTCAAAACAGAAGATAAATGGAGATCAATATAATCTTCGCCAGAATCAATATAACCTTTGGGTGAAATTTGTTCTTTCGGATAAGACCCGTTTTGAATGATAGAAAGGAGTTTCCGATTTTCTTCTGCAGAAAAGAAAAATCCCTTTTTAGAAATGAATTTAAATGCGTTCCAATCCATAGGATTGTGAGAGGCGGAGATCATAATTCCACCATTGGCTTTGGACAGATTCACAACCGCTTTAGTGGTCGGTGTAGGAACAAGACCTAAGGTTAAAACAGAATTTCCAGAAGCTAACAATGCAGAGGTGAGAAGTGATTCTAAATACGGGCCGCTCGGTCTTGAGTCTCGACCAATTACAGCCGTTCCTCCATTCATCATAGAAGCAAATGATTTTGAAAATGCCAATGCTTCGTCTAAACCAAACCCTTGTCCAATTTTACCCCGAACACCGGAGATGGAAATCATCAGGGAGGACAGATCATACTCTTTCGTAAATCGCATACAATACTATCAAAGCTCGTGGATTCCCACTGCAAGTCTATCTTTTTTGCTTTTTGGAATGTGTCAACGAAGTGGAATAAAAGTGAAGATAAAAGAAAAACGGTTTGGGCGATGACAGGATTGAACTGCCGACCCGCTGCTTGTAAGGCAGCTGCTCTCCCAGCTGAGCTAATCGCCCGTTGTAATGACCAGTGAACCGGAGTTGTGATTTTTGTAAATCAGATTTAGAAATAAAAAAGGCCACCGATGGTGGCCTCATTCCTTCTAGCTAAAAGCAAATGTTAGGCGGCTTTTGTCTCGATGGAGTTAATACGAAGTGCCATACGTGATTTTTTACGATCCGCATTTTTCTTATGAATCAGTTTTGTTTTTGCAGCTCTGTCCAACTTGGAAGCAAGTTTTGAGAATACAGTAAGAGCTTCCGTTTTGTCTCCGGATTTAATTGCTTTGATGAGAAGGCGAGCATAAGTACGCAATTCAGTGCGATCCTCACCATTTCGTGCTTTTCTACGAGCAGTTCTACGAATGTCTTTTTTAGATGATTTTAAATTAGCCAAGGAATGTCCCCTACGAGGAATTTTTACTTATCTTTTGAGTACCACTCTGCCGGTCAAGGCGAAAGAGAAAAAAATGAGAACCAAATCGGGCCTCCCCGGACCCAACTTCTTAGGAGAAACCCATGTTCCCTATTCTCATTTGGATCGATTCTGAACTCTATGAAATCCTAAAACAAAGAAATTTGGATCTAGGCCTTGTCACAAAAATGGCTATATTATCCCTAAAAGTAGAGGGAATGGAACCGGGAACCTTTGGGAAACGCGAATCTGGCCATTACGAACGTATGGAACTCAGCAGATATGATTTTTTTACCTTAAGTTTAATTTCTAGGGAGAAGGAAGTTGACCCGAACGTATTACTCTCGTATGCTTTCACAGAAGCTTTGTTGGAAATTTTAAGACTGTGACTCCCGAAAAATCAAAATATCATTATATAAAAATTGAGTCTATTTCAGAAATTGATCCCATTAAATTATCAATTTCCCAAATCCAACAGAGGTATATCGATAAGGATAACAACCGTTACGCCCTACGTTTTAATAAAGATACACGCAGAATTGAGATTTTAAAATTAGTTGGTAATCATTTTGAATTAGTTCCACATTCTCCCGCACAAACAGTGGGGGAAGACTCAAAATCATCACCGCATCAAACTCCGCAATCGGCTCCCCTCATTACGCCTATCTCAGAAGACCTAAAATCTAATCCCATTTTAGGAAAGTTAGTTGGTGCACTTGGAAACAGATCCAATCCAACCGATAAACCTTCTGAAATTCAAATTGAAAAATCGGGGTCAGCACCAGAAGAAAATCTTATGCGCGAAGATGTAGATTTAAATATCTTTGAGGGAGAGGAACCTCCTCCAGTTCAAGAAACACTCTCTCATGCAGGTCTACTGAACACTCCAGATTTACCGAGTCCCACAGAGACTGAAGAAAAAACAGATGCAGAGCCCAACTTACAAGTGGGGGAAGAATCGAATGACAAAACTGCCTTCCAACAGATTGAAGATTTTATCAAATTATTAACGACCTATAGGGAACGGGTCACAGCCATCATTCGCAATTTACAATCCTCAAGAATCTTTGAACTCACTGGTGATCCGTCGGAAAATAAAAACATCGTGGGGAATTTTGCTCGGGAAATGGATGCACAAGTATTTGAAGCCATCGACAAAATGGTAGACCTTCACAAAGAAATGACATCATATCCTCGTCCTATTACGTATTATATTTCGAAAGCACCCGCAGAAAAAAGGGAAGAAATGAAATTGATTGAATCGGATAAGGAAAAATTAAACAGACTCCATCTGTTTGAAATGCAAAGACTTTCCGATATAATTGTTAAGGACTTCAAAAAACTGAGTTTGCAATTATTGAATATTTTAAATCTGAAGAGTGACATTCAGGTAAAACAATTACAGTATGCAAACCAATTGATGTACGTAGACGCAAAAAACGCATCCCTTTATTTTGCGCAAGATTTGGATAAAACCATACTTGATATAGAAAACTGGAAACTATCGAAATGAAAGAACTGTCGGAAGCAGAAACAAAAGCAATATTAGAAAAAATTAGATCTGAATATAAAGAACACGGAAAACTGAATCCCAAAGCCTTCGACCAAACAGGATTCGAACAAAGATATTTACAAATACTCAAACTTCGTGGCAATATCACAAAATTTTTAACCGAAGAAGTAACATTCCTCGAACAACTAAAATCCAAGTTCCAAGAACTCGCTGCAAAAAAGGAAGCTGCTAAGGCGCAAACTTTAAATCGTATTATGGATGAGTCCATTGAAAAGTTGGCAAATTATAAAAAGGTAGATTTCCATCCACTCGCAAAAGTAGAAACAAGATACTTCTATGGTGCCATGTTGGATTTTACGGAAACAGAACTTCCGGTTCTTATTTATATTTTCAAAGGAACCCCTGAATATTCTTTTTTGCAAGATGCTGTTTTACAAGTGGAACGAATTGGGATGACAAGACGAGGCCTTCCTTCCATGAAGATGCAAGAGTTTATCAAAACATTACTCGATGCCAATGGAAACAATATAGTGATCGAAAAAGCCTCTCAAAATCTTTTGAAAGATGGTTGTATTGCTCTAAAAAATATTACCGTGGCCGTCCAAGATTTGGTCAGTAAAAACAGGATCAATCCTGACATGATTGTCCAAGTCAATGAAAAGGAATGTCCTAATGCCCATTCTGCTTTTGGTGGAAAAAAATTTGGAGAAAGCCTCACACGAATCACTGAACGCTGCAAACAAATCATACAAGATTTTCGAATGAATGCGTTGATGAATATGGAAGGTTGATTCTAATTTGGCGGTATGGACCCAATTTTACTCGGTGTCAGCGACACCATCGAATCGGAATTTGATTCGGAAATTTATAAAAACCTTTCTCCTTTAGAAAAATACCATTCCCTACTTTTTCGTTCCGTAGATAAACTTTTTAGTTTTTTGGGAACGGATCGTTCCTCACTGGCACCCTACCTCACTGACTTTGTTTCGATTGAAGCCCAGTCTCTAGGCCGCGAAGGGTATGGATTCACTGTCAAAGATGCAAACGATATGGGTTTTGGTGGGCTTGCCTGCCATACTGTAGATTTGGGTGGCGCGAGTGTGGGTGGTGCCATCGGGCAAGCCCATACCATAGTCAAAGCCAATCCTTATGCCGTAGTTCTTGTGGCCGCTGCCGACGTCCCTAAATCTGTATTCAAACAGATATCTGATTTAAAACGACTCACAGCCACAGTATGTCACAAAGATTGGGAAATGCCCTATGGGGCAACACTTATCGGCCTCTATTCCTTGTTATGTGAAAGAATGATGTTTGATACCGGCGTAACTAGCGAAGACCTGGAAGAAATCACAAAACACTTTCGAAAGTTGGCAGAAATCAATCCCCGTGCTTTCCAATACCAAAAGCCACTGACAGAAAAACAGTTAAAAAAACCTCTTTCTGGTGTTTATAGTACACCTATGATCGCAATTGTTACCGACCATGGATTTGCTACCCTCGTGACTTCCGAATTCATGAAACAGAAGTTAATCGACAACAATATTATCAAAAAAGATGCAAAACATATTTATTTGGTGGGTTCCGGTCAAAGTGCCCATGCAGAATACTTTATCCAAAAGAAGGACTTAAAAAGCCCTGCGGCCCTTGCTTGCGAAAGAGCAGTGGCTTCCTCTGGTCTCAAACGATCGGACATTGAATATGCTTGGATTTATGATTGTTTTACAGGAATGATCATCCATGAAGCAGGATTGTATTTTGGAGTATCTCCAAAAGATACAGCCACCTCCCTTCGCAAAGGCAAAATCTCCAATGGAGTACGAGAGATTCCGATCAATTTAGGTGGGGGGATTTTGAACTACCAAGCAGCCATGGCTCTTTCTGGTGCCACTGGTCTTGTGGATGTAGCAAGCCAGTATGGTTTAGCCGTAGATCCCATTCCAGAAAAACTTTCAACCCCACCTAAGGTAAGTTTATTGGGTGGGAATGGTGGGATTGATAGCATCAACTCAGTGATTATATTTGCAAAAGAGAAACCAGAATCTGTGACCAGAGAACCAATGGCCTTAAAGCCATTAGAAGTCAATGTTCCAAGTCCCAAAGTAGGAGAACAAGGAATCATTCTTACTGCAAGCACCATCTATTTCAATCCGGGAGGAGAGAAAAAACCTCCTTATCTCATCGTTTGTTCAAAAAAAGAAAATGGAGAGATGGTCCTTACCAACCTTTTTGCAAAAGATGGAGTAGAGATTGTTTCTAAAGAGGGATTGGAACTTGGAAAATCCAAAGTAGAGTTCCAAGAGAAAGAGGGAAAGATCCAAGCCATTTTGTTGGGTTAAGAAAAAGCCCAGGGAAGAGAATTCTCTGGGCTTTTGGTACTTGATTTTTTCGATCTTTAGATTATTTTTTGACTTATGGATCAAGATTTACAAAATTTAAAGGCTCAAATCGTTACACTTGTAAATCCACTTAAAATAATTCTTTTTGGATCAAGAGCAAAGGGCAATTTCAATCATTCCAGTGATTACGATATTTTGGTAATTATGCCAGATGGTACAAATAAAAGAAAAACTGCTCAATTCTTATATCAAAACATTGAAAACATAAATATCTCATATGATTTTGTTGTGGCAACAGAGAATACATTAGAAAAATATTCGAAGTCCCACCATTTAATCTATTTTCATGCTCTCAAAGATGGAATAGAACTTTATGCAGCTTGAAGACCCAAGCTTACCAGATGTTTGGTTAATTCATGTCTACCAGTTGAAATCAACAGACCTGATTTCTTTAAAGAACTAACGATTCTCACTGATTATGCTGTCTCTACTAGATATCCTGGTGATTAAGAAGAGATACTATCAAATGAATATGAGCAAGCAGTCTTTTTAGCAGAACAGGCATTTGATTGGGCTTTTGGAATCATTAAGAATCCATAATATCCCAACTCACTCCGACCGAATTTCCGACTTAAAACTGTTTTAAAAAACGCAAATTCCCCGATTGGAAATACCGGATGTCATGAATTCCATAGCGCATCATCACCAAACGATCCAGGCCAAGACCAAAGGCAAACCCAGTCCATTTTTTAGAATCGAGTCCTGCTGATTCGAGAACATTCGGATGTACAAGACCACAAGGAAGTAACTCCAACCAACCCGAATGTTTGCACACACTGCAACCATCCCCGTTACAAACCAAACAGTTGATATCGAGTTCAAAACCAGGTTCCACAAAAGGAAAGTAACCAGGGCGTAATCTTGTTTTGATTTCTTTACGAAACACACGAGAAAGAAGTGTCTCCATCGTATAAATCAAATGAGCCACAGAAATATTTTCTCCGACAACCATCCCTTCTACTTGGTAGAAAGTATTTTCATGGGAGGCGTCCACTTCTTCATAACGAAACACACGACCTGGTGCAATGATACGAAATGGTGGCTTTAATTTACGAAGAGCACGAACCTGAATGGCAGAAGTATGAGTTCGGAGTAAGTTTCCGTCAGATGTGTAAAAGGTATCTTGCATATCACGCGCTGGATGGTCTTCGGTAAAGTTTAGGGCACCGAAATTGTTTTCATCTGTTTCGACTTCGGGTCCATCCATGACTGAAAATCCCATGGAGGTAAAGATATCTTCGATTTCGTATTGGATTTGGGAAATGGGATGAAGGCTCCCTCTTTCTTTAGAAGCAAGCGGACGCAAACTATCAAAAAATTCTTTGCCCAATTGATTTTCATAAAAACTTTCTTTTAAGGATGATCGTTTTGTTTCTACAAAACTCTCCAGTTTACTTTGTGCTTCGTTTGCCTGTTTTCCGACTGTTTTTTTCTCTTCGACGGAAAGGGAAGCAAGACCCTTTAAAACAGAAGTGAGTTTTCCTTTTTTACCAAGGAACTGGTTTTTGAAAGAATCCAATTCTTGTTCTGAAGTCGCAGATGATAAAACAGACTCAGCCTCTTTGACTAAAGATTCGATTTCTTGGGATAGGCTCATACAGTTTCTCGCATTTGGATTAATGATTTTAATTCAGGATAAATTCCACCAAAGGCACCGTTAGACATCGCAAGGATGATGACTTTATCTTTTTGGAATTTTGGTAGAATCTTTTTTAAGAGAGTAGGAATTTCTTTGGGATCTTTTGCATACAAAGCTTCTTTCTTTGTATTCTTTGTGATATCCTTCACCAACTTTTTTACGTTCAGGCGAAGGGATTTGTTTACCTTGTCCACTTGGTAGACTTCGGTAACAATACTTACATCACTTCCTTTAAAACATTTAGCAAAATCATCTTGGAATACATTTCTATGGGAAGTGGCACTCCTTGGTTCAAAGAGAGAAATGATTTTATATCCTGGATAAGCTTCCTTATGAGCTTTGATGGTTTCTTGGATGGCAACGGGATGGTGGGCAAAGTCCTCTACAAGTAAACTAAAAGCCGAGACAAAAAGATTTTCTTGTCTCCGTTTCACACCGGGGAAAGATTCTACTGCTTCTAAAATTTCTTTTCTTTTTTGAGGAGCAATTTCCAAACAAATACGTACAGCCACTTCCACATTGCGATAGTTATGTGAACCGATGAGAGATGGTTTTAATTTGGCCTTAGTTCTAATTTCAGACAAAACACCTTTTTCGTATTTAAAAATGGAATTTTTATCTCCTAAATCAAAGGATTCCACAGGAGCGTGTTTGTATTCTTTGGTAATCTCCACAAGATTTTTGGAACCCTTCCAATAAAAAACCTTACCGCGACCAGGGACCAAATTTAACAGGCGTTTGAACATGGTTTTAATTGCATTTAAGTCCGAAAAAATATCAGCATGATCAAAATCCAAAGCATTCATTGCTAAGTAGTAAGGTCTATAATGTAAAAATTTGGAACTTTTATCAAAGAAAGCAGAATCGTATTCATCTCCTTCGATGACAAAATAATCCCCTTCCCCAAGTGCAAATCCGGGATATCCATCCTTTCGAATTCCACCTACAAAGAGGCCGGGTTTCAGTCCGATGGATTCCAAAATCCAATGGGTCAAAAAGGTAGTGGTTGTTTTTCCGTGAGTCCCTGAGATCACGATGGGTTTTTTCCCTTTTAGAAAAAAAGTTCCAATCGCTTGCGCCATACTCATGTATTCCATTCCGGTATTTAGAACTTCTTCTACTTCAGGATTCCCACGAGAGATCGCATTTCCAATGATAACTAAATCGGAACCTTTTACATTTTCTTTACGATAACCAGATTTAGGTGAAAGTCCCCACTCTACCAACTTGTCGGACATAGGTGGATAAAGATTTTGATCCGAACCTGATACATCATGACCTTGTTGTTTGAGCATATAAGCCAAATTGCCCATAGCAATCCCACCAATGCCGACCATAAAGATTTTCAAAAGAGTACCGTCCTAACCAGATTGTATACAAATAGAGGAACAGAAAGTAGAACCAAAAAAAACAAAACTACCTTCATTAGAAAAAATAAAAAATCAAAGGAGGTCCATTCCTTTCTATGAGACAGATAATAATAAGCTAAATGTAATGAATAGAGAAAACCAACACCTAACATTGCCAAGGGGATGGGAGCCGGAAAGATCCAAAAGATTGCTGTGGAAGTAAACGGCAGAAAGGAGATCATAAATACATGAGGTTCGGGACCTTCCCAATCTTTGGTTCGGTCGCGCATTTGGTGATACATCCGAAAACTATCAACTAGTCTGACTACAACATAGAATCCTAAATAAAAAAAGAATAAAGTCCCCATTCCTTGGGTGTAGGTAAGTCTTGTTTCTTCATCTACCGTGGAAACTTTGAACAATAGGATTTGGATCAGGTTACCAATAAATTTGGCAACAGGTGCTAGTAGGATGAGCTGGAGATGGGCCAACCATAAATCACGACCACCTAAGTCCGTTTTATGAAAGTAGGATTCAAAGGCGGACATGGGAGAATAGAATAAATCTCGGATCATTTCCATCCGAGATGCGACTGTAGAAACTTTTTGCACCTTATTGGATTTTCTGGTTGGGACGCTCGTAACGGGAAGCATTTTTCACTTTCATGACTGCATTCACCAAATTTTGGAAGCTTTCTTCTTTGATCCAAGTGACAGTCTCGGAAAAATAAGGAACAAGTTCCCTACGAACTGGTCTCCATTTTCCCGAATCGGTTTCCCATAAAGGGTAAAAGGAGAGTCGAAATTTGATTCCTTCCGATTGGACCACATCCAAAACAGCTTCCGGGTTTTGTGTGAGAGATACTTCCGGAAACTGAGGGGCACCCACTTCATCGGAATAAAATTCCACTTTTAAACCTTTCACCACCGACTCCCATTGGTTTCCCACATCCGGTGGCAAAACAATCCTCTCTCCCGTAGTCCGACTCCAATCATTCACATAAACATTGTATTGGTTTTTTTTGGCTCGGTTTTCAGCCTTTACATTGACAATTTGGCCAGAAAAAGAAAAATCCTTAAGATAACCATCGTTAAATGTTATATACATTTTTTCGCGGAAATTGGTGGCGGGAGTGCGGAACTTTTCGATCAAATAGTTATAGGGAGCAATGATTTCCTCATGAACTAAAACAGACACACGTCCTTCGTCAGATCCAATTTTTTTACCAAAAAACAACTGTTTGTCTTTTGAAAATTCAATCGTAGAACCATTCTCTTCTGATAAAGCTAAAGAAGGAGAATTCTCTCCTAAACAATAGGACTTTTGAATGTCTGCAGTCGATTTTTCGATCAATTTTGTTTTGAGAACACTGAGTTCCGAAAAACTGTTTTTAACATTATAATTGGCTTCATAAGAAATGGTTTTTCCATCTTTTATAGAAGTCACCGTATATAAGGGGGTTTGGTTCCAACCACGAGGGATCTTACGAAACACCATAACTTCTTCTGCAAACTTTGGCTCCGCTATCCCACACCAATCGGCTTTAGGGGGAACATACTGAATGGACTTCCAATCTTCTTTCCAATAATTCGTTTCTGAAATATTTTCTGGATGGTCTTCCATCCAATAAAAAAGTAAAAAAAGTCCAACAAAGGCTAAAACAACTAAACTAATTTTCTGTTTCATACTTCAATCATGGAACCCTTTCGTCTGGCATATACAAAGTAAGATCCCACTGCCAAAATGAATCCAGGGAATAAAAACACTCCAATCACCCAAGCGATTAACTTTTGGTTGTCTGATAACGATATGGTATCAAGTTCTTCTTTTTTTAAAGGAATTTCGGCAACAGCAACATCTTGAAACAAACCAGTGATGGAAACTGTAGAAAATTGAGAATTCATAGCGTACGGAATGAACTGGTCTGTCACCCAAGAAGTTCCTGTGTGTAAAATAATTTTCCCCGCTTTTTCATTCGTAAGAGAGTTTGGTGTAAGCACAATGGATAGAATTTTACTTTCTCTTTTTTCGTCTGGATCCAATTTTCCATTTTTGTTTTCGTCGGAATATGCTTCAAACCCAGACTCAAGTAAAGTCTCCGACTTAAATGCATAAGGAGAAGGAATCGTTGTATCTGTTTCCAAATAACCGCTGTAAGGAAATAAAACTCCCATATCTTTTTTCTGAAGTAAGTCGGTAAGTCTGTGGTCTGGAAAACGTTTTGCTACAACAAATCCTGGTTTTTCTTCTCTTTCAATTAACTGAGAAGATTTAAATTTTAGTCCGGCAGAGGCAAGTAACCAACTAAAATCTTCGTTTCCTTTCGGTTCCATGGTGATGAGAAGTTTTCCATTTTTTTCCAAAACGAATTTTGTGAGTTCTTCTTTTGCTTCTTTAGAAAAGGGAACTGTAGGTCCAAGAACCACAAGCATTTCAGCATCTTCTGGTAACTTGGATGGCCAACCTTGAGCAAACCCCAGCTCTGCCACTTTAAAATTCAAAAACTGTAAAGAAGAAACAAATCGATTCACTTGTTCATTCGGAAGAGCTTTAAAAGACATTCCATATCGTTCACCATTGGAGACTGTAAAATAAACTTTCTTCTGTTCGGTAGTGACATTGAGAAGTGCACCCACTAACTTACGTTCTAGATCTTCCAAATCTTTAGGTTCTTTAGCAATGACTCTTTCTTCTGCAAAAGGAGTTCCTGATGTCAAAAGTGATTGTTTCTTTGAACGAACAAAGATGGTTCCATTGGAAACCTGTCCAAATTCTTTTAGCAAATCCACTTCCACATCCGCATTGATGAACTGGATGGTAATGTGAGAGTTTTCTGCTTTGATTTGGTCCAATAAAATTTCAATATCAGGACGAACTCGTGTAAGCGCAAAGGCAGCCAGTTTATCACCATTTGCTGGACCATCGGCTTCCAGAGGACGAGGATAAAACGCAGTGATGGTAACATCCTTTGCGATTGGTTTGATTAGGTTTCTTGAAATTTGTGAAAGGGAAAATTTCCCCTGGCTACTCAAATCGAAGTTATAGTTTCGTTTAATCGCAAAATAATTAACCGCCACTAAAATCGGCAAAACAAACAAAAAACCCAAAACGGCATTTTGTAAAAGAGAACTTTTGGATTTTGCCAAATTACTCTGTGCTTCCAAAGAAGATTTTCCAATCTCCAGTAAAATGATTTGGAGTAAAAATACAATGGATAGGAGAACTACACAAAGTAATAAGAATTCTCGAACTTTGGGGATCGCACTGACTTCCTCATTGAATCCAGCTACCGGTTTCAAATCCAGAAAATCACGTAAAACCGATAATAAAAAAGCACCGATTCCAAAACCAGCAGCAATATAACGATTCCGATCTTCCTTTCGTAATCCTTTGGAAAAAGCACGAACGATGGTATCCGATGCTAAAAATAAAAAGACCACTCCGAAAAAGAAAATTCTTTTTTTGGGATCTACGACCATTCCATCGAACAGGAAATAGGCGAAAAGTGAAAGTAAACTAATAAATGGTAAAACTCGATCTGCTGTTAAAAACATGGTCTATCCCCTCCATCTCCTGGATTCCAAGACCTTTACGGTAAGATATAAGAACAAAAATGTTCCGCTTAGAAAAAAAACAATTCCAGTCAATGGAACTACACCCTTTGCAAAAGCAGCAAAGTGAGAAAATATATGCAAGTGAAAGAGAACCTTTCTTGTGGTTGCTTGGAATAGGTGTGAAAAATATCCAACTACCCAAAGTGTCAAAATGATAAGAACCGATATCAAAAGAGATATCATTTGATTTTTTCCAAGACTGGAACCAAACATCCCAATCGTGAAAGTAAATACACCTAACAAAAACACTCCCACACTACCGGAAGCGACCATATAAAATGGTGCCTTCCAAAAGGAATAAAGAAGTAAAGGAAACAATCCATTAATAAAGATGGTGATGATTCCACAAACTGTGACACCAAACAAAAATTTACCAAATACAATTTCCAAATCAGTAATGGGAGAGGTAAAAAGTAATTCTAAAGTTCCTTTATTTCTTTCTTCCACAATCGATCCCATAGAAATGATGACCATTGCAATGAGAATTGTTGTCATAAAAGAAATGAAAGTGATGTAGGTTGCAATTTCATAATTTGCAGTCCCGTTAAAATTTAAAATCATTACGAAAAGCGCATTTAAAAATGCAGTTCCCCCGAGAACTAAAGGTCCCATATAAGTTCCAAAAAATAATCGTAATTCTTTTTTATAGATCCAAACAGCCGATTGCCAGTTCATATTTTCTCCATAAAAATTTGTTCTAAAGACACTTCTTGTTTTTTTAAAGATTCAATTTGAATTCCAGAAGCCAATGCTTTGGAAAACAAAGATTCTTTGAATTGTTTCTGATTTGTGGTTCGTACTAAAAATTGAATTTCTTCTTTATTGGTTCCGAGTTCAACCACAGTATCACCTTCACCTATCACTGATTTTACGAAGGTGTGAAGTTCATCTGCACTTTTCCCAGAAAGACCTACTTCCCATCCGGCAAGTCGATTCATTTCTTCTTCTAAACGAGACAAAGAAAGTTCCTGTTTGAGACTTCCTTTATGTAAAAATAAAAACTTATCACAAGTTTTATAAATCTCTGTTAGGATGTGGCTCGAAATGAGAACGGTATGATCTCCCGCCAAACTTCGAATTAAATTGCGAATTTCAACAATTTGTTTCGGATCAAGCCCTGAAATGGGTTCGTCCATAATGACAATTTCAGGATCACCCAGGATTGCCTGTGCAATTCCCACACGTTTGCGATACCCGAGAGACAAAGTACCAATCAACTTATCTTTAACAGTTGTAATGTTGGTTTTTGAAAGAACCTTTTCTATTTCAGAACCAAGTTTGGTTTCCTCAATTTTTTTGATTCTACCTACAAATGTAAGGTATTCTGTGATCGTCATGTCTTCATAGAGAGGAGGCGTCTCTGGCAAATAACCTATTTTCTGTTTGGCTTCCAAAGGAAAGTCAAAGATAGACTTTCCGTCAATGGATGCATCCCCCGCACTAGGAATCAAATACCCGGTAAGGATTCGAATGGTAGTGGTTTTCCCTGCGCCGTTCAGTCCCAAAAGACCGACGATTTCGCCTTTTTCTAATTTGAAATTAAGCCCTGAGATGGCTCGTTTTTCGCCGTAAAATTTTGATAAATTGCTGACTTGAATCATAACTCTGGTTTAGTTTTCGTATACCTGCACCTATGAATGAATTTCTGGAAAAAATCAAAAGCTTTTTCAAGGATGAAGACAGCTTTTTTGATGCAAAGCAACTTCTGCAACAGAATTGGCACAAATTTGTCCCCCAATACCTCGACAAAATCCTGGAAACCCGTTCCGATGCCGTCTTTATCTTGAACAAGGATGGAAATTACACCTACGTGAATTCTGCCGCAGAGGCGATGGTGGAAAAATCAGCAAGTGAGATGCTCGGGCAAAGCATTTGGAATTTGTTCCCAAACATTGAGGCGACCGAATTTGGTAAAAAATTGGCCTATGCCATCGAAAGTAAGGAAACATTCCGGTATGGAGAATTCTTTTTGGAATCCAAAGGATGGTTTGATACACAAGTTTTCCCGCAGGAAAACTTTACCATCATCATTGCAACGGAAGTTACTTCTGAAAAAAATGCCAAAGACAATTATAGCCAAGTTCTCATCAAAAACAAAGCAATCTTAAGTTCCCTTCCGGACAAATTGTACGGTATTCGTAAAGATGGATCTGTCATTGATCATAAAGAATTTCCTGATTTTAAAGGTTGGGATTCTCACAATGAAGGAAGTGCCCAATTCACAAGAATTGAAAATCTATTTCCAACCAGAAAACTTTCCGAAATTGAATCCATACTAGAACAAGTTTTAGAAACTGGGGATACAAAAACTTACGAATATTCCATTGAAGATTACGATGGCGAAAAATACTTTGAAGCCCGGTTCACAAAAACTGGCGAGGAAGATGTTCTTGCCATTGTTCGTAATATTACTGAGCGAAAAAAAGCTGAAGCTCTAAAAAATGAATTCATCAGTTTGGTAAGCCATGAATTGCGAACCCCTCTCACTTCTATTAAAGGTTCCATTGATTTGTTACTTGCTGGAGTTGCAGGAGAACTTTCGAATCAAACGAAATCCTTACTTAACATTTGCCGCAAAAATACTCAAAGACTCGTTCGTTTTGTCACAGACCTACTCGACATTGAAGCTTTGGATTCTGGAAATATCAATTTCAAATTTCGTACCTACCGATTAGAAGAAATTTTACAAAGTTCTGTAGATGGAATGCGAACCTTCGCAGAACAATACCATGTTTTATTAAATTATGATCAAAATTTTGCATCTACCTCTGTTTATGTAGATGAAGACAGGTTGAACCATTGTATTACTAATCTCATCTCAAATGCAGTGAAATATACACCTAAGTTTTCAGAAGTATATATCACTGTAGTCCCCACGGACACTCACGCGCATATATTGATAAAAGACAATGGACCAGGAATTGATCCCAATTTTGCACCTAGATTATTTCACCGGTTTGCACAAGGGGCACCGCCTAAGGATAAATTGGTGGGAGGATCAGGCCTTGGGTTATCAATCACAAAAGGTTTTGTAGAAGCAATGAAAGGTAAAATATTTTTTACGTCAGATGACAAAGGGACTGTTTTTACAATTGAATTTCCAATTGTAAAACCCGGATTCGTTCCTTCTGGATACAACCAATGACAGATTCTACCTTAAAACATGTGTTAATCGTTGAAGATGAAGAAGATATTGTGGAAATACTACGAATTGCCTTGGAATTCAACTCACCCTACCAGGTAAGTTTTGCAAAAACCGGTCCGGAAGGATTACAAAAAGCGATAATTTTGCAACCCGACTTAATCTTGTTAGATGTACTTATGCCTGGTATGAATGGAATGGAACTCATTGAAGAGTTAAAAATTTTTCCAGAAACAAAAGAGATTCCCGTTGCCTTTATGACTTCTCGTGTTTTAAAAAATGAAATTCTGGAATATCAGAAAAGGGGAGGCATTGGTGTGATTGAAAAACCTTTTGCCCCCCTTGAGATTGCAGAAAAAATCCAAACCCCTTGGGAAGATTCGAAAAAAAATCATTAATCTTATTTGTCTTTGAACCCATCCAATATCTCTTCTTGTCTTCCCATAAGGCGGACAGACAATCGAGGACCAACTTCACAAACAATGCGAGAAGCAACATAGTTACCCCAACGAGCCGATTTTTGTGAAGAATACCCTTGGGTCAATCCATACAAAACTCCAGCCGCAAACGCATCGCCTGCCCCCGTTGTATCAATTGGTTTTACTGGAAAACCAGGAACTAAAGTAATGGTTCCATTTTCAGCAACATAAGCGCCCTCTTTTCCCGCAGTCATAAATACCAAAGGACAAAGTTTGGAGATAAACTCGACAGCTTCTTCTGCTGTTTTTGCTCCGCTAAGTGCTAAACCTTCTTCTGTGTTACAGAAAATAACATCCACATATTCTTTTGTTAGGTGAATGAATTCATCCCTAGATCGATTTACGCAAAATGGATCACTATATGTAAAAGAAACTTTTACATTGTTTTCCTTTGCCACTTTCATCGTGAGTTCACTTGCTTTTTTTGTAGAATCGCCATCCCACAAATAACCTTCTACATAAACAAACTTACTCTTTTTTAGGTTATCCACATCGATATCATTAGGTGCAAGTGATGTCGAAATCGCAAGATTGGTAAGCATAGTTCTTTCGGCATCAGGTGTTGTTAATACAACACAAGTTCCCGTATGACCATTAACATCAGGAGTGGTTTCGAATAAAACACCTGCATCTTCCATATCTTTTTTGTAAAATTCACCATAAGTATCATGAGTGACTTTTCCCGTATAACAGCAAGTTCCACCAGAGTTTGCAATGGCAATCATTGTGTTTGCGGCACTTCCACCCGAACGAAGTTCTTTCTTTTCATCGTGAAGGTCGGCAAGAATTTGACCTTGTCTGGATTCATCCACTAGAGTCATCACACCCTTAGTGATATTTTGTTTTTGTAAAAAATTGGGATCAATAAAGGCAATGATATCTACCAAGGCGTTCCCTACGCCGAATACGTCGTAATGCTTCATGGGGACAATGCTTTTTTCCTTTAGGGAATTGACACTCAATTTTCATGCTCCAGTTTGGCAGGTACCGAGAAAATACGGCTCCATGATTTCTAATTTCAAATTATATTTTCTCCTCTGTCTCAGTTTCGGACCCATAAGTCTTCTCGCACAAAACAAAGACCCGAAAGAGGTAGAGATTCGAGCCAATATCGATAACCAGTCAAAAAATTCTAATTTTGCAAAAAACCCGACTGGATTTCAAAAAGAAATTGATTTATCACAAACAAACACGCGTTATATGAATTTGCCTGATGTATTGAACCGAGAAGCAGGTGTTCGAGTCAGACAATATGGCGGACTTGGTTCCTATTCTACTCTCTCTTTAAGAGGAACCAACCCCAACCAAACAAAAATCTATTGGAATGGCGTTCCAATCAATAACTCTATGGGTGGCGAAATCAATTTGGCCGATCTCCCCTTTGACAATTTAGAAAAAATAGAAATTTATAAATCGGGAACCCCTGCCGGGTTTTCTGGATCTTCGATTGGAGGTTCCATTAATTTAGTTTCTAAATCTAAAATTGATAAACCAATTACTCGAATCAATTTGATGGGAGGAAGTTTTAAAACTGCAAAAGCGACTGTTACCCACATGGACAAATTTGTTGGTGGTTCTTATTTTATACAGGCACTCCAGGAAACTTCTGACCAAAACTTCAGTTATCTCAACAACAAAGGAACTGTTTTATTTAATTCCTACGATGATTCCATTGACACTCGCCGGAATGCACAATTTAGAAAAACAGGATTTACTGGGAATATTTCTTTTGAATTTGGAAAAACCAAAGTCAATTTATTAAACGATTACATCCACAGAAAACAAGGGTTACCCGGTCCAGGAAACAGACAGACCGTAGCCGTAGAACGTGTTTTTAGTAAACTCTCTACTGCCATCACAACAGAAACCAATGAATTCCTATTCCAGAACCTAACACTAGAAACAAAAACTTATGGCAACTTTTCCAAAGATGATTTCTTCGATCCTAAGTCAGAATTTAGTTACGGAACACCTAACGCATTTACCAAAACGAACCAATACGGATTCCAACTAACACCGACATTCTATTTATTAGATTACAACCAAGTGATTCGAACTTCTTTTCAAACAGAACAAGAGTTTTTCACAAGATATGAAAAACGTTACAATCACGAAACGGAAAGGAAAGAACCCAAAAAACGTCGTGATACTTTGAGCGCTACCTTTCAAGACGAAATCAGACTTTTTTCCAACCGACTTTTTTTAGTTCCCCAAGTTCGGTGGGAACGATATACGGACCGGTTCGGAAAGGATGAATCAGGCGTTCGAAACCAATTGCTCGATCCACTCAGTGATGTTTTTTATGTAAAACAAGCATTCACCAACCCAAGTTTTGGAATTAAAATCATTTGGATCAAAAAAGAAAATTTAGAATTGGGGACATTAGCCAATATTAGCAAAGACTTTCGAATTCCCACCTTTTTAGAGTTATTCGGTGAACGCGGAAGTATCGTAGGGAATACTCAGTTACGACCAGAACAAAGTAGAAATGGCGATTTTGGATTTTATCTCCATACGAAGCCCTATACCAATTGGAAAATACAATCCGACGTTTCCCTTTTTCAAAAACGAATTTATGATATGATTCTGTTCTTGCCAAACTCACAATTTACACTCAGGCCGGAAAACGTGGACCAAGCTCTCATTCGCGGTTTAGAAACAAGTCACAATGTGATTTGGAATAAAGGAATCAAATTTAATTTTAATTATACATACCAAGATGCAAAAAACCACTCCGAATCACCGGCGTTAAACGGCAAGTATCTCCCCCTTCGTTCCAAAAGCCAAGGGAGTGTTTTACTTTCTTTTTTCAAAGACTTTGGAGAAATTGGTTTGGAGTACCAATACATCGGTGCCAATTTTCGCGATAGAACCAATGAATATTTAGGTTATTTGCCTGCGAGACAGTTTTGGAACCTATACATTCAGTATGTACCTTATAAAAATTTGGAAACAGGAAACGAATTGATTTTAGGTTTTGAAGTTCGTAACCTATCAGACAAACGAGTGGAAGACTTGGTGGGATATCCCCTACCCGGCCGCAGTTACTATTTTACAGGGAGTTACCGATTCTAATGAAAACAAAAATTGTTGGATCTAGGCTTTCATGGTATTGTCGGTTTTTAAACGCAATGCGGTTATTTGCGGGAAAATATTTGAGCTTCAGATATAAAACTCTTCGGGAAATATACGCAATACACTTATTCGCAGCAAGATTTCCAAGTTTCGTATATAATACCATGCGGGATATTTACGTAATACAGCTGTTACCCACCAGGAATTGGATCCAAACTTCCTGCAAATCTTACTCACGGTTAAACGAACAACGCATAAATCCCGAACATGGCTTTCGGTTCATTCTACTCTGTGCATTTTTTCACTTACAATGCACTCAACTGGAAATTGAGAAACCAAACCTCTTTCAATTTTTATTTTTATCCGCATCTCCCACTTCCGTAGGTGTTGTCACTTCTGATTTTGCAAGCGGCGGAAGATTTAAAACTTTCGAACCAAACTCATTTACAACCTTCCCTACTTCCATTCCAATCCATTCCGATGCCGTCGGAAGATACACAAATGACAGAGTGTTTATTGTCAATCGTTTGAATCGTGACAGCATTCAAGTATTAAATCCTCAACTCGGATTTACCAACGAACAAGAGTTTAGCGTTGGCCAGGGGAAAAATCCGCAAGACATTTCTGTTTGGAATGATAAGTATTTTGTTAGTCTTTATAATTCAGATGAATTGGCAATTTATTCCAGAGCCAATGGTACGAAAATTGGAGGGGTTTCTTTTACATCTATTCGAGAAACTTTTTCTACGTCTGGAATTCCAGATAGTTCGGTTGAGTCTTCTTATATGGTTCAGGAAGGATCAAGTTTATTTATACTATTGCAACGATTAGATAGAAATGATGCATCTGGATATTTACCACCTAACTCTGATTCCTATCTTGTGGAAATCGATATGGATCTAAATCAAATCAGGGCGGTTTATACTCTTCCGTATAGAAATCCAAGTTCCAAAATTCAAAAAATAAATTTGTTTGGGGAACCTCATTTAGTTTTTTCTTGTGTGGGACGAGTTGGTTTTATTTCTCAAATCGATGCAGGGATTATTGCTTTTCGTTTGAGCAATCGACAATTTCATCCCAATCGTCTTTTTGCAGAAGAAACAGCCGGGGGAGATATCCTCGCTTTCCAAATCAAAAATGAAGAATTGGGGTTTGCTGCTGTCCTTGATTCAGGATTTACAAAAACAGTCCAAGCCTTTCGTCCGAGAACTGGCGAACGTATTGGAACACTATTGGAAATTCCCGGAAATATTGGAATTAGTCTATCGGGACTATTACTGACAAAGGAAGGTAAATTGTTGGTTGGATCTACGGATTTCACCAGACCGGGAATTTATGTTTACGATTCTAATCTTGGGAACGTACTTCTCAATCCAATACCAAGTTCAGTCGAACTAACACCATTTGATATCTTCCAGTTGCAAAATCTTCAATAAATCTCAAAGTGGAAAAAGACAGGGGAATCTAATTTATGTTAACTCTTAAAAAAAATCCAAACGGTTCATTGACCAAACAAGTTTTACTCATCATCTTAGATGGAGTTGGATTTACAGAAAAAGGATATGAAAACGGAAATGCCGTTGCCAAGGCCCAAATGCCTGTCTTAAAGGGACTTTGGAAAACTCACCCCACCGTTTTATTAAAAGCACATGGAACTGCCGTGGGAATGCCTAGTGATGATGATATGGGCAATTCGGAAGTGGGTCATAATGTTTTAGGTTCAGGAAGGATTTTTGACCAAGGAGCCAAGTTAGTTTCTCAATCAATAGAGAATGGAAGTTTGTTTGCGGGTCCCATTTGGAAGAAGTTAATTTCCAATTGCAAATCAAATCAATCTACATTTCATTTTCTTGGATTGTTCTCCGATGGAAATGTTCATAGCCATATTGATCATCTGAGAGCCATGATAGACAATGCCATCAAAGAAGATATTAAAAAGATAAGACTTCATATCCTTTTGGATGGAAGGGATGTTCCCGAAAAATCAGCGTTAGACTACCTTAACCCTTTTGAAGAATATTTGGATGCTTATCGTAAACAAGGTCTCGACATTCTCATTGCATCCGGTGGTGGGCGAATGGAACTCACTATGGATCGTTATGATGCCGATTGGTCTATGGTGGAAAGAGGTTGGAGTCACCATGTTGAAGGAGAGGGCCGAACATTTAAATCCGCAAAAGAAGCAATTGAAACCTTTCGACAAGAAAATCCTGCTGTCATCGATCAGTATTTACCCGGATTTGTGGTCGGTGATAAAAACGGGAAACCAGTTGGTAAAGTAGAAGACAATGATTCCGTAGTGTTTTTTAACTTTCGAGGTGATCGTTCAATTGAAATCTCAAGAGCTTTTACAGAAGAAAACTTAACCAACTTCAATAGAAAACGATTCCCTAAAATTGAATTTGCAGGGATGATGCAGTATGACGGAGACCTATTTATCCCCAAACAATACTTAGTTGCTCCTCCAACGATTGATCGAACTATGGGCGAATACTTTGCCAACGAAGGTATTGCTCAGTATGCTCTTTCTGAGACTCAAAAATACGGACACGTAACATTTTTTTGGAACGGAAACAGGTCTGGATATTTCAATCAAACTTTGGAAACTTACGAAGAAGTAAAATCAGACATCATTCCCTTCGACCAAAAACCTGAAATGAAAGCAAAGGAAATCACCGATAATTTGGTGCTTGCATTGACATCTCATAAATTTCCATTTTTAAGAGTCAATTATGCTAACGGAGATATGGTGGGGCATACGGGAAATATGGATGCCACTGTTCGAGGTTTGGAATATTTAGATGTATGTTTAGAGCGAGTTAAAAAAATCTGCGATGAAACCGGCACTGTATTATGTATTACAGCTGACCATGGAAATGCGGACGAAATGTACCAACTCACCAAAAAAGGAACGGCCGAGACATCTAAAGACGGAAAACCTGTTCCAAAAACTAGCCATACATTAAACCCAGTGCAATTTGTTCTTTATGATCCCAAGGGAAAAATCAAGCTCAATCAGGACTTAGAAGAAAAAGGGCTAGCCAATGTTGCAGCCACTATGATGGATCTTTTAGGATTTGATGCACCAGTTGGATACCACCCAAGTCTAATCAAAAGAGACTAAACCTCTAAAAATAATTATGCATTTCCGGATTATCATTGGGCTTCTTTTCAGTTTATTCATTATTAACTGTACGGAGTCCGGAATTGGTTCTTTTTCTGAAGAAACAAAAGAAAAAATCAGAAAGAAAATCAAACAAGAAGGTTTCCAGGGTGTTGTACTTATCTCTCAAGATGATAACATCCTCTTTCGAGAATCCAATTATGCAGGCAAAAAAAGAAAAAGATACCAACTTTACAAGAAACATAATTTCCCGTTAGGTGAATCAACGAAAACATTTACTTCCTTTGCGATCCACATATTGGAAGAAGAAAAAAAAATCTCTTTAACTGATCCGGTTTCAAAACATCTAAAATGGTTTCCCTATCCAAAGGTCACGATAGGTCACTTGTTACGCCATACGTCAGGATTACCGAAAATTATTGAGTTTCTTCCTAACTTTGATACGGAAAAATCCCGTTTAAAACGCGAGGATATCAAACGACTTTTTTTGGAGTCCAAACTAAAACCTGCCTTCCCTCCCGGAGAGTATTGGAAGTATAGCAGATTCGACTATCTTTTGTTATCCTATATCATAGAAAAAGTATCAGGAACTTCTTATTCCAATTATCTAAAAGATAAGATTTTTACTCCTCTTGGCTTTCAAAACACAACCGTAGATTCAAATGAAGTTTTAATTGGTAATAGCGGAATTCTATCTACACCGGAAGACCTTTCTCTTTTTAGTTTAGAACTTAAAAAACCGAAACTAATCTCCAAACTATCTCGAGATACAATCATCACAAAAACTATTTTGTCCGACTCTATATCCGAAGATCCAATTGCATTTGGAGAAGGAGTGTTTGTTGGGGATTATTTTTATTGGACTTACGGCAAAGAAAAGGGAATTTCTAATTTTGTTTATCATGACTTAAAAAGTAGAATCTTCATCACAATAGTTAGCCCCTATGGAAGCAGTAAAGGCGACTTATCTTCTGTCAAATCGGCCCTTACAGAAATTATTTTTGATGCTAAAAAATTAAACCTTAAAAAGAAATCTAATCTTTCAAACGAAGTATACATTGAAGATTTAATGAAGGAAGAAAAAGTTCCTTCCCTTGGAATTGCTGTTTTCAGAAATTATGGATTAAGTTGGAAAAAAATGTATGGAACAAAATCCCAACATACACTTTTCCGTGCAGGTTCTCTTTCTAAAACAATGACAGCGACCGCAACACTACGATTAGTTGAATCAGGACAAATAGATTTATATTCGAACTGGATCGGAAAACTAAAACAATATAAAGTATCTGTGCCGAAAGGAAAAAGGAGATCCGTTGTCAATCTCGACTTAATCCTTTCTCACACAAGTGGGCTTACTGAAAAGGGAAATTGGGACGATCCCATCAACTCTGGAAAAAAACACTTACGAGAGTTAAAGGATACAAACACAACCAAAGGGAACGGCTTAAAACTATATTACAAACCGGGAACCAAATCTAGATATTCCGGTGGTGGTTACAGCATCGTACAAGAGATCCTAACTGAACGAACGGGAAAATCATTTCATAATCTTATGTCTGAAGTGGTATTCGAACCCTTACAGATGACAAGGAGTACATTTCGCCAAAATCTTTCGATCAATGACGATCGTTGTGATGGATATGATGAACTAGGAAATATACTTCCACAGAAAACCTTTGTCACACCGGAACTTTCCTCTGGCGGACTTTGGACAACACCAGAAGAAGTAGGCCTTTTATTTTCTGAAGTGGCAAAAGCAAAACAAGGGAAATCAAATTTTCTTTCGAAAGAATCAGCAGAGTATTTACTTTCACCCAAAATGAGTGCCGCAAACCTTACCGTTCATGCATTGGTAGCTCATGGATTCTTCCTAAACCGCACTGGTAAAACGGAATATTTTTTCCATGGTGGCCACACAAAGGGACATAAGTCACTGGCCCTTTTCAATACAGAAAAAGGGTATGGAGTGGTCATTATGACTAATTCGGAAAACGGCTCCAAACTGATTTGGCGGATCCTCAGATCCATTTCAGTCGAAGAAAAATGGGATAAGTTCGTCAATTAATCTATTGACCAATTCCCCAAATTAGCTATTCTCAAACCGGTTCAATGGAATATACAGAATCTAAATTCAACGGCATTGTTGTTCTGAAATTATTCGGCAACTTAGATATGTTAAATGCCGGCATTCTTAAAGAACGTATCAAAGAATCTGCGTCCCAAGAAGAACATCGGTTTATCTTTGATTTGGAAGGAGTTAGCTTTATTGATTCTTCTGGATTTGGGCTCATCATGTCTCTCAACGATAAACTATCAGAGTTAGGTGGAGGATTGCGGATCGTCAACGTATCCAAAACCATCAGGCAAATCTTTCGTATCTCAAAAATTTCTTCCGTCATTCAAATATTTGAAAGTACGGAAGAAGCAATCGATTCCTTTAAATAACTTAACTGACCGAAGTAGTCACCATTTTCTTCCAAAAGTTTTTTAACTTCTGAACCTTTGGGTTTTCTGGAGCCATTTCTTGCAAAGCAAGTAGAACTTCTTTCGAACGTTCAATGTCCCTTCGATGCATTAGGATTTCTGCAAGCAACAGGAGGTTATTGAAATTTTTAGGATCTCGAAACCGAAGCCTTTCTGCAAAATCTGTTGCCAATACAAAGTCTCTTCTTTGTTTATGTGCATACGCAATATAGAACAAAAAGTCAGTATCTCCCGGATTTAATTGTAAGTAACGATTAGCAAGTTCAATCGCCTTTTCATAATCCTTGGATTTCATATACAATTTAGATAATTCTCTTAGACAATAGAGATCATCAGGTTCCGAATCCAATGCTAATTCTAAAGCAAAGATGGCATTGTTCCATTCTCCATCGCGATAGGATTGAATCCCTTCTCCCAACATCTGATAGTAAACATTTGGCTTTGTAGATTCTTTAGCAGCATAAGCGACTTCTTCTAAAAATGCAATCCGCATCAAACTCAAATCATCGGTTAGATCCCCAAATTGTAACATGACCTTACAGATTTGGTTTAAGTCGCCAGCACCTTCAGAGACATGTCTTAAAAAAATTGTTTCGTCATCATTGATCACTCGGTTTCCACCAGATTGGCCAACAAATAAATCGTCTCGCCCATCCGATCCCAAAATCAAAACATCGCCAGGACGCAAAGGATAAATTTGAATCACCACTTCGTCCCCACTCATCTCGGTAAAACCAATCTTTCTTAAAGAATGTTCATTCTCAAGAAAACTTGCATTCCCATCTCGATACAATACAATCCAAGGATGTTCTGCATTGATGTAATATAAAGTTCCCGTTTCCTCATCAACTAACCCTAGTATAGCGGAAAGTAACATGTGACCATCGAAACTAATAAAGACGTTATGAACTTCCTGAAAACATTCCTTTAACCATCTTTCGGGATGCCTATCTTGCATATAACGTAGTTTTTGCGTTCTTGTAATAATGGATTTTAATACTGTTCCCATAACAAGAGCACCACCTGCCCCCTGGATAGACTTACCCATGGCATCTGCGTTTAAGAAGACAGTATATTTTTTACCCATCAAATAAATCGAATCAGAAACAGAAAGGTCTCCACCAATTTCCGATTGTTTGTTTCTGAATTTGAATTGTTTCATTTGCCGTTCAAAAATTTTAACAGAAACCGTTTCTGATTTAGAAAATGATCCGCGCAATGGTTTAATAAGAAGTGATGTTAAGAAGTAATCTCCATCTTGTTTGTCTTGAAGTTTTTGCATCTCAGAAAGAGTTTCATTCAGTTCTCTGGTTCTTAAGTTTACCATTTCTTCTAAATGATTTTGGTGTTCTGCCAACTCTTCTTTCATTCCCACAAAAACTCTTCCCATCTGGCCAATTTCATCACTTCTGTGCGTAGGCAAAGTTTCAGGTTTCCACTGGTCCAAATCAACCATTGCTGTTGTGAGGAGTTTAATTGCCTCAACCATATCCCTTGAAAACAAAAAGGATATAAGAAAGATTACACCGCATAATACCAATGAGGCGACCACAAAAAAAGACCAAATTCTCCATGTTTTGGATTCCACTTCGTTTTCATCAATCATCACATGGAATACTAATTGTTTTACCGATTGGGAGTTGCCGGCATAAGGAATTTTAACCAGATAATACGGTTTGTCTTGAAAATGAAACCGTTGTTCCTCCATTAACAAACTGGGATTTTCATTCATCACCAAACGAATCATATCCGAACCGATGGTTTTGACTTTTCCTTCTTGAAAGATTGCTAGATGGATCCTGTTATCTTTAGAAATGGTCTTTGTAAAATTATCATCTACAACTTGACCAATAAGTAAGGTCCCTCGACCAAAAAGTGGTGCTGCCAATCGAAATCCGAGCCCACTATGTCCATCCTCCAAAGCAGCTGTTGACTCTCCGTTTAATGCATTTCGAATGATGGGTTGGTTTTTTTTATCATCTCCAAAGTCTTTCGGACGATGTACACGAAACAAAACCTTTCCTTGGTTGTCTCCAATTTCAAAAATAGAAAGGCCGTATCTTTTTAAAATTTGTTGTAAATAAGGAAGTTCTTTCGATAAAACCGAACGATCCGCAAGGCCTCTTTCTAAAATTCCTCGAGTTTGCGAGTTAAATGTGATTTCTTCTAATAATAAACGCAGTTTTTCTTCTTTAAATTCCAGTTCTCTTTGAAAATTTCGGGAAAGATCCTCGGCCCTCTGCGTTTGGGGTATATTTTTAACCGACTGCAAAAGATAGGCGAAGCTAGTTGTGAGAGCAATTACAAGAAGAATTTGACTCACACTCAATATTAATAAGAATTTGTAACGTATGCTCATAGAAAACTACGTGAATCTTCTCAGTTTTGAGTTACAATCAAATGACATTCCCTTGAAGGAAATGTATCATCCCGAAAAATTCAGATGAAACCAAACGCTTTTCTCTTTTTCCTCATCATCCTTATTTTAATAGTTTATTATACTTTTGAATATTTCCTGCACAATCGTACCTTAAAAAAGTTCAAACACAGAATCCACGTTAACGGAACTAGAGGCAAATCAAGTGTAACAAGACTTATACGGGCGGGACTTTCTGCCACAGGAATGTCGGTTTTTGCAAAAACCACGGGAAGTATGGCCCGAATGATTTTTCCTGACGGATCCGAAGAGTCAATCTCTCGATTTGGAAAACCGTCTATTTTAGAACAAATTAAAATTCTAAAAAAGGCGGAACGAATGGGAGCCGAAATTGTCGTTTTAGAATGTATGGCCTTAGAACCTCGTTACCAGTGGGCCAGTGAAGGACAAATTTTAAAATCAGACATTGGGGTGATTACAAACATTAGAGAAGATCATTTGGAAGTAATGGGACCCGATTTAGTTGATGTCGCCAAATCGTTATTATCTGCTTGCCCAGTGAAAGGAACACTCATCGTCGGGCCAACGGAATTTGAATCATTCATCCTTGAAGTCTGTGAGGATCGAAAATCGAAAGCAATTTTAATCCAAGAAGAATTGGTACAAACCATTACCGATGAAGAAATGGCAAAGTTTACTTATTGGGAACACAAAGAGAATGTATGTCTGGCACTTCAGGTCTGCGAATCACTCGGAGTGGATCGAACAAAAGCACTGGAAGCCATGTGGAAAGTAAATCCAGATCCAGGCGCACTCTCCGTCTCTCCCATTCATTTTTTTGGAAAAGAATTTATCTATGCAAATGCGATGGCAGCAAACGATCCCAATAGTACAAAACTGATTTGGTCATCCGTCATTGAAAGGTATCCACAATACAATAAACGTTTCATCTTATTTCATACAAGAGATGATAGACCAGAACGAAGCCGACAATTGGCCAAAGAATTTGCCAACTGGGAAGGATACGAAGCTGTCATTTTAATTGGTTCTTCCACTTCTCTTGCGTTTAAATACCTAAAGGCTTATTCCAAAAAAGACATTCCTATCTTTGTATGGGAGCATTTAAGTTTAGATGGAATTTTTGAATCTTTACTTTCTATTCTACCAAAACAATCTATGGTTTTTGGGATTGGAAATATTGTGGGACTCGGAATGGATTTATCTTTATACCTGAAAAACAGGTCGGAACAAACGAATGAATGAAATTCTTCCACTTTCTATCGGACTGAGTCTTGTTGTTAGTTTAGTCTTTTCAGAATTGTTCGGTATTCTTGGAACTGGACTCGTTGTACCAGGATATTTAGCTCTATCGTTAAATAATCCCAAGAACATTGCGCTTACATTTCTTATTGCATTACTTTCCTATATTTGTGTAGAACTTTTATCTAATTTTTTACTTATTTTTGGGAAAAGAAAAATCGTCTTTATCTTGTTATTCGGTTATTTTTTCGGATACTTACTGAACTACCAAATCCTTCCTGATATAGATATTTCTTATCTTTCAGAAGTTAGAGGAATCGGATTTATCATTCCAGGTCTTATCGCTGTTTGGTATGAAAGACAGGGTGTATTAGAAACAACATCTGTTCTCATCCTTGCAGCAATATTTGTAAAAATTCTTCTGATTTTCATCTTGGGTACAGAGTTAGAAACATTATGATGACTAAAATTTATTGGTCGCCGTGGAAACACTCCCGGATCGCACTCTTTCTATTAGCAATTTTGGGAATCTTAGGTCTCTTGTTAATTGAAACTTGTAAGGTAAAAAAAGAACAATCCTATTTCAAAAAAAAACTCCATGCGGCAAAACTTGCCGAACGTGGATTCCAAATTCTAAAACCCGAACTTCTAAAACATAAAAAACCAGATTATAAAGAATTAGATCCAACTAATTCTGGGTTCATCGGAGAATTCCTAACACCCGTTACAAGTAACAGTGGTTCCCTATCAGCAAAACAAACGTCCATCAATCCAAACTTCGCCGCCGTTATGATCCAATTCCTAAAAAAAGCAAAACTGGAAGAAGGTGACACGGTGGCAGTGGCCGTATCAGGATCGTTTCCTGCACTCAATATCTGTTTATTTGCAGCACTAGATACCTTAAAACTCAAACCCATCATTATCTCCAGCGCTTCCGCATCACAATTCGGTGCAAATCATCCACAAATGCTTTGGCTGGATATGGAAAGAGAACTTGTAGAATCAGGAATTTTTTCGTTTAAGTCTAGTTATGCGTCCCTTGGAGGAATTCAAGACAAAGCTATGGGAATTTCCAAAGAAGGTAAAGACCTTCTAGCTCGTGCTTTACAAAGAAATCATATAAAACTATTAGATCCCCTACACTTTGACGACTCCATTGAAAAACGAATGAAATTGTATGATGAATTATCAGGAGGAAAACCAATCAAACTATTTGTGAATGTGGGTGGCGGCACAACCATCCTTGGAACTAACTTAGGCAAACAAGTCTTCAAAAATGGACTCATTACCGACTTACCGGAAGAAGTTCATGTTCCCAATTCCGTAATCAAATCCTTCTTAGAACGTGAAGTTCCTGTGATCAACTTCATCCAAATTGAATCCCTCGCTAGGAAATTTGGTCTACCTCAAACTCCCAAAAAAGTTCCGAAACCAGGAGAAGGTCGGGTTTTTTATTCAGAAGAATACAGTCCCTTACTCTATCTTTCCGTTTTCCTTTTTCTCCTAGTCGGATTGTATGGTGTTACGAGGCTCGGTTGGGGCGAAAACCAGGAAGACCGCCACCTTCCCAAATCCCTTCGGGCCCGGTGAGGTGTTATGGCAAAAATCATTGTCCTTTCAATTCTTCTTTTTTTGATCCTACGTTGGGTGAGCCGTATCCTGATTTTGCCGGCTAAAATTGCCGAAGAACTGGGAAACAGACAAAGGGAGGGACATCCCAAAAATCCAGAATGGACAAAATCCAAGGAGAAGGATATCTCGGACCGCGGAAAAATTATAGATTAAAGTCTCGATTTCCTTCCAGGCGAATTTGAAATTCTGTCGAAAATCAAACTAAGATGAGACAGAATTCGGTGGTTAGTCCCCTCATTCGGAATTTTTCCAAATATATTTTTCCATTCCTACCTATCTTTTTTACACTCACCCTTATTCAATGTGGAGTTCCCAAAGGTGAGTTTGGTTGGACTACTACAAAGATGGAAGAAATGGATATTTTAGAAAAACACATTCAAACCATCACAGACTATAAAATGATGCGGGATGATCTTATCTTTTCGCCCACCGATACCATTCACTACGTTTACCAGTTTTCAAGAAGTCCCGGTTTGGAAACCGACTTCTATATCTCACTCAATCGTTATGAACTAGACTTTGTGGAAATTGATATCAAAAAGAAACGAGTGGAACCAGATTCCCTTGCGATCAGAGATGAATTTTCACTATTACGAACCGGTGAGTATTTGATTAAAATTGTTCATGAAGGGGACACTGTGGATGAGGTGAAATTTCGTGTTTTACCTGACGAGGGTTATACGCAAGAGAACCTAGAACAAGAATTAGCTGGTGACCAAACTGACGAAATTATCAAATACTCTCGCTAATTGGTGGTTGTATATTTCCTGTTTCTAAAATTCTCCTAACTCGTTCTAATTCTTTTAGAGCCATTCGAATGTCGGTTTCTCCACCTTCTTTGATGATTAGTTCATAGAACTCTTTTGCTTTCACAAAGTCTCTCGATTCTTCAGCCAACACACCCGATCGGAATAAAATCTTAATCAATGGAATTTTATTTCTTTTGGTTTCTAATACACGAATGACCGCTTCCTGGTCTTCAATTTTTAAATCAATCAATCGGTATTGCGAAAGAATTTCATCAAGGGTTGTCACCATCAGATCTTTTTTCAAATTCTGTTTTTTCTCGATCAAATCTTTCAGTTCTTTTTCAGCTAAAATCATTTTCTCGTCTAAACGCTTCCACTGAGCGAAAGAAATATTAAGTTTATTACGTTCTAATTCATTCCGTTTGTGTTTTTTATCTTTTTTACTCAGATAATAATAGGCAATGGATTCAAGTTCCGTAAGCCCAGTATCCGTATCTAAGGAAGGATTCCAGTCCTTACTATTTCTTTCTAACCAATATTCTAAAAAAGGAGCTGCACGATCGGGGTCCCCAATTTGTGAATTAAAAAAAACTCCAACTTCATAAGAAACTCTAGTTTTATCAGTAGAATCAGGAGATAAGTTAAAAAACTTTTCATAATACTGGCCAGCAATGATATTACGTTTTAAGTCTGCATTAATAGTAGCCAAACGAAGATTAGATTTGATGATTCTTTCTTGTTCTTCTTGTGATGGGGTTTTTACTTTTAAAAGTTCAACCAAACCCTTTTCGTAAAAGTCTGCGGCTCTTTCTTTTTTTCCATCTTGCCTGTACTGTTCTGCTATATCGGTAAGTACCAAAGGATTTTCATTCCACAACCGGTAAGCTCTTTCCAAAATCAGTTCGTAAGCAAAAAAATCTGTATTCCTTTTATAATCAAATAAAACATAAATCCCTTTCCCCGCAGTACCAAGTTTATTAACAATCTTCAGGCGTTCCTTGTTATCATCTTCTAATTTCCTAACCACATTCGCAAATGCATAGAGGTCACCCGATTCCACTTGTTTTCGTTTGTTGAGATAGGCCAAATATCGCTGGTTCACAGATTCATCATACTTCTGTTTCGTTTGTTTTCTATTTTCTTCCGCAAGCCGAACTTCTTCTTTCCAAAGTTTCGATTGGGGAATTAAATCTGATAAACTTTTTCCTTCTCGGATCCAGTTACTTTCTTTGAGATGAATTTCATCTTTCTTTTTTTTTAGTTTTTGTTCAGACTGTTTCCATTCATCAAACAAACGATCATGTTCTTTTGCGGAAGCCGCATCATATCCCAATACATCTTCTTTTTGCCATTCTCCATTTCGAAATCCTTCTTCCGTCATTTCTAAAGGATGGTATCGAAACGCAGCGAGATAATGGCGTAAGGCAGGTGCATACTTATCCGACTCAACATACAACCGAGCAAGCCTTATGTGTAATTGGTATAATAATGGTGAATCTCGAACTATATAAGTTTCAGAATTTTTATGAGTACTTTGCCATAACAAAAGACGGATATCATTCATTTCCGTTCGAGAGTTATAAACATTTCCTTTCTCTCGATCTTCCCAAATTCGTTTTTCTTCAATGAACTGACTATAATATCGTTTGAGAAGACCTTCCGCCTCACGGATCTTAGTTTCTAAACTTTTTGGCCCTGTATCTACGACAGAAGTCTCACCAGGTGTATCGGCTCCTGGCGCTACGGGAACATCCTGAGCATTCGGATCTACAGGTTTTGGCTCTTCCCGAAGGGCAATTCCCGAATCTTCATCAATCGGAATTCTTTTTTCTGAATCCAATGTTTGGATTTCTTCTGTGGATATTACCTGTAAAGGAGATAGATAAAGTCCAGACAATGAGTTTCGCCTGTCCTCTTCACCAGCCCAGATACCCCCGAAGCCGCTGAACAAAGAGAACAAAACAACCAGATTGCAGAACCCCTCCAGCTTCCATAGAAAGCCACTTTCCATCTTCTCTCGCTCGTCCATTCCCAAATTTTCCAGGGTCCTATCCTGCTTCATAAGTTCGCTTAAGTTCCCTAATTTTAAGTATCGGCGAAAAATCAAAATCCAACAACCAAAAGGGGTTGTATAATTCGAATGACTGGCGTTCACTGTAAGGCAATCCATCAGTAGATCTGGATCTCTTATGTCAAAAAACATCGTCGAACGGTATCTTGTCCTAAAAAATAAATATCGAAATTATGATACCAAATATGCCCTTAAAAGGATGCAGGCGTTTCGACTCGCTACCCAGGAATTGTCACGCAAAGGATATGAAGTTGCTTTAGAACTTTTGGGATCCATCAACTTTGGGATTGTTGATCCAACTTCCGATGTTGATTGTATTTTGCTTTTGGAATGTGATTTACACAAAGACCAAAGTTGTTGCCCAGATCATTGTACAAATTTGTCTTTTGTAAAAGCGGAAATCTCTAAATTTGTTTCCAAACGATTGGCTCCAGAAACGTTTAACATTGATTATTTGGATACAATCAATTTGAAATACGTGGAAGAAAAAATTAGAACTGAATCCGTTCTTGGGGATGAGACATTATATTGTTTATTATTTTATAGAAATATCGGAAGGCCTGTCAATCGCCCACTGTTTATTCCCTTTTGTGATCAACTGGAAGAAAACCACGACTTCGTAAAAGAAATTATGTCTTGGGCCGCTGAAGCATTGGAAGGGTATCTCAATACCAACCAACACAGAATGTCCTTCAACAAATACAACGAAAGAATCAGAGCTCGGGGTTTGAGTCTTCCGGAAGGTTTACAACAGGAGTTACAAGCCTATATGGAAGGAAAAACTTAAATAGAGAAAAACATATTTAAAACCACTCCGAATATTATTGTTTACCATAAATCTTGAATCGTTAATTTTCTAACATGCTGACAAGAATTTGGACAGAAAAAGGCAGGTTGTTTCCATACTTACTTTCAAACATTCTCCTTTTTATTTTTGTCACCATTGCTTTTCTCTTCTATACTGCTAGTGAACGAAACATCGATGAGGCGGAAGAAAATCGATACCAATCCTTACGAATCGCAAATGAACTCAGACAATCTTCAGACCAACTCACAAACTTAGTAAGATTGTATGTAATCCAAAGAGATATAAAGTATAAAAAATATTTCCAAACGATTTTAGACATTCGTAATGGGGATCGCCCAAGGCCAAAAAATTATGGTTATGCGTATTGGGATTTTGTCATTGCAAATAAACTCCCCCCTCCCTCTGAAGAAGGGGAACGAATCAGTATTTATGAATTAATGAGAAATGCAAACTTTCTCGAATCTGATTTTTTATTACTTTCAGAATCTAAAATTAAATCTGATGAGTTAACAAAAATTGAGTTCGAAGCTATGTCCATTGTTGAAAGAGACATGAAGACCGGATCCAAACCAGATCCACGTGCGATCAATTTATTATTTGATGATAACTATCTGCGTGCCAAAGCAGAGATCATGAAACCAATCAATGATTTATATTATCAACTAAACGATCGAACAACGAAAGCAATCGCAGATGCAAAAAGAAATGTTTTGATTCTAAAAACAATACTCATTGTCGCAAGTTTATTTTTTGCAATAAGTTTATTCCTCACTCATAGATCACTCATTGCAATCATTGGAGGCAGTGTCGATGAAGCATTCCGTAGGATATCCCTCTTAGGAGAAGGAATTTTCTCCGGTGAGATCCATCCAATGACATACAAAAAATCCATATTAAATAGTTTAAATATTACACAAAAGAGACTTCAGGAATTATACAAGGAAGGGGAATCCACAAAACAAAGATTAATCGAAAGTGAATCAAAACTTCGAAATATTTTAGACAATGTATCAGCATGTATTTATTTAAAAGATATAAGTGGCAGATACCTATTCGCAAACCAAGAAGTATGTAATCTTTTTGGAGTACCTTTAGAAAAAATTCTAAACCAAACAGATGATAAATTTCTAGAGGAAGGAACTGCAAAAAATATCATAGAAAATGATAGATCAGTTCTACTGGAAGGAAAAACACTCCATGCAGAGGAAGAAATCAACAATCGTTCCGATGGAAAAACATATTCGTTTCTTACTGTAAAAATCCCTTTAAGAAATCAAACAGGAGAGATTTATGCACTTTGTGGTATTTCCACAGATATTGGATTAACAAAAGAAATTCAAAAAGAACTAGAAAGAGCAAAAAATTCCGCCGAAATTGCAAACCGAGCGAAGTCGGAATTTTTAGCATCCATGAGTCATGAAATTCGAACACCTCTAAACGGAGTGATTGGACTCACACAAATCCTTTTTAAAACAAACTTAGATGCTGAACAAGAATCTCTTGTAAAGTCCATAGCATCTGCTGGAAAATCCTTGTTAATCATTCTAAATGATATTCTTGATTTTTCAAAAATGGAAGCAGGAAAGATGAATATCGAAAAAGTCAAGTTCGATATCCGTGATACAGTAACCGAAATCTTTGATCTATTATCCATCGAATCCAATTCAAAATCCATTCAGTTAAAACTTGAGATTGATCCGAACGTTCCACAATTTATTGATTCCGATCCAAGCAGAATTCGCCAAATCATTTTCAATTTACTTGGAAATGCCATTAAATTTACAGAAAAAGGTTTTGTTATACTTCGTCTTAAAAAAGAAAAGGAATGGATTCGGATTGAGGTAGAAGATACAGGAATAGGTATCACTAACGAAAATATTCAATTCATTTTCCATAAGTTTTCACAAGCAGATGCATCTACGTCACGTAAATACGGAGGAACGGGACTGGGTCTTGCCATTTCAGAACGTTTAGTATCTTTACTCGGTGGAACAATCGGAGTGAATAGCCAACTAAACAAAGGAAGTTTGTTTTGGTGTAACTTACCTTATGAAAACCAAGAATCGCCTAACAAAGACAAAACATTTTTGCAACGATCATTAGAATCAAATTCCGATGAATCTATGTTTACAAACCAGAAGTTTTTGATCGTTGAGGATAATGTATTAAATCAAAAGGTCATTGGTGGGTTATTAAGAAAATACAATATAAATTTTGATGTAGCAGAAAATGGAGAGGTTGCGGTGAATCTCTTTCAACAAAACAAATACGATCTGATACTTATGGACTGCGAAATGCCGGTGATGGACGGATTTGAAGCCACATTAAAAATCAGGGAACTGGAAAAAACAAAACCAGGCAAAACAATTATTTTAGCCGTTACAGCTCATGTCCTTACCGAACATAAAGAAAAATGTTTTGAAGTAGGTATGGATGGATTTATAGGAAAACCCTTTTACATTGAAAATTTATTAAATACTTACAACGAAATTCTTAAGAAACAGAAATAACCATAATCAAATAAATAATAAAAAACTTAGTACCATTTAGATTCTATTATTTCCCATTGGTTACGTGTTCGATTTTTCCATCACCATAACATTTGGTAACTTCAGCAATGATCACTTGATACCCCTCATACCATTTAGAATATTGGGACTTTGCCAAGGTATGATCAGAAAAAGTCTTCAGCGATTCGAGGCCAAGGTATGTTTGAAAATAATAAACAACCGCCATAGTCCCCTTTTCTAAATTGACCCAACTATCCTTTCCCAAATATTCTGGGTGACTTTCTACATACGATTCAATTGAAGAATCCAAAGTTTCGAATTCTGAATCAGATTTTTTTTGTTTAAAGATAAAAGTCGCACTAATCATAATTAAAGTTTAAATAACGATAATTCGCGATTTAACTCTAAAATCAAGGAATTTAACTCCGCAGAAGATTTGGCCGTTTTTTCAGACATCATTGACAATTTTGCTGTATCGTTTGCTAGGTGATGGACAGAAGAACTCATTTCTTCATTCACTTTTTTTTGCTCTTCCGTCGCAGCGGAAACTGAACTGGACCTGTCCACAATATTCTCTGATTGTTTTCGAATCTCTTCTACTTCTGCAATTTGCTCCAAATTCGCTTCATTGACTTTGTCTATACTTGTAATGATATCAACAACACTCTCTGATAAATATTTAAATGTTTCATTTGCGGACTTTACCGATTCTACAGAAAGAGTGGTTGATGCCGATACACGTTTGATCAGCTCCGAAATTGTTTTTGTAGAGGAAGCCGTCCTTTCTGCCAACTTTCCCACCTCGGAAGCAACAACCGCAAATCCCCTTCCCATATCCCCGGCTCTAGCCGCTTCAATAGAGGCATTTAACGCAAGTAAGTTGACTTGTTCAGAAATCTCTTTGATGATTGCCAAAATTTTCCCAATTTCAATCGCATTTTTATCAACTTCCTCAATACTTTCAATGGTGGTAACAATCGATTTTGCACTTTTTGTTACTTCAGTTTCTACTGAATCGGCTTTCTCTTTCGCGTGTAGTGAAATTTCTTTTAGACTCGATGACAAAGTAAAGAGATTGATTATGGATTCATTCGTGGATGCAGTTAGTTTTTTTTGCTCCAATGCATCCGAATAAATTCCATTGATAGAAGATCCATTTTCTTCCAATGCGGCAGCAACTTCCCCTAAGGAAGCAGCTTGGATTTGTGAATGTTCAGCAGAATCTCCGGATAAAATTTCTAAATTTTTTGCTTCTTCCTCAATTTTTATCGAATGATTGGTAATGGATGTAATCAATCGATTTAACTTTATTTTTGCATCATTTAAATAATTAGAAATCAATCCAATTTCATTGCGTGTTTGGTTTGTTTTTATATCAGAACGTAAGTCACCATCTGAAAATGCTTTTAACATTGAAGAAACATCGCGAATGGTTGCAGAAGTATTTCCTGTTAAATTCCAAATAACAAAAAACAGAAATGCAATCATAGTAAGGATAAAAAAAGTTAATCCAATACAAATAGTCTCTAAATGATTTTGATCTACTTGTGACCGAAACTGAGAGTAAACATAAAAAGCAAATATAAAGTATCCAATCACAAATGTGGAAAAAATGGGAAATAGTAAATTTGCAAACAAACTAAGCGGTGGCAAATGCAATCGATGATAAACTTCATAAAGTTTCTTTTCTGTGAACACATAAAATATAGAAGAAATCGCCATAGCGAGTATAATCCCAAGAATAATAAAAAACACAACCTCACCATAGCTTTTTACCAAACCATATTGATAAGCAAGGATCATCGTAAGAATTGGTCCACCCACATTGGTAGATAGAATATTCAATGCTCCCGATTTTGAGAATCCTCGAATGAAGTTTAACTCTTTTTCTGTGTAGATAATTCCTTCGGGACGTCGCATCTGTTTTCGAAATTTCAGATTCTTAAAAAAGAATAAAACTGCATGGAGCCCGATGATCGGCGGAGCTAAATAAATCAATATTTTTAGAATGGATTCAAAATTTTCTAATCCAAAGAGAAGGAACATTCCTACAAAAAAAATGAAAGGATCCAAATTCGTGATGAGTAGATAAGATACCATAAATCCAGAAGGCTTACGATTCGGGTTTGTTCCATGTTTGATCATTGAAAAGGAATTTTACACTCGTTCCTTTACAGTTGTCAATTTATTTTGTTTCAGAATGTTCGGATTGGAAAAAAAGGTGGTTAAACTTTAAACTATATGTTTAAGGAAAATGGGAGGCTTTTGTTTTGACGTTTTCTAAATGGCGAATGTCTTTACCCGTGTTGAGTCGAACCAATTCCTCAGCTACGTTTACTGCATAATCGCCTAACCGCTCCAAGGCGAGAATAATACGATACACATCCGCAAATTCTTGTTTTTCCATATCGGGGACACAACGGTATTTATGAAATGCTTGGTCACAAAGGGCATTCAATTCATCTTCTAATGTATTCACACTTCCCATAAATCTCTCTTTCTCTTCGACAAGAGATTCAATGGCCATTCCTGCAAGCGTAGTCACTCTCGATAAAATAAGAGTCATGGGTTCTTCGTTTTTAAAAAGACCTTTGCGGATAGTTTTGTGGCGAAAGACATCAGCACAGTTGACCACTTGGTCTCCCATCCGTTCCATGTTCCTTGTAATCCGAATGGCAGAGAGTGCAAACCGGAGTGGGTCTTTTTTTAAAACGATGTCGTTGTCTACATCACCCATACCAAGAATATTGCGGTTGCTCACAGCTTCCAAAATCGCATTCTGGGACAGGTTGTCATTTTCCTTTTCCAAATCATCAATGAGATCATCTCGTTCGACGATTCGTTCTGCTTGTGCGTAATCATCATCTTCCAAGGCTTCACTTAAAAGGATCACCTGTTCCAAAACAAGTTCTGCCATGGAATACAAATTTTTTCTTAGGTAATAAAACTTTGAAATGATCATACCTGATAATTGGGAATGAGGACCTATCGAAAGTTAGACGGTTGCCAACTCGGTAACTTCTTCCACAGTGAGAATTTTTTCAATATCGATCAGGATAATGAACCGATTGTCTTTTTTACCAACACCAGTAATGTACCTAGATGATATCCCTTTGACCGACGGCGGAGGTGGATCTACTTGGTTTGCGGGAAAATGCACTACGTGAGAAACTTTATCCACAATCACACCAATGGATTTGCCAGAGACATTGATGACAATGGCGCGGTCCGCGGCAGCATCCGTGATATTTTTAATGTTAAGACGTTTTGCCAGGTCAATCATCCGAACAACTTTGCCCCGAATGTCCATAATCCCTGCGAAGAAACTTTTGGACTGCGGAACACGGATTAGGTTAGTGATTTTGACAATTTCTTCGACTATGGTGATGGGAATCGCATATTCTTCATCGCCCAAATTGAATATAATGTACTGCTCATGAATGAATTGGTTTGCGGATGATGTTTCTTTTGCCATATAACTTTTCTACAATTTTAGCCTACGCCCTAGAAGTAGACGTAGCCGTTGTAAAAAAAATATGAACCGAAACTCAGAAATGACAACACTTTTGTCATTAAGACAGAACGTTTTCTCACAAGAAAATCCAGAAGGCCTGCGGTCATACCTAGGATTCCCAGAGTCAGTCCTAATACGACATAATCATAGTATAGGTAGTAAACCAAACATCCAAATCCGACACCCATGAAGATATCTTGTAAATCTCCCCAGACACGCCTTTTAAAACGTAACCAGAGCGATCCTCGGGCCTCCCTTGCCTCGCGTCTTTCCCTTCTCCAACGTTGGAACCGCGTTTCACGGACAATCCCAAAAATGGAATCATAACGCGTGGAAGGAAAGAGTGCCGATTCCAAAGAAAATCTTTGGGAACGACCTTTCTCTTGAGCATCAGGTACAAAGGGGGGGTAAATTTCGTACGCCCCGCCAATACATGCAAGCATGTCTTTATCGGGGAGGGTACTGAAGTATTCGCGAAAGGGCCAAACCTTTCGAAAGACGGGATAGGGGCGACCAGAAGTAATATCCTTCTCAGCCTGTACGGTTCCGTTTTTCACGGTGGCACCATACATACGACCCTTCTCTTCTTTGATTTCGACAGCTAAACGAACGAGGCGTTCGTGAAAGTTGAACTCTGCCTCCAGGACATCCCCGAGAGGTGTTTCCATGGTAAAGGCTCGAATGAAACCGGGTGTGCGGGGTTTCTGTTTCCTCCAGACTTGTTTCATAACAAATCTATCGGAGGAAAAAGAAAGTCACTGAAGAAAGATTATTTCTTCTTTTTGTGTCTGTTGGCTCTGCGTTTTTTCTTACGTTTGTGGGTTGCGATTTTTCTACGCTTTCTCTTTTTTCCGGAAGGCATTCCTTCCTCCTTATATCAAGCCTGTTCTGTCAAAATTCTAGTCGAGGTACTTTTGTAAAACTTTATTTTTCCGCATAGTGGATAACATAGCCTTGATATCCCCTACACCATCGCGAGAAGTCACAAGAAGGACATCTGGTTCTTCCACAACGATGAGATCCTTGACTCCAAGAAACGCAATGAGTTCCTTCTGAACGGATGAAATATTCCCCGATGCTTTGTGATAGAGAACTTCTTTTCCTTGGTGGTGGTTCTTTTCTTTATCCCCCGGAAGGATCCTTTCCAAAGACATCCAAGATCCCACATCATCCCAATTGAAAGTGGCTTCCACCATTCGAATCCGATTGGATTTTTCCATTATGGCTGTATCGATCGCTTCTGAGGGAAGCATTTGGAAGGCGGTTTTTAGATCTCCAAAACTCTTAAACGGAAACCCATTTTTTAAAGGATTCAGAATGTGTGGTGCATGACGTTCGAGTTCCGAAAGAATGGTTTCTGTGCGAAAAAGGAAAATCCCTGGATTCCAATAAAAATTCTTCTTCTTTATGTATTTTAAGGCAGTTTTGAAATCGGGTTTCTCAAAAAAAGCTTTTACGGTATAACCTACGTCAGTTGGTTTCCCCGTGCTGATATAACCATACCCTACTTCGGGACGGTTGGGTTTCACACCAAGTAGAACCATTCCATTTTCTGTCTCGTATAGGGCCTGTTCTATGGTCTTTGTAAATTCCTTGATGGGATCAATAAAAGCATCTGCAGATAAAACGATGAGATTGGGATTTCCAAATTTTTTCTGAAAGTAGAGGGCCGAAAGGGCAATGATAGGGGCAGTGTTTTTGCCTTCTGGTTCCAAGATGAAATTTGTAGAAGGGAATTTTGGATCTTTTTTTAGAATCTCTGTTTTTAGGTTGGCGTTGGTTCCAATATAAATTCGGTCTAAAGTTGTGATGGTGAGAGCACGGTCAATGGTCTCACGAAGAAGAGTTTTGTTCGAATAAACTTTCTGAAGTTGTTTCGGAGAATTGGTGCGGGAGCGAGGCCAGAACCTCTCTCCCTTTCCACCAGCCATAATGAGGACAACCGGGGATTCTTTAGGTAATTTTGCCATAGGGTTTGGAACCAGAATTTAGCAAAGCAAACAGAGGAAAACCAGAAAAGAGTTAGACCCCTCCCGCTTCTTTCGGCGCATCTTCACTATGAAGTTTGATGGGTTTTGCTGGGATGATGGTGGAAATGGCATGTTTGTACACCAAATTCTGTTTACTCTCGTTTTCTAAGATGATTGTGAAGTTGTCAAAACTGACAACCTTTCCTTTCAGCGGAACTCCGTTTAACAAGTAAATGGTGAGATCGATTTTCTCCTTTCTTGCTGTATTTAGAAGTTGGTCTTGGATATTATTTTTTGCCGACATTGGAAATCCCGAGTGTTTTCTCTATATTTTATCTATATTTGTATACAGTTGGACAGCGGCTTCGAAGGAAATGGGCGAAAGTAACGGATCTTTTTTGAACCAAGTGATCTGTCGTTTCGCATAATTCCTGTGGCTTTGGGCCAGCTGCTCAATGAATGTATTACTGTCTATGATTCCATTTAAGAAAGCAAGCGCAAAATTGTAACCTAAGGTTCGTAGGCCCGGGCAGTCCGATCCATATTTTAAAACCACTTCTTTTGTCTCCGCTAACATACCCGTGGTGATCTGTTTCACTCGTTCATTAATCCTGCTGTAGAGAACATCGCGTGGCCAATCCAACCAATGCCCAATCACTTGGACATCTGGATAATCGCTTAAATATCCACCCACAGTTTCTTTCGAAACATCAGACCACAAAACTCCAGTGAGTACAACTTCCAAAGCTCGTTTGATTCGGTAACCATCTTGCGGTGACAATGATTCCATTGCCTTCGGATCTTTTGCCGATAACTCTTCTCTTGCCATATCCAAAGGAAGTTCCAAAACATAGTCTTTGGTTTCCTTGGGTACATTTGGTACGGGATACATCCCCATAAGAAAAGCTCGGAGGTAAAATCCAGTGCCACCAATTAGAAAAGGAATTTTTCCACGGGCTACGATGTCTTTTATGGCCTCTCTTGCCCAGAGGGAAAATTGACTCGCATTGACAGACTTGTTTGCATTCAAAATACCAACAAGCCAATGGCGGATGTAGGAGGACTCTTCGTGAGTGGGTGCCGTTGTGCCTACCGGAAGGTCCCGGTAGACTTGGCGGGAGTCAAAAGAAACAATTTCGAAACGTTTGGGGTCTAGGGCTTGGGTGAGTGCAGTTTTTCCGGAACCGGTGGGTCCACCAAGGACGGGGAGGATCACACCTCTTCCTCGGCTGCGACCTCCTCTTCTTCGGCCTCTTCCAACTCTTCCGTTTCTTCTAAGAGTTCATCATCTTCTAAAACTGGCTCTTCCTCTTCTTCCACTTCATATTCAGAACTGCGGATAGCCGCCATTCGTGATTTGATGGCAGGTTTTGCCAATTGGTCTGCCCCACATTTCGGGCATTTTTTTTCCGGTTTGTGCAAATCATAAAACTTGGTACCGCAAGAGTAACAATTGAACTTTTTGCCCAAAGGGTAGTTGGGATCAATCTTTACAGCTGGCGCCTTAGCCACTGGGGCCGGTTTGTCCTTAGTGGCAGCTTGTGCTGTTTTCGGGGCCGGTAAGGCTTTCGCCTTCGTAGCGGGTATTTTAGCTCCGGCTACGGGCTTTTTTTTATCTTCCTTCGGGGAAGCGGACTTTGCGTCCTTGGTTGGTTTTTCTTTGGCTACCGCTTTTTTCTTGGGCGGGGCCTGCTTCTTGACTGCTTTTTTTGCGACCATAAACGTACTTTTGACAGTTTTGGAAATCCCCTCAAAGGGACAACCTTTTTGAAATTGGACGGTTTTCTCCTGGATGAAATTTAATGAAAAGTTTTTTTTTCCTATGACCCAATTAAGTGTCAATGTCAACAAGATCGCCACTCTACGTAATTCTCGTGGCGGATCCATTCCTAGTGTCATTCAAATTTCTGAGATCATTCTAAATGCCGGTGCTTACGGCATTACCATCCATCCCAGAGAGGATGAAAGGCATATCACCAAACAAGATGTATTCGAAATACGAGAGTTTTTAGAATCTTACAACGAAAATTTATCCAAAAAGGGATTTCCTAAAAAAGAATTCAATATCGAAGGCGAACCAAGCGAACGATTTTTGGACCTAGTCCTTGCAGCAAGGCCCGACCAAGCCACTCTCGTTCCCGTGAAACCAGGAGAAATCACCTCAGACCATGGATTTGATTTGAAAGACAAAACAGTGTTCCAAACTCTAAAGTCCCTGGTCCAAAGGTTCCATGCAGAAGGAATTCGGGTCTCTTTGTTTATGGAAACCAACTTCGAACAGTACCCATTGGTCAAAGAACTAGGGGCCGACCGAATTGAGTTGTATACGGGACCTTTTGCTTATGCTTACGAAAGGTCGCCGGAAGAGGGTTTAATCAGTTTCAAAGAGTATGAAACCGCAGCCAAAGAGGCCCACAAACTAGGATTAGGTGTGAATGCAGGACACGATTTGGATACAAACAATTTGCAACTCTTTGCCAAACTTCCCCATTTAGCTGAGGTTTCGATTGGTCACAGGCTTGTGAGCCAAAGCCTGATCGTAGGAATGGAGACTACTATAAAGGATTATCTCAAAGTTCTTTCGCTAGGGAACGGAGTTTAGAATACTGAGGGTCTTGTTCCAGAAGTAATTTGGCTGCTCTTTCTAATGCCAAAGCGAGTTGACCCTCTAGTTTACCTTTTCGTTTGGCCTGTTGGATCTCGGATAAAAAACTACGAATGGCTTCCCTGCCTTGTGATTCATTTCCCGAAAGGGAAGCAAGTTTCAATTTTCTCCAAGCATCTGTGATGGGTGCCCCCGGCTTTGTAGTTGTTTGTGGTGCGACTCCGTTATCGGTACCGAGCGACGCATTCGCTGTGACCACTCCGGCACTGGCACCCGCAGCCTGTCCTGCTTCCCCACGATGGTAACTGGCGGTATCCCAAATCTTAGAAAAAGGATCCGATTTCATCTGGTCGGCATAAAGACGTTCTTTATAAGAAAGGGAAGAAAGTCGGATTTCTTTTTGGATTCGAAATTTGTCTGCATCACTCAAACGTTGGAAACAATCGGAAAGGACTCCGCGACGCAAACTTTCTTTTGTGAGAATCCCACGTTCTGCTAAGAATTGAAAGGATTCAGACACTGGTGGTTTGTTTTCCTTACAAAGTTTTTGTGTTTCTGTAAAAACTGCTAAAACCTCGCCATCTCGAGAATGGGCTTTAAGATCAGCTAGATTTCCCGACTTTTCGGCAGAAATTCGTAACATATTTTTGTAAAGACTATCGTTTGGATTTTTTTCTAGAGCCTTTCTAAAAGCAGTATAACTCTCCGCATAATTGCCTCTGTGGTATTCCAGTAGTCCCCAAGTGTAACATAAATATCCATCGTCTGTATCCCGCGTTCGGCAAACGTATCTTAGTCGAGACATAGCCTCTTCTCTGGACTCGGAGGACTCCCATACGTCAAGCAGCACCTCTTCCAAAAAGATGAGGGTTTCCAAACTGTACGGATCCCGGGTTGGGTTCTTCTGAGGATCTGTTGTACAAAACCCAAGGGAAAGAGCGAAAATCAGGACAACGAATAGACGCATCACACCGTCTATGATATACGTGTGTCCTGGATTTGTCCCGATTTTTTTTGAGTTGCATGGACTGGAAAATCGGAAATTCTTAGGATAATCTATCCACTTTACGAGCGATCCCTTGAAACGAATTGTTTACCTACTTTCCTTTTTCACCCTACTCAGCTTTGCCCTTCCTGTAGGTTTTATCTCCTGCGAACCGGAAGCCAAAAAAGCTCCTAACCGCGTAACCAATTTTACTTACCAAGACTTCGAAACCGTGGTCAAATCTGTGGATAAGTTCTATATTGATAAAAATATCAATAAAAACCGAGCTTTCACTGATGCGGCATCCTTTGCCGTTCTCAGTATGCCTCACCCACTCTATATTTACCCAGAAAGTTATTTCGCTGAAAGGGAAAAATACGATGACAAAGACGATCTTTGGCCGGGGAAAACTTTTAAGATCTCCCCTTCCGATAAATTCGTGTTATTCGATCCTGACTATGTTCTCGTAGAAAAAATTCAAAAAGAAAAATTGAAGAAAAACGAAAACAGAAAACTTTCAGACGCAGAAGTTAAAAAACTCATCGAAAAAGAAAAACTGAAAAAATCTGTCATCGCTGCAAAATGGGAAGAAATTAATTTCTCACGTAAAGAATTTGATCGAGTGATCTCTTACGTTCAAGACAATTTAGAAACTTACAAAACACCTGTCCTCAAAGGTCTTGTGGAACTTGATGGCGAACTTCCGGAAGAAGAAGAAAAGAAAGAATTCAGCATGGAACAAGTGTTTCTTGCCGCTGCCAACGGTTATTTGAATTCTTTGGATCCACATTCTAATGTTTTCTTAAAAGAGATGTGGGAAGAGTCCATGGCTAAAATTAGCGATGGTTCCTTTGAAGGAATTGGCGCGATTTTATCGGGTGGTGGTAGTCGTGAAGTCGTAGTAGAAAATCCATTGGAAGGAAGCCCTGCAGTGAAAGCAGGAATTCGAAGTGGAGACACAATCGTTGCTGTGGATGGTAAGGTGATCAAAAACCTAACACTAGATAAAGTGGTTAAAAAAATCAAAGGACCAAAAGCAACGAAAGTGGTTCTTACCATCACAAGAAAGGGCAATACAGGAAAAACGGACATCGAAGTGATCCGTGATAAAATTACGATAAAAAACGTAACTCATCATATCGTAAAAGAAAATCCCCAAGTTGGTTATATCAAACTCACAGGATTTGTAAAACCAGGTCCAGGCGAAGCCCCTATCGACACACAAATTGCGAATGCCGTTGTGGAGATGGAACAAGAAGCCAAAGACAGTGGCAAACCACTCAAAGCTTTGATCTTAGACTTACGTGGAAACTCCGGTGGGTATTTGGATTTAGCCATTGATATTACCGACATGTTTATCGAAAAAGGGATGATTGTATTCACAAGAACTCCATTTCGAAGTGATGAAGAAAAATATGCAAAAAACAAAGACATCACAAAACTTCCATTAGTTGTGATGATCAATTCTAAATCGGCTTCTGCTTCTGAAATTGTAGCCAGTGCCATCCAACACCATGGTCGTGGAATTTTACTCGGGGAAAGAACTTTCGGAAAAGCAACTGTTCAAAGTTTAAACAACCTAGAAAACAACCCTGATTATTTACTCAAAATCACCAATGCAAGATACTACTCACCATCTGGAAAAACCATCCAAGTTGTAGGAGTTTCTCCTGATATTGAAGTTTCGGAAGAACCAGACGGTGGATTCCCATTCCGTTACCGTGAAGAAGATATGTGGAACCACCTTCCTCTCATTCCGCACGAAGGTGTTGTGAAATCCAAGTTCAATGTAAATGCGATCAAAGAGTATGCGAAGAAAAATGGAAAGGCTGATGCCTTCTTAAAATCACATGCCAATGATGCCATCAAACCAGACTATATGCTCATCAGAAGTTTGGATTACATTGAAGGGATGTTGAATACAAAATAATTCCGTAGCCCGAAAGGGGACAGGATTTGGCTTAAGGTAGAATTGGAAACCATGTGACTCGAATTAAATCGGATTTTTTGATCATTGGAAGCGGAGTGAGTGGACTCTTTACCGCACTAAAGTTGGCTCCGCTGGGATCCGTAGTCGTTGTCACCAAAAAGGCAGACTACGAATCCAATACTAATTATGCCCAAGGTGGAATAGCTTCTGTTTTTGATGACAAGGATAAGTTTGAAGAACATATCAAAGACACCTTGGAATCGGGAGCAGGTCTTTGTGATTTGGAAGCTGTGCGTGTGCTTGTGGAAGAAGGACCCACTCGGGTTCGAGAACTACTGGACCTAGGAGTTCCTTTTACCAGAAACCAAACCGGGGAATTAGACCTTGCCCGCGAAGGTGGACATAGCAAAAACCGAATCATCCACTCTCTAGATAGAACAGGGAGTGCCGTAGAACAGTCGCTACTCGACCATGTTCATGCCAACCAAAACATTCGTATTTTAGAGAACCATGCTTGTGTGGATCTTATCACCAAACACCATTTAAAGGATAAAGACAATCTTCCCCTTCGGTGTTATGGTGCTTATATTGTGGATACAGAAACGGGAGAGGTTTTTCCTGTACTTGCCAAAAAAACCATATTAGCAACGGGTGGGGCAGGCCAAGTCTATCTGCACACAACAAACCCGAACATTGCGACTGGTGATGGTGTGGCGAGTGCTTATAGGGCTGGTGCGATTGTCAAAAATATGGAATTTTATCAATTCCATCCCACTTCCCTTTTTCATGAACAGGGAAATAGTTTTTTAATTTCGGAAGCAGTCCGTGGCCATGGTGGCATCTTACGAGAGATAGGTGGTAGACCTTTCATGAAGGACTACCATACATTGGGAGAGCTGGCCCCAAGAGACATTGTGGCTCGTGCCATTGACGATACGATGAAAAAAAGAGGAGAACCTCATGTCCTCCTGGATATTACCCATAGGCCGGCAAACGATATCATCAGCCACTTTCCCTCCATCTATGAACGTTGCAAAAAATTGGGAATTGATATCACAACAGATCCCATCCCAGTAGTACCCGCTGCCCACTATATGTGCGGAGGTGTGGCTACAGACTTACTCGGAAGGACAAACATTGCCGACTTGTACGCTTGCGGGGAAACCACTTGCACCGGGGTACATGGCGGGAACCGATTGGCATCCAATAGTCTACTCGAATGCCTTGTATTTTCACACCGCATAGCAGGTGATATTCGTTCTCAAGGGAACCTTAGTTATTCCTCGGAAACGGACCTCATTCCTGATTGGAACAAAGAAGGAACGACAAATACAGAAGAATGGGTTCTTATCTCTCATGATTTGGTAGAAATCAAAACGATTATGAGTAATTATGTGGGGATAGTTCGCTCCGATATGCGTTTGGAGAGAGCCCTTCGCCGATTGAAATTGATTTCTGAAGAAGTGAAAGACTATTACAACAGAACCACGGTGTCTCTTGGATTACTGGAACTTCGAAACCTAGTGAAAGTGGCAGAACTCATTGTTCGGTCGGCACTACTCCGGAAGGAAAGTCGCGGGCTTCATTTTAATACGGACTATCCAGAAGACAGATCTCCATCTCGCCAAGATACCATTCTTTCTCACAAACTTTAACAAAAACCAAATGTTATGCGCCAGGGACCCTAGCGGAAATCCTTTCTCGGAAGAGAAAGATTGAAGCGGAGGGCCCGGTCCTTTTTCAATTCAATAACTATAAAAAAAGGAATTGGAGGCGCCCACATAACATAAGTTTTCTGGAGGATAAAAAATTTCGTTTACCAAATTTCACCAAACAATCATTAACCTCTGAGCCCAAGAATGGTATAAACAATTCCTAGAATGATGGGAAGGAGGGAATAACTGAAGACATGAATGAAGTATCCGCGTTTTTCTCCCCATTTCTGTTTCATTGGTTCTAGTTTCCAAAAAAATCCTGGTTTGTAGATGCGGAGGATGTAAGTGGTCGTTCCGTAGAGAATAAAAAATACGCCGAGGCCCACAGTGATTAGGTTCATAAGTCTCCTTGATTCTGTAAGGTTATGTAAGAATGCGAACTTTCCAAGAAAAAAAACTTTGATGAGAAGATTTGGGTATCGGATTTGGTGTAGGTGTGATAGAGGGAAACCATTGGGCGGCGGGTCTAGTTCCCCACCCTAGTCAGGGCGGGGATACTAGATTCGCAAGAACATCCCCTCCCCCAAAAAAAATTCAAAAAATCAAGAACCACACAGCAAAGAATCAACCTAATAAACTTACCAATGTAAGGTTAGGTGTTCTATGATCAAATTTCGTTACTCTCCCGAAGACAATCGTTTCTATTTACGATTTCACTTTTCAAAAACTCTTGTTTCCATTGCGAAATCCATACCCAAGGGATGTTACCATTCCATCGACCAATGTTGGTCTTATCCGAATGATCCCATAATCATAAAACAAGTATTACATGCTTTTGCAGTCCATGACATTAGAATTCTTCCTAAAGAAATTCCCAAACAATGCGGAATATTAGATGATTTTTTTAAAGCAACGAGAGAACGTAATTTTTCGTTTCGCACAACAAAAACATACTACTCTAATATAATTCAACTCTTGGCCTTCACAGAAAAACTTCCCGTTAACGTCAAAACTAGTGATTTAGACAAATATCTGGACCACCTCGTAACTGAGCGTGGTGTAAAAGCCGCAAGCGTTAGGTCAGCAAGGCAAGCTTTTATCTTCTATTTTCGCGAAGTCAGACAACAATTCACACAATTAAAATTTCCCCGGATGATGATCGGATCCAAACTACCCGAGGTTTTATCTGCAGAAGAAACAAGTTCCATATTCAATGCACTTCCCAATAGAAAACATAAAATGTTACTTCTGATCAGTTACTCCTCTGGTTTGCGAGTGAGTGAAGTCATTCATTTAAAAATAACAGACATTGACTTAAAGAGAAATATGGTTCGAGTGGGACAAGGCAAAGGAAAAAAAGATCGGTATACGATCCTTGCCTCTTCTCTCATTGAAGAGCTGAAAGAATATCTGAAAGTAAGAGAATACAATTTACTTTTAAAACACAGTTATAACGAAGTGCGTGCCAATCCTTGGTTGTTTCCAGGTTCTGGCAGTCGCCCTCTACACATCCGAACCGCTGAGGCCATCTTTACAAACGCGGCCAAAAAAGCAAACATCGGGAAAAAGGTAAGTTTCCATAGTTTGCGGCATGCCTTCGCCACACATTTGTTAGAGCTTGGAACCGACCTACGAATGATCCAAACATTACTCGGACACGCAAGTGTCCGAACCACTCAAATTTATACCAAAGTAGCAAGAAGTCGGTTAGAAAACATTGTAAGCCCCTTAGATAGAATTCCATCCGCAAAAGAAAACACTAAGTTACTACCAGATAAATAAAATCAAAATTAATCCTTTATCAATTAATTCCAAATCGGTCATCAAACAAACACCAAACACTTCCTAACAATTGGTTGACGAAATCTAAACTTCAGTCATCTTACCATCCGTCCCATCCCATAAGTTAGATGATCCAAATGAAACAAAAACTCCTTTTATCTACATTGACCCTACTGTTTTTTTCTACAAATGTTTTTGCTCAACTAAAACCTGAGTTAGAAAACGAATGGATCCAATCCAAAAGCCTTGGGCCGATAATTGAGGGAACTTCCATTCGTTGGAATTTTTTCGCAGATGTAAAAGTGGACAATCTGGAAAGTATCCATGGTTACGAAGTCAAAGGTTCACAAAAAACAAAACAAATTTCAGAAACATCCAAAATAACAAAAGGAAATCTATCTTTATCTAGCCAACCTCTAACAGAAAAAGATTATCTTTGGATTTATGAATTGGGAAACACAAGTCTCTTTTTTACATTCGAAATCACAAACAATAAGGCTGAAAAAAAAGTTTTGAATGTCCCCATCAACTTTTCAGAAAAAACTAAAGAAACTCTTCGACTGGTTATGGAAAAAAATCTGAACATCAAAAAAGAAACTACCAAGGTCCCTTTCTATCGTAACCTTGATGGAAGGCGTTGGTATGTGGGAAATTCCGGCGAAAACGAAGAACAAGTATTAATCGAGATGATACCCGATGGAACTAAAATAGAAACATGGACTGAAATCTATCGGTTAAATCTCTTAAAGACCATTGGATCAGACAATCGAGCCACTTTTATGAACGCAGTCAAAGAGGGCCTCTCTGAAAACTGTTCCTCTTTAAAATTTAATATCATCTCAGAATCATCAAAAGAAATTTTCTATGAATGGTCACATGACGGTTGTAATGGTTGGCCAGCATCAACAGAAATCTCTCGTATGGTGACAGGCCCATCCCACTCAACCATGTTTACCTTTGCCTATAAGGATGGAAAACTTCCAAAAGACTTACGTGAAATTTATCTGACTATTCTGGAAAAAGAAAAATAGCAGTTTTGTGCGTTCCCCATTTGATCCATGATTCAAAATCAGTTTCAAAAGGGCCGGGTCACTCCGGGGTGCGCTTCCGCTCCCGTCACCAACCATCTAACGATGGTAGGTGACCAAGCCCTACGTCCCCCTAACGCTTAAAGGGAAATTAAGTTTCGCAATTCAATCCTAACTTTTTCCTTTTTGTGCCCAGAAAAAAATAAGCACTAAAACTCCAATCCCAGTAATCCCAATCAATTGCCACCATCCACTCCTACCTGTATCATGCAAACGCCTTGCCCCCACACTCAAACTTGGCAAAAGTACAGCTAAGGAAAATACTCCTCCGATAATTGGTAAAATCATGTTGAGGACCGCACTGATGATAATGCAGAAAACAATCCACCACCAGAATTCTGGCCTTTTCGCATTGCCGCTAAAATCAGCATACTTTTGTAAACATACTTTGATCGCATCTTGAAATGACATATAGTTTTTACCTTCCAGTGAATTACTAAATTTGTTTCGTCACAAACGAGGCATATTAGAAATTAATTATTTATAATGTAAAGTAAAAAAAGGAAAAATCATCTTATGTTGCAAATAGGAATTCTTATATTCCCTGAAGTGGAAGTGTTGGACTTTGCTGGTCCCTTTGAAGTGTTTTCTCTCGCAGAAACTAACGACCGTAAGAAAATTTGTCAGGTATTCCTTGTTGGAGAGAACCTATCTCCAGTCTCGGCAAGGAATGGATTGATGGTTTTACCTAACTTTGATTACACAAATTGCCCTCCTATGGATATACTCATTGTTCCAGGAGGCTACGGCGCAGAAAAATTAGAGATTAAAAATCAAACAACCCTTAGTTGGATCAAAGCTAAATACTTAAAAGTTAAGCATTTGGTCTCTATTTGTACAGGCGTATTTCTATTAGCAGAAATTGGACTTTTAGATGGTTTGGAAGTGACCACTCATTGGATGGACATAGATACTCTAAAGAAAAGCTATCCTTCGTTAGATGTAAAGGAAAAAGTTAGATATACTGATAACGGAAAAATTCTAACCTCCGGCGGAATCTCCTCCGGGATTCATTTAAGTTTTTATCTTCTTCAAAAACGATTCGGACTGGAGGTGGCGACACGAACAGCCAAACGTATGGAGTATGATTGGATTCCGGAAGAAAGATGATAGGAAAGGATATTCATTCGACGAGTTCGATGTAACCCCGAATATCACAACAATCTAGACTTTAAAAAATATTCATTTATGTTCCTTTGGTGTCAAACGACCCGAACATAAAGCCAACGATCATGCTATCGTATAACATGATGTGGTGGGACCTCTAGTTCGCTATCTACATTAAAAGATATTCACAAAGTCAAAACTAGGTTCTTATTAAACTTTTCATTTATACCAATTTCCCTAATGAATTCGATTCCTTTCCTCAACATGGCTGGGCCGCCGAACAGCATACACGGATGGATGCGTGCGAGAGCTCTGGCCATGGAGGGCCAGGCGAACGCGAGGCGCCCCAGCCGTGTTGAGGAAAGTATATTCGTTGAAGGGGTGGCGATTGGTGGGTTCGAATGAAACCTATGAGGTAACTTGCAACGCATAGCAGAATGATTCGATGACAACGGGATATCGCCTTCCGCGGTTCTCCCATCCAGGTCGAACTCGCTCCAGGCCGTCTTTTGCGAGCACTCGCACTTCCTGTGCTCGGTCGTTCTCGCTTAACGGAAAAAATGCAAGGTGTCTTGCATTTTTATCCTACTCGAACTCTATCACAAAATCGTTCGAATCCCAATCCTTAGGTTCTTATTAAACTTTTCATTTATACCAATTTCCCCAATGAATTCGAGTTCTTTCTTAGAAATGGCATGGACGCCGCACAGCATCCACGGATGGATGCGGGCGGGAGCTCTGGCCATGGAGGGCCAGGCGAACGCAAGGCGTCCATGCCATTTCTAAGAAAGTGTAAACGTTGAAGGGGGAAATATAAATGGGTGGATGACGGGATTCGAACCCGCGACGACTGGTACCACAAACCAGGGCTCTACCGCTGAACTACATCCACCATTTCTAAAACATCTTGACCCGGGAGGGATTCGAACCCCCGACCAACTGCTTAGAAGGCAGTTGCTCTATCCAGCTGAGCTACCGGGTCGGATAGAACCAACTGATTCGGGATGACAGGATTTGAACCTGCGACCCTCTGTACCCAAAACAGATGCGCTACCACTGCGCTACATCCCGAGAAAGTCCTTGAAACACCAGTGTTTTTGGCAGAAGGACTGTGTCAACAAAAGGGAGATTTATTTCTTCAGGTTCTTCAATCTTTCTAAGAGAACGGGATGGTTTGGGTTCTTTTGCAAGGCTTTGCGGTAGGCCTTCCAAGCTTCTTCTGGTTTTCCGATGGTTTGGAGAAAATAACCAAAAGAATCCAGATAAGCCGGGTTATTGGGATCAAGTTCCAATGCTTTTTTTAAGGATTTGATGGCTTCTGTGCGTTCTTCAGGGCTGATTTTTTTCTTTAGAGCGAGTAAATAACCCAAAGAGTTGAGGCTGTTTTTGTAATCGGGAGTGTGTTTTAAGATGCGGCGGTGGATTTCAATGGCCTCTTCCAACCGATGGGTATACTCATAAACATGGGCCAAAAAAGAAAGAAGTTTGGGGTCATCGACTGCCACCTGCAACCGTTCTTTGATAATGGATTCGGCAGTTTCCCAATCTTTTAGTTCCACGAGGGCGAATACTTTCAGTCGGTAAACATTATCGACTTCGATAAAACCGGGATATTCTTCAAGAATCCGATCCAAAACCTGAATTGATTTTTTGAAGTTTTTGGTCTGGAAACAACAGAGTGCAAAATTATACAAAAGAATGGGGTCTTCTGGATTTTGGAGTAAGGCCTGATCCAAAAGATTCAGTGCCATGGCATAATTGCCTTTATTCATGTAACCGAGGTAGTCTGTCTCTTCTGCCATTGTTTCTACTTGGATTGTAATTCCGAAAGTCGTCTTTTTTCTGTTAAGTCCAATTGGATAGGAGTGACCGGCAACTTTCCTTGGTCGTATGCTTCAAAGTCTGTTCCCGTTTCTTCATCGTGTCCGAGTAAACTTCCGTTTAACTGAAATTCGCTGACCCCTTCGATGATTTGTTTTTTCTCATACTTTTCTGAATAACGCCTACGACCAAGCCTTGTAAATACGATTTCGTTTATCGTGCCTGAACCAGAAATCTCAGGGGGAAAGTTTAGATTCCAAACTTCACCCGATTGGATTTGTGATTTGTATTTTGATAAAAAAGATAAAACAAGTTCTGCTTCCTTTGTATAACCATCATCTGGATCAATCCTACCAGAACTCACAGCAAGTGCCGGAATTCCATGGAGGGCTCCATGTTTGGCGGCACCTACTGTTCCCGAATAGTGCACATCATATCCCATGTTCACACCACGGTTAATCCCAGAGATGACAAAGTCAATTTTAGGAAAGATCTCTGCATACAATCCAATGTTCACACAATCCGCTGGAAATCCATCGGCAATATAATGATTGTCATTGATTCGTTCCACTCGCATCCCCTGGAAGACAGTGAGAGCCATAGAAGTCACAGAACGTTCCTTTAAAGGAGCAATGAGGTATGTGTTATATGATTTTCCAAGGACACGTTCCAAAGCTTTGATTCCGGCGGAGGAAATTCCGTCGTCATTTGTGATGAGTAAATTCAATTAAAAACCACCTGAGATCGATTGGAGAATACTGGTAGCAGTATACAAATTCATAAGGAATGGAAATAGAATAGTAAGTCCCAGTGCGTAAAAAGAAAACTTGAGCGAGTCGCGATTTCTTAATTCATAAATGGATTTGAGTCCACGTGACACAGCCAAACTATAAAGTAAAATAAATGTGATTAGTAAAAATAGTCCCGACCCCAATCCCGAAAGTCCCACAGCATGAAAGACAATACTGACTGGTGCAAATAACAAAAACAAAACAACCGAATGCCTTGCAAACAGTAACAAAAATAGGAGTTTTTGCGATCTCCCTTTTTTTTGAACATAGTAGTCAGCGACTAATGCATAAAAGAAAGGGAAAAATCGAAACATAAATAAATTGGCAATAAAACCAAAAAATAAAAATGACAAAGTGGAAATGGTATATGGTGCCGAAAGGATACTCATCCCCACTGACAAAGATAAGGCGGAAAGGATCGAAAACATCCAACTGGATACGGGACTTGCCGCAAAGGGGATCTCTTGGACCTCTTCCGAATACCGAAGTGGGTCCAAAAAAACAAGTTCCAACACATCAACTAAATCGAAGAAAAAATCTCTCATAACATCAATTTTCCAAGAGCTGTTGGTAGAATTACTAATACTTGTGATTGGATGAGAGAACGAATTTTGGATACGTGCGTATTGTCTCCAAAAAAACTGACACCCAAAGTTTGCAAAAATCGATCGAAGGGAGAAATCTCTTGTTCAAAAAGAGGAATAAGTCCTTCATATTGGCAAAGCTCCGAAAGTTTTTTATGAGCTTCCCTTCTTCCTCCAATGTCATCCACAAGTTTGTTGCGGAAAGCATCTTCACCAGAATAAATTTTACCTTCTGCCAACTCTTCGATAGATTTAACGGTTTTGTTTCTTCCTTTGGCTACATCTTCCACAAACTTGCGATAGGTGTCTTGTAACTGTTTACCAATCATTTCATCTTCTTCATTGGTGGAGTCACGAAACGGAGAATACATATCTTTGTATTTTCCTGCTTTATAAGTGCGAACCCCCACCCCATACCGGTCGAGAAGACCTTTTACGTTAGGTGCAAAGGAAATGACACCAATGGATCCAGTGATGGTTCCATTCTGGGCAAAGATATAATCAGAAGCGGCTGCAATGTAGTAACCACCGGATGCGGCTACATCCTTCATACTCACCACAATCTTTTTGGTTTTTCGCAAATGAAGGAGTTCATTAAAAATTTCTTGGGAAGCGGCCACCGTCCCACCGGGAGAATTGATCTCAAGAAGGATCCCTTTGACATTGCCGTCTTCTTCGAGTTCCCTTAATTGGCGTAAGACGGTGTCGGCTCCCGTAGAATCAAAAGTAGACTCACCGGAGTGGATTTCACCTACGATCGGTATGACGACGGCTCCAATTTCACTGGCTTGGAAAAGACTGCCACCGGTTCCACTTGAGAAACGGGCAAGGCTTGATCCAGATACCAAGATGGCAATTCCGAGAATTGTGGCAATTGTGGAGAACAAAAAGGAGAGAAAGAGAAGAAATTGGTTTCTTTCCATAAACTCCCACAAGCAAAACCTTGCAAAAACCCGAGTCAACTTTAATAATTCTTTACTTTTTTTTAGAAAAAGTTTATTTTCCTTGTACGGGCTAACCGAAAATTAGACAGGTAGTCACAGGATTTGTGTCCAGGCACCGCCGAGACATAAGGCCTTTACCAAGGAAGGTAGGACATGGATGTTCGTCTCAATCGTCTCCTCAACTCAGCAGAAAAACTAGTCCAGGACAAAAAGGACACGAAAGATGTCGGTTCTGGAAAAACAGGAACCACAGTACAAAAGTCAGATGAAAAATCCGACTTCGTTGTCAGCCTTCCTGTTCAGTACCACAATATCCAATCACGACTCACAGAACTGCAAAAACAACTTTCTAAGGAACAATCTCGGATTGGTCTTTTGGAAGACACCACTCAAGAAGAAAACAAACTCAAAGAACTTCTTTTTGAAGGGGAACCACTATTCCCAGAGTTAGGTGAAGGGAAATTCACAAAGCCAGAAATTTTAGAAAATAGCAAAGGTAATATCTCAAGCCTTCTTGCAGAACTTAAGAAAAAAGAAGTAGAGGGAGAAAATATCTTCTCACTGGGAATGATGTTAAGTCCCGAAGAGTTCAAAGGTAAAATTGGAACTGTATCCACGGCTTCGATGAAACCAATTTCTGAAACCATGGTAAAACGACTTCTTGGCGGTTAATTGGAATTAAAACGTTCCCTCAATACTTTTGATTCCATTTCGGTCCTATTCTCCTCCATGGTGGGGTCGGGAATTTTTTTCACTTCTGGTTATCTCATCAAAGAAACAGGAAACCTTTGGATTGTTTTACTCTGTTGGCTTGTCGGCGGAGTTCTTGCTCTCTCTGGTTCCATCACTTATGCTTATGCGGCACGCCTCCTTCCCTTTGCTGGAGGAGATTATGTTTATCTAAAAGTTGCCTACTCACCTGCCATTGCCTTTATGAGTGGTTGGTCTTCTCTACTCACAAATTTCTCGGCCTGTGTTTCAGTCCTCGCACTTGCTTTTGGAAAGTATGTACAAATTTTATTTCCAGGCATTCCGGTTTGGGAATCTCCCACCTTCACCTTTCTCGGGTTAGACTTACAAATTAGTTCCATTACATTTATTGGAGTATTGCCAATCGTATTTTTTAGCGGACCCAATTACTTCGGAATCAAATCTGCGGTTCGTGTGCAGAATGTATTTGCTGTTTTAAAAATTACGGGACTCCTTCTCTTTTTGGCACTTGGATTTTCGATCGGAAATACCAACTGGTCTTATCTATGGAACTCCCCATTTCCTAACGTCATGGAGCTCTCATTTTATTCTAAGGTTTTGATTGGGATTGTGCCAGTTTCCTTCTCTTATTTGGGATGGAATATGATTACCTACATCGCAGAAGAAGTGAAAAACCCTGAGAAAACCATTGTTCGTTCTGCCATCACCGCTTGTTTTCTTGTAGCCGGTTTGTATTTTGCTATCAATTTACTTTTTGTGATTTCTGCTCCGATTGAAGACCTGGCAGGCCAAGATGGGATTGGTGCCATCGCCTTTCAAAAGTTATTTGGTGTGAATTATTCGATCCTTACCACGAGTTTCATTGCTTGGGTGATTTTAGGATCTATGTCGGCCATCCTCATTGGAGGAAGTCGAGTTTACTTTGCTATGGCTAGAGATGGAGTGTTTATCCCTTCTTTTTCCAAAATCCATCCCAAATGGCATAGCCCCTATGTTTCTATTTTCTTTCAGGCTTTTGTGGCCATTCTCTTTTTGTTTGTGAAAGAAATTGAAGCACTTCTTTATATGATTACTTGTTCGATTCTGATTTTGTCTTGCCTAACAGCAGCCACTCCGTTTCGGTTTGAAAGGATGGGAATGAAATCCGATTACAAAATTCCCTTGTATCCTTTGCCCATTTTTCTTTATATCTTAGCAAACATTGCCGTAATGACCATTCTCTTTATTGAAAAACCGATCACTGCGGGATGGGGACTTATGATCACTCTCATTGCCCTTCCTGTATATTACGGATTTCGCTTGGATAAAAAGATAGTCAAAGTAAAGAATTAAAATCTGAAACAATCTTAGATTTAAAAAACTCAAACTTTAGTTTTTACTTTTGAGATGATACTAAGATTGTATTTTGTGATAAAAAACTTCAGGCAATGGCCATAAAAGTTCTGCCGATGATAGGCATCACATCGTCTTTGGCCAACACCCAGACCACATCCCCACCCTTCACTTGTGTGTTCCCAGAAGGAATTAAAAACTGTTCCCCCCGTGCAATGAGAAGGATATGTGACTGCTCTGGAAGTTTGATTTCAAACAAAGCTTTGTCCACCACACTGGAATTATAAGGAACAATTAACTCTTGTAAGGTCATTCCAGGGAATTCGATGTTATCAAAGTCAGTAGGATGATAAATTTTACGATCAGGATCTTTTTTTAAGATTCCCAACCACTGTGCCACTTTGGGGATGAGAGATCCTTGGATGAGTAAGGAAACAAGAACCACAAAAAATACAATATGGAAAAGTAAATCGCCCCAAACGAGACCTTGGGCTATCGGAAAGGTGGCAAGAATAATGGGTGAGGCACCACGTAGGCCCACCCAAGAGATAAACAATTTTTCTCTTACAGGTAAATTCACACGGAATAAGGAAATGAAAACGGCAACGGGTCTTGCAAAGAGGATCAGTAATACCCCAATCAGAAGTCCCGGTACCCAAATATTGGCCATACGAGTGGGATAAACCAAAAGTCCAAAACAAAGGAACATACCAATTTGCAAAATCCAAACATATCCATTCAGGAATCGAAAGATGGATTTTTTATGAATGAATTTGTTTCGACCAACAATAATACCAGCAATATACACTGCTAAAAAACCATTGCCCTGAAAGACTGTGGTCACTGCATAAATGAAGGGAACTGACGCCGTGATAAAAACTAAATAAAGACCGTCATACCCCAGTTTGACGGAGTTCATCAAATAAAGAATAAGGATACCCAAACTATATCCCATCATCATGCCCACAAGGACTTGCATCACAAAAAATCGAAAGAATTGGAACCCACTGAAACTGGCATCGGCACTGAGTAGGTTCATGAAGATGGTGGTAAGAAGAACTCCCACTGCATCGTTTGATCCAGACTCAAACTCAATGATCTTTTTTAAATGAACAGGAAGATCAGTAGAGTCCGTTTTGAAAATATTAAATACTGAAGCTGCATCTGTCGCACTGACAATGGATCCGAGTAAAAACGATTCCATAAATCCGAGCACAGGGAATAAATAATGAATGACTACACCTAAAATGAGGGCCGTAAGAATCGTACCAATAATGGAAAGGCGAATCCCGACTGTAAGAAAGTTTTTTAAACTATCCCATTCACTTTCGAGTCCCCCCAAAAATAGAATATAGATTAAAGCAAAAATTCCTATCGACTGAGCCAAACTATAATCACTAAAATCAATCCCACCAGGACCATCAGCACCAGCTAACATTCCGAAGGTTAAAAAGATTAAGAGAATAGGAAACCCAAAACGAAAGAATAGTTTACTCGATAAAATAGAAAATAGAATGAGTGTAGAAATAACAAGGGCTTGTAAGGTAAAACTATCTATCATGTTTATTCCTTAGACGATCTCGAACGACTATCGTTTAGAAGAAAGTATCTCTAAAGCCTTTGCTTTTAGGATGGGATGTACTACAAAGTCATCAGGATTGAGTGGAGTGGATGGTTTGGAGTCAGACGAATTCATTTGGTTTGCCGATTCAGGTTGTTTCCACTTATCGCGACCGAGCCAAATAGAGAGAGCATAGACCATACGTTGGAAAATTTCGTCCACCTTGTCTTGACGCCCTGCTTTTTTGTAATATCCAAAGGCCAACATGGGAAGTTTCCGATCGTACATAAAATGGTCACCCAAACGAATGAGGCCGTCTTTATAATCGGTTTTTAGGAAGAGTTCACGCGCTTTCCGAATATCACCTGCATTGAAGGCGGTATTAGCTTCGCGAATGAGTTGTGCTCTTTCCTTGGAGTCCATACAAAGAGTATCGAACCAAATTCCGAAATTGACAACTGAATTTTGTCTAAAAGAGTGTGATTACCAGGAGAGAAATATATGTTGGAAGTCGGCAAAAAAGCCCCCAATTTTACAAGTAGCAACCAAAATGGCGAAAAAGTAAAACTCGCAGACCTAACAGGAAAAAATGGGATCGTTGTCTATTTTTATCCGAGAGACATGACACCAGGATGTACAACAGAAGCTTGTGACTTCCGAGACAATTTTGCAAGGCTCAAAAAATTCGGATACAATGTGATTGGAATCTCCAAAGACAATCCAAAATCTCATACCAAGTTCATCGAAAAACAAGAAATCAATTTTGACCTCATCTCCGATGAATCGGGGGAAATTTGTGAAGCTTATGGGGTTTGGAGAGAGAAGGTATTTATGGGAAGAAGGGGAATGGGAATTGTAAGATCCACCTTCCTTTTGGACAACTCTCTCAAAATCAAAAAAATCTATGACAGCGTGAAGGTAAAAGGACACGTTGAAGAAATCATCAAAGACATTCAGGAAATCCAAGGGAAATGAAAATAGAAATCTCTCCGCTACAAATCCAAATCGGTGCACCCAAATCTGGCTCTTATTACAAACTCATCCCTATCTTCCAAGAAGATGTGAAAGAAGAATTGGGAAAAAAATTCCCAGTCCAAATTGAAACCAAGGTTTTTTCAGGGGACCTGGGAAAAGAATTTCGAGATGAATCAGAACAAACCATTTATCTCGGATTAGGTGAAAAAGAAAAACTTAACTTTAGAAAGTTCATTTCCCACTTTTTTAAATATGGAGAAAAAATCCTAAGTTATGATGGAATGGGTCTTGAGATCATCATCTCCAAATCACTTTCCAAAAAATTCTCGGCCGACCGAATTGCCTACCAAATTGCCAACACACTTTTTATAGGAAGTTATCCTGTCTCTGTTTTACAAACAAAGAAAAAAGAGAAAAAGAAAGTGGGAGCTGTTTATTTAAAATTTGAAGACAAATCCGCTGTAAGTTTAGCCGAATCTGGACTTTCTAAAAGTAAAATCGTCGCCAAACACGTCAATGGTGCTCGTCATATTGCTCACTTACCAGCAAACTACTTCACTCCCGATGACTTTGTTTCTCGGTCAAAAGAAATTGCCAAAGAATACAAACTATCTGTAAAAGTTTGGGATGAACCTCAATTAAAAAAAGAAGGTCTTGGCGGGATCCTAGCCGTTGCCCGCGGTTCGGAACTCCAAGGAAAAATGGTGATTTTGGAATACAAACCTGCCAAAGCCAAAAAGAAATTTGCCATTGTCGGAAAAGGTTTAACCTTTGATACCGGCGGAATTTCTCTCAAACCCCCAGGGGAAATGCATGAGATGAAATACGATATGTGTGGGGCTGCAGCCACCATACACGCGATTGGTGCCATTGCCGCACTTGAACTTCCGATCCATATTATTGCCGCTATCGGAGTAGCGGAAAATATGCCGGATGGGAAAGCCATCAAACCAGGTGATGTTTACACGGCTTACAATGGAACCACTGTAGAAGTACAAAACACAGATGCCGAGGGAAGGCTTGTGTTGGGTGATGTTCTTTCCTATGTTTCCAAAAACTACAAACCAGACTATATGGTGGATTTAGCAACACTCACAGGAGCTGTCATCATTGCCCTTGGTCATGAGGCGGCGGCGATCCTTACCAATTCAGACCCACTTCGAGAAGCACTCTTTAAAGCCTCTGAAGCATCGGATGACCGAGTTTGGGAACTTCCTCTTTGGGAAGAATACGGCGAAGATTTGAAATCAGATATTGCTGATCTAAAAAATATCACTGGCGGGGGAAAAGGGGCAGGAACCATCTCTGCTGGAATTTTTCTTTCCAAGTTTGTGGATGAATCCATTAACTGGGCTCATATTGACATTGCCGGTGCTGCTTGGAGAAAGAAAAAATCGGGAACACAATTCCACGGACCTACCGGATACGGTGTGCGACTGTTAGTGGATTTGGCAAACGAGTTGTCTAAGAAATAAAATTCTTAAGCAACATAAACAAAAACGGCGGGGGAATCTGCTTCTCCCACCGTTCTTTTCCTGCCAATCAACTCATTCACCAGAGCAAACTCTTTTTTTATTTTGGATGTTTACTCATTGCAATTCGATTCACATTGTACATTAAGATCACGGTAATCAAAATTGCCAAAGCTACAACATAACCTAATATATCATACCTTTCCATATAACCACTAGAAGTTTGTACAACGATGAGGCCAGCAACAGTGGCTGCTATTCCACCTGAGATCTGTTGGACGGAGGAACTGATTGCCATAAAGGCACCACGATCGTGTAAATCGGGAACGGCAGAGGTGAGAGCATTGGCCGATATCATTCTTGCTGCCACAAAAACAAAAAGAATAGAATTGATAAATATGACCGTAGGTAAAGGTGTGATCTCCATTTTTGTGTAGTAAATGATGACCACAGCTGCAAAAAGTGAGGCAACCACAAACATTTTGTATTTTCCTATCCAGTCACTCAATCTACCCATGAGTGGACCACCTAATATAGAAACAATTCCTGTGACCATATAAACCAAAGGTAAATCTTCTAATTTTACTCCCAAATTGTGAACAGAAAATGCAGAGCCGAAAGGCATAAGCATAAATCCACCGGTAGCAAGTAAGGTTGTTGCAATATACGCAGGAAAGTATTTTGGTTCGGTGAGTGTTTTCACTAAATGCAAAAAAGCATGTCTTTCTGTTTTGTTATCCAAATGAGTTGTGAGAGGTTTTAAAAAGAAAACTATCACAAACCCAACGGTTCCACTGATGCCGGCGATCATTAAAAAAGGTGACTGCCATCCCCATAAATTGGAAATAAAAATACCGATGGGTAGTCCAAAGACTTGGCTTGCAGCAAAGGCTGTCATGATAAAACCCATAACCCTACCTCTTACCTGGAGAGGAAACAAATCAGCAACGATGGCAAAGGATATGGAAGAGATGACCCCTGCAAAAACACCAGTCAAAATACGTGCAACAAATAAAAAGAAATAACTATTTGCGATTCCGCAGAGAAAGGTAGCCACCACAAATCCTATGTAAAAAAATAGTAACATTTTTTTGCGATCAAAACGATCCGCAAAACCAGCAGCAAGAATTCCAGAAACACCTGCACTGAATGCATAAGCAGAAACTACAAATCCAAACTGTTGGGTTGAAATCTGTAACTCTTTCATAACCAATACTCCAAGCGGAGAAAGGATCATAAAATCAAGGACGACTGTGAATTGCAAAAAAGCCAGTAAACCAACTACAAAAACATGATATGCAGAGAACTTAAAAACCATTCTATTTCCTTATTCTGATCTATTCACAAATCCCAATGTTATTCTGCAAACTAAAGTTCTTTGTCCAAAACTTCTTTTAGTTTCAAATATTGGGAATTTTCAGGAGCAAGCCCCCCCAAACGATCCAGAATTTTTCGAGTCCGGTCTTTGTTCTTCAAAAGCCTGTAACATTCTATCAAATTAATAAGATTTCGGATATGTTTTGGATCCCTAGCACGTAACCTTTCTCCAATTTCTACCGCCTTACTTACGTTTTTTGACTTTCTATATGCATAACTCAATTGTAATAAAATTTCATTGTCAGTCACAAAATAAGGAAAAATGGATTCTAAGGATTCTATAGCAGAATCAAATCGTTTCAATAAAAGGGAAATGCGAGACTTTTCCCTGAGTAAATTGATCCGCACATCATCTTCCAAGTTTTCATTGGCTAACATTCGTTCTATGGTTTGATAAGTTTCCTCTGCATTCCCTGATTCCAATACAGATTGGAGTTCGGAATATAAAAAATGATCTGTTCCCACAGAAGTAAGTGAAGAGGACACCATCCTTTTAGCTGAACCCATCCATTCCAATCGCAGCAAGGTCAAATCATCAGAAAAACTTCCGATTGATTGTAGGTTCTCAACAATCTGTTCTAATTCCCCTTTCGACTCCCCTACCACTTGTAAGAACTTGGTTTCATCCTCGTTCATCACACGCGATCCATCTGAACCCGTTTCCAAAATCAAATCATCTCGGCCGTCTGAGCCGATAAAAAGAACATCCCCTTGTTCTAAAACAAAAACCCGGATGCGCACATTCCCCGCCATCCCTTTGGTTCCAATCTTACGAAGTTCCAACTCTTCTTCGATAAAGGAAGCAACACCATCCCTGTACAAAACAGTCCAAGGATGTTCAGCGTTAAGATAATACAAAACACCTGTATCTTCTTCCACAAGACCAAGGACAACAGAGACCAACATCGAACCATCAAAGGATTCAAATATGGTTTGGAGTTCGTAAAAACACTCTTTGATCCATCGTTCTGGAGATTTGGACTGGTTATCGAGTAGAAGTTGTGTCCGTTTGATAAAGGATAAAAAAACAACACCTAACACAAGAGCACCGCCGGCCCCTTGGATGGATTTTCCCATCGCGTCTCCGTTAATAAAAACGAAGTATTTTTTACCATTGAGAACAATGTCATCGCAGATGATGAGGTCTCCTCCAATCTCTTTGATTTTTCCTTTGAACTCAAACTCTTTCTTTTGTTTGGTGTAGGACTGGATTCCAATCATTGGCGAATGGGATTTTTTGGAGTCATTTAGCGGATCGAGAAGTAGTGAAGTTAAAAAGTAATCTCCATCTTGTTGGATTTTTAATTCCTGAACCCGAGTGAGGGTTTCTTGCAACTCGTTTGTCCTTTCGACCACCTTTCTTTCTAAGTTGGCATTCAATTCTTCCACTTGTTTGTGGACACGTAAAAATCGATTGGCCAACACAACAGCAATTCCAAGTACAAAGAACAAAAATCCAAACCTTGATAGATTTAAATTTTGGATGGGGATGAGTCCAGAGGCACCCAAAATATCCCAAATCGCAGTAAATATCAGAAACAAAATACCAAATAACAAACGCTTGGCGTCTTTATTATCCTTCATCACTGCCCGAATTGTGATATAAAACAAAACCACGCTGAATGCCAAAACTGATCCTTGCCACACCCGTAAAAGAATCATGGAACTAGCTCGGTTCACAAAAATTTGCAAAACTGCCAAAAAGAGACTGAATATAAAATATCCTTTTGTGATAGGGCTAATCCGTTTCCGAAAGAAAGCATCAACGAATAACAATAGCCAGGTGGGTGTCAAAAACACGATAAAGTATTCTATTTTAGTAGTGGTAAAAGGATCCACATCCCACCGGTAAATGGCTTGGGACCTAAAATACATATAAGCAGATAAAAACACAGCAAAGAGTGCAAAGTAAAGATTATATGTTTCATTGCGGCGTTTCCAATAAAACAAACCATGATAAATCCCAACAAAAAAGTATAAAAATAGCAACATAAACGTTGCATACTCATCCTCAACTTTCTCCAATACCGTATAACGATCAATGGATGATCCAAAATCATTAAAAACTTTATAAAAATTTAATTCTTCACCCGATTCTGCCGCAAGAAGGACTCGGATTTCATTGTTCCCGACTTTTAACAAATTCCGAGAAAGTTTGATGAGAATATTTCGTTTGTATCCGCTCTCAGTGATACGATCGTTTTCTAAAACTCCGCTTTTAGCAACTAACTCTCTATTTACATACACTTTGTACACATTGGTAAGATAAGGAATGTGTAGGGCAAAGGAATCCGACTCTGTTTCCTTAAAATCAATTTCAGACAAAAGGAATGGTTTTACCATTGTGATTTGTTGTAAAATTCCATCCGGAAAATCTAACTGAGATTTGATGGAAACAAGGGGAAGGGATTCTAATGGAATCCAACCGACACCTGTAGGAACTTCAGATTCCAACCAACCCTTTTTGACATTCCAGTTTTTGGTAAGGTCCACAGGCAATGCCCAAAGAGAGAGGGGAAAATAAAGAAAAAGTAAAAGGAGGATTCTAAGATATAAATTCATAAAGGGAAGGTTTGAAACTCTAAGGATACAGAGTATGTTTCTTCAAATAGATCTTTTTTTTCTGCCACAGACCAAATTTCCAAATTAGGATCTGTTCCCTTTTTGTGATACAATCGACAAAGGACCTTTCCCCTTTCTGCCACGGCATCCAGGCGTTCGATGATTGATTTTTCGGAACGATCCAGTCCATCTCCGATTCGTAAAAAAGCGGCCAACTTTTTGACAAGGAGTTGGTCTTCCACTCGTAAAGCCTTAAACTCTTCGTGTTTTCCTTTGGGGCCACCCTTTCTGTGATAACGTGCTAGAAGTGCTATGATTTCAATTTCAGCATTGGAAAAACCTACCATAGCTTCTGAGTTTTTGATGATATAATAACTATGTTTGTGGTAGTTGTGGTGAGAAATACAAAGCCCTACTTGGTGCAAATAACAAGCGGTTTCCAAATAATCACGTTCCAAATTCCCTAGTTTGTGTAAATCTTTCAAATCATCAAACATCTGCAAGGTAATCTTTGCCACAGCCGCCGCATGCTGTTTTCCGGCCGGATAAAGATTGGCAACGGTTTTGATAGCTTTTTCTCGAATATTGTCTAAAGGGGGAAGGGAGGAATCAGTATGTCTGTACCAAGATTCAATCGTATCATAAACAATTCCTTCACGGAGGGCAAAATCACTCACAGTAATGGACGGAGCTTTGATCCTTTGTAAAACTTCATCCAAAACCAAAACCCCACCAACGATGATATCTCCCCGTTTGGCATCAAGACCAGGAATTTTTAATCTTTTTTTGATACTGTCGGCATCTAATACTTGTTTGCGGGCCTCTTTAAACTGATCGATTGTAATTTCTGTTCCGTTCAATCTGTCCCTTTTTTCCATTTTCTTTTCCAAAACAATAGACGCTACAGAGGAAATCGTTCCCGAACTTCCCACCACCATAAAGGGTTTCCAAATTTCAATCTGGGGTAAAAAAGCAGATAACACCGATTCAATGTGTATTCGACACTTTTGCATATCAGTCGCACTCAAAGGATCTTTCTTGAGATACTTTTCTGTCAAACGGATGGCCCCGAGTTTCAAACTGGTAGAAAAAAGAATCTCACCCTTTTCCCCAATCAGGAGTTCAGTACTCCCTCCCCCAATGTCAATGAGAAGGATTCTTTTGTCAAAGACCGGTAGACCTTGTAATATCCCCAAATAAATGAGGCGTGCTTCCTCATTTCCTGAGATGACTTGGATTTGGATTCCTGTTTCCTTCTCGGCTCGGTTTAGAAATACCTGGCGGTTCTCTGCTTCTCTGAGGGCACTTGTGGCAACTGCTCGGATTTCAGCCTTATAGGAGTCTGCCAGAGACTGAAATCGTTTGAGACAAGCGATCCCTCTCTCCATGGCATCTTCCTGGATAACCGCATAATCACTGCTACCGCTTCCAAGCCTTACCGATTCCTTTTCTTTGGTCAGATATTCGAGTGTACCGTCCGGTCTTAGTTTTACGACAACGATGTGGAAAGAATTTGTGCCCAAATCAATGGCAGCGAGTATCTTTTCCGTGCGAAATGCGGGATTGGGTTTTCTTAAGATTTGTGAGAAAGGAAGCATTTTGTATCTAACTAGCCTAGCGAAAATTTTTACGGTTGAAAGCAAAAACCAGCCGAAAATTATGGGGAACGGGTAGAATTATATTATTTTGGTGTTAACCCACCTGAAATTCCCCCTTTCGTACTTCTTTCACCAGGATCTGATATGATATTTGATAACCTCTATGGACTTTTCTCGAACGATATGGGAATCGATTTGGGAACCGCGAACACGCTCGTGCATGTGAAAGGACAAGGAATCGTCCTATCAGAACCGTCGGTCGTGGCAGTCCAGGCCTCTACGGGTCGGGTCCTTGCCGTTGGCCAAGAAGCCAAACGAATGCTAGGAAGAACTCCTGGTGACATCGTTGCCATTCGTCCCATGAAAGACGGGGTCATCGCCGACTTCGAAACTGTAGAAAAGATGATTCGTTACTTCATCGCTAAAGTTCACAACCGCACTACATTTGTAAAACCGCGCATCGTCATCGGAGTTCCTTCTGGAATTACCGAAGTAGAAAGACGGGCCGTTCGTGAGTCCGCAGAACAAGCGGGTGCTCGGGAAATCTTCCTCATCGAAGAAGCTCTTGCCGCGGCCATTGGTGCGAACATCCCCATCCATGAACCAGCAGGGAACATGATTGTTGATATCGGCGGGGGAACCACAGAAATCGCTGTGATCTCTCTTGGCGGTATGGTGATCGCTGAGTCCATTAGAACTGGGGGCGACGAATTTGATGAAGCCATTGTCAAATACCTCCGTAACCAATACAACCTAGTGGTCGGAGAAAGAACTGCCGAGGATATCAAACTTACCATCGGTAATGCCTTCGCAGACAAACGCGTGGACACGATGGAAGTAAAAGGTCGTGATGCGATCTCTGGTCTTCCACGTACTCTCGAACTTGATTCTAACGAAATTCGTAAAGCTCTCAAAGAACCAACAGACGAAATCCTAGACGGAATCAAATCCGTATTGGAACGCACTCCTCCGGAACTTGCGGCCGACATCGTAGAACGAGGAATCGTTCTTACAGGTGGTGGTTGCCTTCTTCGTGGTCTCGAACACTACCTCACCAAAGAAACAGGAGTTCCGGTCTTCCGTGCCGAAAACCCACTGACTTGTGTGGTACTCGGAACCGGTCGATACTTGGACGAATTGAAATACATCAAACCAGGAATCCGATAAAAGATATTTCTGATTTAGAAAACAACTCTGCAATCCTTCGGATGAAACTCTCACTCTAAGGATTAAGGTCGAAAAGGGAACCTTTGGTTCTCTTTTTTTTTGGGCGCACATTTCCGGCTCTCCGCTCCAATCTTTGCTCCGCAAAGGATTTCCGCTTCTATCCGGGGCGCGGGAAAGCTACTATCCTCAATTCAGAAATTTGAATGAGTCAATTTACTTATTGAAAACGAATTTTCCTCTTTTCGTTAATCAAATCCCCGTTAGATTTTGTTTTGTCCTAGGTTTATGGTAAACTAATATTGTTATAGGACAAGAAATCTTAATTTTGGCATTTTTATGAATGATAATTTACTCAAACTCAAAGAATATAAAGAGGTATCGAATTCAAACACCGGCTCTGATAAAAAACATTTAGAACATAAGGCGGAACTTTTGGACAAACAGATTGATGCGCTGGTGTATCAGTTGTATGGGTTGGATGAGGAAGAGATTGCGATTGTGGAAGGGGCGGTGTGAGAATATCACAGTATTTGATTAGAGAAAATAAGTGCCGTATACTGAGATAAATTTTACTAATGTGGACGAATTTTGGGAATATCTTGATCCGAGAAATCCTTTGAAGAAAAATTTTCCTGTCGATGTTTGTAAGAATATCATGTATAGAGGGCAATCGGATTCGGAATGGACATTAATACCTTCAGCCTTGAGAAGTAAGATTCGAACCTCTAGGAGAATGAAAATAAAAGACTATGAAAATGCACTAAAAGAAGAATTTTCTGTCTTAAAAGATTTTATCACTCACCCTTCCTTTGAATTGCCAAAAGGATTGCCGGGGATCGACAAACGAAAGATCTTCCATGATGTCAATATTAACACATTCTTCAAATATCCAGAAAATTTACTTCATTGGCCAATCGAACCATATGATGCTTTCTCAGCTTTCGTTCAGCACCAGAAAACGAAAACATCTCTTTTAGATTGGACTAGCCGATCTTATGTGGCAATATTTTTTGCTGCGATTGGGCATCTAGATGTTGATCCTGCCCTAAAAGAAACCAAAATTATTGCTGTCTGGATATATTTACATCATGAGAATACACGGATAAAGATTTTTGAACCTTTATCAACTGAACAAAACATAAAAGCACAATTTGGAAAGTTTAGTTCAGTTAGTCAAGAGATCGATTTTTCTGATGAAATTAGATATGAAACCTTAGATTCACTTCTAGATAAATCGCGTCTTTTCAAAATTACCATAGATAAAAACTTTTCGCCAAATTTATTACAATACTGCAAAAATCACTTTATCGATTATGCTAGTATGTATCCAACAAATAAAGATAGCATAACTAAAGCAAACGAAGACGAAAAAAAAATAATAGAAATTATGAAAACAAATCAGAAAGAATACGTATTTTTAGATCCCACAAGTGATGCATTGGATACAATATGAATATTGAATTATTAATACGTTACTCATTAGAAACTTTAAATGAAAGAAGGAATGGCGATACTGTTTTTGACAGTCTTTGTTCGGAAGTGATACGGAAAAAAATTGATCCAGATTTTTTTCCAGCAACAGGCTTAGATGCTGGAGGTGATGGCGGAATCGACGGTTGGTCAGAAACTCAAGAAGGTAAAATAAAATACGCATTTTCAATCAATAAACAATGGACACTGAAATTGAAGGAGGAAATTGAAAAAGCAAATAAACAAAAATTCAGAATACTACGTTTTTTTACAAACCAGCCCATTCCACAAAGAATTAAAGAATCAAAAAGCGAAACCGAAAAAACAATTTCTTTAGAAATCTATGATTTAGATAATTTAGTCGAAATTATCAATAAAAACCAAGAGTTAGGATCTATTCTAGATCTTCCATCTATTGAAAATGCAATCAAAATAGATTATCTTCAAAGAAATAACCAATTCAATATATCAGCAAATGAAATATCAACCTACCTACAAAGAAATGTTTATGAAATTGATTCGAAAAATAGAGAATTATCATCAAAATCTATAATTGAGTATTGTAAAAATCTTCCTGAATATACGATTCTCGAAGCTCGGGCTGGATATGGAAAAACACTTTGTCTAATATCTTTACACCAGGCAATTCTTAGAAAAAGTACAGAAGTCAAAATTCCACCAGTCTACATTGCATTACGTGATTATACCATTGGGAAACTAATGGATATGGTAGAAACGGGTATGGCAGCGAGTGGTGCTTTCCAAGTAAAAGATGCCTTGTTGCTCCTTGATGGATTCGATGAAGTATCAGAAACCAATCGATCTGCCCTTCTAAAAGAAATCAATCAAATCACAATTCAATCACCTTATATTCGCAAAGTAATACTCAGCGTAAGAGAAAATACTTATGATTTGTCTCAATTTACTAATAATGATTGGCAAGACTTAAAGTTTATATACTTGCAATCATTAGACAACGAAGATATACAATATCTCTTGGATACTCAAAGGATAACAACTTCGAATAGAGAACTTTTTACAAGAGATCCAATCTTTATTTCATTCAAAGATAATATTTTCTATGTAAGCAAATTATTGGATTTTTTTGAACAGAAAGGAACTCTAGCAAATAGTATCATTCAACTTTTTGAATTTTTAATTGAAAACGAGATCCGTAAAGTATTTCGTAAACGGGAAAATTTCACTGAAATTCAGAATTCTTTAGAGTCACTAGCATTATATATGACTCTAAATCAAAAGACTAAAATAAGAATCGAAGAAATCGATAAATTCCTTTCACTGCCAAACTCTCCATCAACCTTTGAATTTTCTCATAAAAATCTACAGGAATATTTAGCCGCCAAAAAGATAAGCCGACAACCAATCGAAATAGTGAAAAAACTGATTGCACGCGGAAATCAAATCCTTCCCTTTATGACGAATACCTTCGGCTTTCTATTGAATCTTTTCAACACTGAAATAAATTATTCTAAATTTGAAGAGATTTTAGATTGGTCTTTGCTAGGTGAAGGCAATGCGAGAAAATTGCTCCAAATCGAACCTGATAAAATCACTAAAGACATAAATCTAAAAATATTCAAATCAACAATCAACCAAGAAGCAAAATCTGGAAGTGTATGGAATATTCCATCCAACCTGGAAGATTTTTGCTTAAATGGGGATGCGAGGAACGAAAATATTCAATTCCTCGTTGAACAACTTGAATTAACAATTAATTCGGATGAATTCTTCTACTATTCAATCGTATTACAAAGTATCTTGTATAAACATAGCAATGTGCTCTCCGATCAACAAGAATCTAAAATAAAATCTGTTTTATGGAATTTATTGGATTCGAAAATCAACAATAAAAACCAAGAAAAAGTGGAATATATTCTAAGTGTTGTTTCAAAATTCAAACATTGGGAATTTTCAAATGAAGATGATTACCAAAAAATAAAAACAAAACTTTTTGAATTGCGAAACAGCGATACGATCTTCGATAATTTCTGCAAAATACTCCTTCATTCGAATTTCGAAATAAAGATAGAGCAATACCAAGAATTTTTAAACTATATTTTAGGAAAAAAATTGAATGAAATCCATCAAGTTGCAAGGAACTCACCTACTCAAATAGATGACGATTATAGTTTAAATTATGTTAAAGTTTCATCATGGGGAAATTTTCTTATACTTTCTGAGAAAATGACAGAGAAGATTTCTGATAGTCTATGGATAATCTTGCGACATTTAAGAAATCATTATAATGAATATTTTATCAAATACATTAATTCAGATGAATTGGAAGAGTATCTAAAACATATTTTAAAACGGTTGGAATTTGAATTAGATACATCACAAATCAGAGAAGAAAACAAAATGTTTTTAATGGAATGGATTTTTGAGAGTGCCGATGAAGCAAGAATAAATCCAGTTCTCAACATTATAAAAAAATTTAAAAAGTCTACCAATATCCTCCAACTTCTACACGAAATCATAATCAAAGCTCCTAATCCGAGTCGAAATGTATGGTTATTTTCAGAATTAATTCAAACTTTGATTCGATCCGAAAATGATTTTGATTTATTCCAAGAATTATTTTTGGATATGAATAATGAAAGGCTCTTCCCACTTTATAAATCAGTAATTTTTGGATTAAAAAATAATCTTGAAATCTATTCTTATATAAAAATAAAAGCGCCTCCAGAAATCATAAGTGAAATAAACCTCGATCAAATAAAAATTTCGGAATCAAAAAAAGCTTATCAATCCAGACAAGAAAAAGAGAAATCCGATTATAAAATTGCATTTAATTTGGACGAGATCAAAAAAGAAATCTCATTGATTTTTGAAGTATTAAAGACAGAAGAAATACAAAGAGCCAAGTTATGGGATTTTCGAAAAGAGAGCGAATTCGAGAATATCAACCAATTTGTATTGTTTTTAGTTCGTTATTCGACTACCGATGATAATGAAATCATAGAACGATCAAAACTTCTCACCATCTTAGATTCAATGAATTGGGATTTAAGTTTTATGGATTTTTTAATTCAATACTGTTCTGCAAAATCAATCGATATCAATGAATTCTCACAAGAGGAAATAGATAAGGTAATCGATTGGATGAAGCTTGCAGTAGAGCGCTTTCCATTAAATAATGTCGCCAAACCTCTTAAAAATGTTCACCGCACATTGTCTTTTTTATTAAGAAAAATAAATCCTGAATGGATAAATTTTGACTTCAAAAAAGAGTATGGTAAAAATTTTCTCGGACTTGCCTTTTCTGGTTTTCCGAACCAATTGCACGGAGCAATTATTGTCAACTATGATTCTTTTTCCATAGATTATCTAGAAAAAGTCCTTCTTGATCGTCTGGACATTTTGAAGTTTATCATCGAGAACTTTGAAACGGGCACAAAAAACTCAAGAGTCATAATTGGAATCACTGGATACATTTCAAATCATTTAGGTTCACTTTTCCCTGGATTGCGAAAAGAAATTAAAAACAAAATCACTCAATATTTAATAGACCACATTGCCGAAGAATACTATCCTTCCATCCTCGATTGTGCCTACCAGCTTGGCTTTTCACCTTTGGATTTGGATGTAGAATGGATTAGCAAGGCATTAGTTATCGATGAAGATAGGCAAGATCTCGTGCATAACATCGCTGCTTCATTTTACATTTATGGGTCGGAACATTTTTCAAATATTGAAGGCATTTATAACCATTTATCAAAAGCACTACTGGAATCCTTCAATAAAGAAAAAGATAGTTTAAAAAAGAAAATTTTTGCAGAATACTTATTAAGAATCCATCGTAATGGCGGCAAGGTTTTCCAATGGTATGTAAATTATTTATTGTCTAATGATGCAAATCCGATTTCTTCCAGGTTTGTACGATACTCGGAAGGTGGCAAAATTTATTCAAATAATATAAACGATCTTCCTCTGATAGAAAAACTATTTGTTTATTCAAGAGAAAAAGACCCTCCAAGTGAAAGGCGAAGGACAATTCTTGATTTTGCGCTTACTTCCTATAAAGAAATGAGTTATTCGATAAATTCCGATGAAGAACTTAGAGAAATTTTACAATCTATCGAAAGAATGATTCAAAACGGTCATCCATTTATGAATCAAATAAAGTATGAAATCGAAAGTTCATTTAACGAGAGAAATTATAAACCGATGGAACTCGAAAGATTTTTAGAGTTAGCTTGATTAGATAATTTAGTTTCATTTTTTATCAAATGCAAAACTGGAGAAAAACGAATGAGTAAAACCTCAGATAAATGCTGAGGTCTAATTGTTCATTCCACCTAACGGAATTACTGTTTTTAACCTACTGAAAAAAGTGAAAAATGGGCGGCCTAATGATTCTGAAACCTCCGCAATTGTAAGCTGAAAAAAAACAGGAACTATGTCTCATTTTTGCTGTACTTTTAAATCAAGGCATTCTATCGTTTGAAATCTAAAGGAAAGACAAAAGTTTTAGTGCTTGAGAAAAGGCTACTTTGTCAAATAATTACAATATGACTGATATTCTTAAAGATGCAAGTCCTGAGTCTTTAAAGGCAGGGGAACGATTTATCCAACGGATTAAATCTGGAGTGATCAAAAAGAATTCCCTTCCCAATAAGTCAGAAGATTATCCATTAGAAAAGGCGTCGGACAATTACAAAGCCTACCTCGACTCCGATGATTTTGCTCATTTAATCAATAAAAAATAGAACCTACTCCTTCGCATGCCTGAAGCCGACTATGAATATTTAATAAAGAATTTCGGCGAAGAGAAAATACTTAATCGGTTTGTTTTCATTCGTGATAGAGCAATCGATTTTCTAAAACGTATTTGCATAGATCATAATATCGCTTTTGATGATTATTTTTTTGTATGTGACGAACTCATCGAAGAAGCGGTGATCGATTATTTTGCTGATTTAGTTCGCTTAAAAGATTTTCATAATATTGAAAAAGCCCAGCCTCAAAAAGTAGCGGCCTACACTTCTTATTGGGTTTTCAGAAGAAAACCTATCCAATTGAAAAAACCCATCGAAGATGATCTTCTAATTCGTTTTCCAAATATTAAATTTCTTAATGAATCGTTTGCCTACACATTACTTATCAATTTAGTATTTGATGAAAGAAAGAGAACCAACGATTCGAACCCTAAGTATGGAATATTCAGAGATTTAATTATGTATAATTTTCAATACAGACAACTGAATTCACAGATTTTAGAATTGGTAATTGTCGCTCTTAGTACGAATCCAAATAAAGAATTTCTAAGTGAGACTGATCACCCAATTATGGGAGACTAAACTCTTTCTAATTAAGTTCAATCAAATCCCCCGCACCAGGGATTGCAGTGGAAATCCTTTGCGCGATAGCGAAAAGATTGGAACGGAAAGCCCGGTCGCTTTCATAGAAAATTCAAGCGCAAACATCAGATTGCGAGGTGCCCACTAAAAGGTAACGCTTTCGCTGAAAGATTTGTTTCTTTTTCTTGTTTACAACCGGTGCAATCGATGATTTCCTCTCGACTGTAACTACAACGTGGCTCAAGCAAGCCCCGGACCGATGAGTCAGGAGACCAAATGGGCGACAAAAATCCGAAAACGAAAACAAAGCAGACATCGCAGAAAAACGCAAAAAGCGCTATTGCCAAAGGGAAAAAAGATGCGGCCACTGCCGCAAAGCAGGTTCCTTCGAAGAAGTAGCTATATTCTGGAAATTCACCGATCGATCTCGTGTTTGATGAAAGAAACGATTGGGACTTGAAGCCCGGTCGATGGAACAAAAATTCCGAGGTAACCTAACGATTACTAGGTGCCTACTCATGAGATGATTCGGGAGAATCATACAAAAAAGATTCGTCTTTCAGTAAATGTACCTCTCATCATGGGCAATCTATGCCACAAAATTTTGCTTGCTACTGATTTCTGTGGCTCAATTCTTTCAAAGGGCAAAGGATTTTTTTAATGGTTCATTATATCATTCTATTTTCAGCACTCCCACTTCTGTCAGGGCTTCTCTACTTTGAAAAAAAAGAATCCGTAAAAGGACTGTTAACTGTGAAACCACTTTTATCATTTCTTTTTGTTTTATCAGCGTTTCTTCAGTTACATGATCAAAAAACTTACGATTATCTAATCCTTACAGGGCTGATTTTATGCCTATTAGGAGATATCTGTTTGATATTTTTCTTCCATAAAAAAGTTTTTACTGCGGGCCTAGCAACATTTCTCGCAGGTCATGTTATGTATACCATTGCCTTTTCCAGTTTGGGAGAACTGGGTTGGGTAATGATAACGGTGGGAGCATTATGCATTCTCCTCAGCATCATTATTTTCATTCGGCTAAAGTCACACCTCGGCAATATGCGCGGGCCCGTTTTAGTATATATCATTATTATCACAGCGATGGTTGTCGGAGCTGCCTCATTGTGGAATCATTCAGCGCTAAATATCACTAGCCGCAATCTTGTGCTGATCGGGGCACTGCTCTTCTACATATCAGATATCTTTGTGGCACGGCATCGGTTCGTAAAAAAAGAATTTCTGAATAGGGCTATCGGTCTGCCTATGTATTACACTGCACAATTTCTAATTGCATTTTCAGTAGGTTTGATCTGACAGTTATGCATTTTTATCGAACCAAGTCTGCGATGAAGCAGAAGATAGATGGTTCAGAGAAACTTCACTTAAGTCACTCATTCATCATTTTTTGCCAATAAAAAAGAAAATTCAGCACTTTGATAACCTAACAATTCGCCGTTATGTACCACAGAACGTTCGATAATTGCCATCTCCACCAGAGGGGGCTTCTTCTGAGTAATCATAGCCTAACTCCCGCTTGTAGGGAGACAAACTTCTTTCGATGAGTTGTTCGGCAACACTTGTAAGACCTTGGTTTGCATTCGCGAGTGCGATTTCCACGAGGTGATTTCTGGGAACCAAACTTGGATTGGATTTTTGCATGAGAGTTATGGCATCCTCTTCGCGGATCCCTTGTTTCTTTTGTTCCTCGATCCAAACCTTCACCCAATCTTTCCAACGTGTATCGTTATAAATTGAATCTTTTGGTGTATACACTCCCTCCAATACAAGAAATGTATTCGTAAAATCGGCTTCTGTGTCTTGCATCCATTGGTACAGGCTTTGGAGTAATGGTAATTCCTTTTCAGTTAAGTTAGGAATTCCGATTTTTTCACCTAACATACGCAAGTAACTTATTTGAAACCAAGTTTCCAATTCGTTTAATTTTGCCTTTGCCAATTCAATAGCGGTTTCTTGATTTGGATCAATAAGCGGAAGTAGAGAATTGGTTAGACAAGCAAGGTTCCATTGTGCTATTCCCACTTGATTCGAAAATGCATAACGCCCATTGACATCTATAGAACTAAACACACGTTTTGCGGAAAATCCATTCATAAAGGCACAGGGACCATAGTCGATGGTTTCTCCGGAAATACTCATATTGTCGGTATTCATCACTCCATGGATAAATCCAACTCGCATCCAATTGGTGATAAGGGTTACTTGGCGCTTCATCACAAAATCCAAAAATGTTAGTGCGGGATTGTCTGTTTGCAAAACCTCTGGAGCATGCCTATTGGCAGTGTATTGAAATAATGCCTCCAGTTCTTCCAAGGATAAAGTTTGGTACGCATATTCAAATGTTCCCACTCGAATATGGCTTTTTGCCACCCGAGTCAAAACGGCTCCTTCTTGGGGTTCTTCTCGTAAAACAGTCTCTCCTGATTTGACAACCGCCAAACTTCGAGTTGTTGGAATCTGTAAGCCAGCCATCGCCTCGCTCATGATATACTCTCGCACCATAGCGCTGAGAGTGGCACGACCATCACCATTTCTCGAATACTTGGTTCTTCCTGAACCCTTCCATTGGAAATCAAACCGTTCTCCACTTCGGTTTTTGAATTCCCCCATCACAATCGTTCTACCATCACCTAACACTGCAAAGTGTCCAAACTGGTGGCCGGCATAGGCTTGTGCAAACGGTTGGAAACCTTCCGGAAGGTTTGTCCCAGAAAAAAAATGAGCAGTGGCTTCCTCCTGTTTTTTCCAATGCGAAAATTGAAACTCAGAAGCTAAGTCATCGTTCCAAAATAAAACTTTGGGAGAAGAAACGGGAGTGGGTTTGGTGGATTGGAAAAATGAATTGGGTAAGGAAGTATAGGTTGTTTCCGTAGCGGGATGCGAAGGGAAGGAAAAAGATGGCATATCATTTAGACCACCCTTGACATTGATTGTGCGTTTGATTTTCACCCGAATGTTCCTTCTTTATCTTCTCTCCGAATTGTGATTTCAATCTGTTATCTGAGACGAATATTTGTTATCTCCATAAACAGTCCCAGACATTTGCAGGTTTTTCCAAGACTCATACATAACGACATGTTACCCTTCTCCCCATACAAACAAACGGGGGGAATATGACTGTTTTAGAATTACTGTACCATAACGTACCAATGGATCTTTTTACTTTAAAGGAAAACTGTTCTTTGGTGGAACAGGCCCAAAATCTGATCGACCAATGCCATCCGGGTGCGACGAATATGAAAGTTTTGAATCTCAGCAGAGAAATTTCCGAAGCTGACATTCCTTACTCTCAAAGTAACAGAGCTCTTCATGGATTTATGCACGGAGGTTGTTTCTTTAGTGTGGGTGATACGCTCACATCTATCATGGCCTTCTTCCACGTGGAAAATCAAAAGGAAAGGACCTTTACGATGGATGCATCGATACGATACCTACGACCCGTAAGGACGGAAACCGTTCGCGCCAAAGCAAGACTCGTCCAAAAGAACGGAAAACTTTTAGAATACGTCTGTGACTTTTTTAACGAAGAAAACAAAAGGACAGCACAAGCAAAATACAAATATGCAATCGCAGAACCGCGTTGATTTTTTCGATTGTGTTTGTTAGGTTTTTCGGTTCAGATGAGCAGATGCAGAACGTAATCTGTGCTCTTCGAGGTGCGGTGTTGTTCGTCGGACAATTGCCGTATCTTGCGTTTCATTCTACCGTTACCTCTGCAACGATTGTAGGGCTTAATACGGAAATCCAAAAACGGATCCAAGGGAATCAAGATTGGATGAGTTCTCGTTGTTTTGTTTTTGATGGAAGATTGAGTCACGAAACAATTCTCAAAGGACCTGTCGGAATTTTGTTTGCCGATCCTGGAAGTGAAATCGGAGAGATTCTAACAAAGGAGGCTGGCCCTAGCAGACTTTCCTCCAATCCCACTTGGGCGCCAGAATTGATTGCCACTTGTTTTGAAATTCAAACTGCAAACCCGGAACAATATCCCAAAATCTTAAGTAGTTCTTTTCCCTTCAACCAACTAACACCTGCAAAAAAAATACAAGACGATGATCGTTTAATTCATGTTTTACGTAAACTCATCGAGAGCCCAGAAGAAACTGTAAATATCGAAGAACTTGCCCATGAGATTGGAATGTCTGAGTCTTGGTTACAACATGAATTTAAGAATGTGGTTGGTCTTCCCATTCGTGCTTTTCGTAAATGGTTTCGAATCAAAACGGCGGTGATCGCACTCAAACAAGGAGCCACCCTTGCCGACGCGGCCCTCAGTGCAGGCTTTTACGACCAAGCTCACTTTACCAATGTGTTTCGGGAAATCTTCGGAATTTCACCTTCCATCGTATTTAAAAAGGGAGAATCAATTCGCTGGTACATCCAAAACGAAGAGATCGATAAGATGCTTAAAGTTCTTTAAAAAACTGAAACTATTGCTCCACGCAGAGTAAATTGTTGAGAGTACCTCCGTTTCCGAATGCTGATGTGATCGCAATCGAACGGCTATCAGTCCAACTTGTTACCCCATAGGATCCGCAGCTTGCTGAGACACTATCCACCCAAGACGAACAGGTATGTGTTGTATCGGTTTGCCAATCCCAAGAAGGATTGTTTTTGATCCCTGTCCAAATTGCCGCCGCTGCGACAGAAATTAGATTCGTTAAGTTATTGTTATATACACCATTGGCATCCGATATGAAAATAATAGTAGATGGACTTGAGGCTTGCACATAGCTCGTATTTGGTGCCAATACCCAGTCGATTTGTTCCGTAATTCCACCAGAAGTACAATTAACGCTATTGCACGCTCTGCGATTTACATTATCCACAATCAAAGCCTTATAATTACCAGAGGAAGGTTTGTTGGCATCCAAGGAACATTTGTTATCTGCACCTATAATACCTCCTAGATTGGCATTATAGATCGTTGCTGTAACGAACATTTTACAAGGAGAACAGTGAGGAAAACCCGAGGAATTTGACAGAGTTGGTTTTTGCGTAATCAATTGTAAGATTCCGCAGCTACTTGTAAGATCAGCAGGATTACACAAATCTGCAGGTTTGCAGTAAAGAAAGCACAAAAGGTAGATGCAAAAGAATCTTATATTTAATCTCATGAATTGGACTGTTAAGTTCTTACGATAACATACTGGTATTTTTTTGTCCTCCGGGGACGGGAATCAGGAAGATAAATAAATAATTTATAACAACTGTATTTCATTCAGAATCTGAAACAGCGGAGACAACGTTTAACTTTCGTAATAAATCCCGGGACATTTGGTTATCGGTTGGGATCCTAATCCGAATAGAGTATGTTCATGATCATAAGAATGCGAAATCCGCCCATTGTTTCAGATCATAGGGCTACTCCTGTAAATTCGCTCGGATATTTGCGAGTGATGTTCACCGTACAAGATATTGACGAAATGGTATCTAGACTGATCAAAAATGGTGCAGCGCTTGTCGGTGGAATGGTTCAATACGAAGACATGTACCGACTTTGTTTTATTCATGGAGCCGAAGGAATTTTAATCGGTTTGGCAGAAGGACTCGGAAAAAAATAAGTATCCGCCCTTTATGGTTAAAGTGCCTTCATTTGAAGGTATGATTATTGATAAGAATTAGGTGATTCATATGAAAACTGCATTGATGGTTATTGATGTTCAAAATGACTATTTCCCTAACGGTAAGATGGAATTGAGTGATAGCATTCCAGCAAGCATTCAAATAAAAAAAATACTCCAACATTTTCGAAATGAAGCATTGCCGATAATTCATATCAAACATATTTCCACGAGACCAGGATCAACTTTCTTCCTACCTGATACTTTCGGTGTTGAATTCCAGGAAAATGTATTACCTACAAGCGATGAGAAAATAATTATAAAACACTATCCGAATAGCTTTCGCGAAACAGAACTCAACAGTTATCTAAAAGATAATCATATCTCAAAACTTGTAATCACTGGAATGATGACTCACATGTGCATTGATACAACAGTTAGAGCAGCTTACGATTTAGGATATGAATGTATTGTCGTTAAAGATTGTTGTGCGACAAAAATACTAAAAATAGATGAAGATGAAATATCTGCAGAAAATGTCCATAATGCATTTATGGCAGCCCTGAATGGAGTATTTTCTAAAGTCCTTACAACTAAACTAATATTAGAAATGCCATTTAAATAAATTCTCATCCCTCCAATAGTTGTAGAGGAATTCCCACAAATATTTGAGTTGCTGACCAGACCTAATTGAAGTATAAATACTCAGTCCTTTATTGAATAGATCCAAAGGAAATGTAAATTTATGGAACCAACCGCAGAACACAACCAACGAATGGCGCAAATGACTTTTGCCTCGGTGTATCCTCTTTATTTGACTAAAATTGAAAAAAAGGGACGAACACAAAAAGAACTAAACCAAGTGATCGAATGGTTAACATCTTTTGATGATAAAAAGATCAAAGAATTGATCGATAAAAAAGTAACTTTTCAAACCTTCTTTGAGAAAGCTAAATTAAATAAAAATGCAAATCTCATCAAAGGAATGATTTGTGGGTATCGTGTGGAAGAAATTCAGAATCCAATTACAAAACAAGTTCGGTATTTAGACAAACTAGTAGATGAATTGGCGAAAGGGAAAACAATGGAGAAGATTTTAAGGAATGGCATTTCGATATGACCTCCGGCCTAATCAATGCCCCAATTGTATTGATTATAATCAGTCGTTTCGGTCGTTAAGTAGCGAAGCGTATCGATACAGTGTTTTACTACGAACGAGTGCAAGGATGGTCACGAAAGAAAAAAGAAACATTGATGGAAAAAGCTAAATTCATCTGACAAATCCACCTAACTTTTATTAATCTAAAAATCACCTAACAAATAGTATTTTTCGAACAATCCTTGCGCCAAGGATTGCAGTGGAAATCGGAGCGAAAGCGAAGATTGGAACGAAAAGCCTGGTCGGTTCGAAGATCCAATCGCAAAATTATTTCCCATTCGAGGCGCCCAAACGAACCGAAAACTATCTCTGGGCCACCTACCAGACTTTTAGACCCATTCTATACCTTTTTTCTTAATTTCGCTGATTGTATCTCTTCTTGACAAATCATCCTATAGATGATCTGCTGATTGAGTTCCAGATATTTGAAAATCCTGTTAGGTTCCCAATGGCAGATGAAGAGACAAAAGATTTTTTCCGAAAAATTATTTTTACCAATGAAGAAATTTTAAAACTTAGAATTTTACTTTATAGTTTAAAAATACGAGCTCTCAATGCACAAATCCTTTCCGCAAACTCGGGAGCATTTGCAGCAAGTTACGGTGTTGTATCAGCAGAGATCATTCATTTTAATCATAAAATTCAGGAAGTAAACGAGAAGTTAACGAGAGCAATCACCGTAGTCATTAAGATGGCAAGTGAAATGCAAAAAATAGCCAAGGTCTATCATTTGCTACAAATAGCAGTTGAAACTTGTGATAAAAGAAAAATTGACCCTAGTCATTATAAAAATATTGAGTCCAGTTTACATTACCGCAACGAAGAAAAAGAAATGTTGGATTTACAGTTGAGAAAAGAATTTAACGCCATACACAACATAGTTAAAAGTTCAACTAAGTTATGTTTGGAGGGGCGCACTGTTTCTTTACAAGCTCGTATTGAATCAGCATCCATCATCGAAAATCAAAAATTATTTTTAGCAGTTGCTGAAAGTTTTGATGGGGCATTAAATATTATCGAATCTTCTTATCGTTATTTGGCTAAACTCTGGTAAACAATGAAAAAAATTCAAACTATCTATTCGGATAATGATCACAAATGGTCAGTGATTGCAAGAGATCCTGCCAAACCTAGTTGGCTCATTGATACCAATGAATACTTAATTGAGTCGGATGGAATGGGGCTACTCACAGATCCGGGGGGAAGCGAAATTTTTCCTGAAGTGTTTTCTGCACTGGTGGAAGTATTTCCTGCTTCGCAAATTAAAAATATTTTTGCCTCCCACCAAGATCCCGATATTGTTTCTTCTATTTCTTTATGGTTGGAAGTCAACCCAGCAATTCGTTGTTATGTGAGTTGGCTTTGGACTGGTTTTTTACCTCACTTCGGAGGGAATGCAGAGACCTTCATTCCTATGCCCGATGAAGGAATGGAAATCATTCACCAAAACATTAAACTTAGATCCATCCCCGCCCACTTTTTACATAGCGCTGGAAATTTAAATCTTTGGGATCCAAAAGCAAAAATATTGTTCAGTGGAGATATCGGTGCCGCCTTACTTCCTATAGATGAGACAGATTTGATAGTAAAAGATTTTGACAAACACATTCATTATATGGAAAAGTTTCATAAACGATGGATGGCTTCTGAACAAGCCAAAGTAGCATGGTGCGAACGAATCTCCCATTTGAAGCCAGATATGCTTTGCCCACAACATGGCTCTGTATTCCAAGGGCCCGATGTGGAACGCTTTATCAACTGGTTTTCGGAATTAAAAATTGGAATGGATGCGTTGGAGCTTCCGAAAACTTAAAATGAGAATTTAGAAATTGAATCTCAGACTTTTCATTGGATTTTAAGATTTATAGAAACGTCAGGTTCCATTGAGGATGACCTGGATTCACTGTCCCCAATAAAGTGAGTTCACCAGTGGTTTGGCTGATAGTGAATTGATATATATCCCCGCTATTATTTGCCACATAGGCGAAACGTCCGCTTGGATCGATTATCATATAACGCACGTTTCCAACTAGTCCAGACTGTTTTGAGGAGAAAGAAATTTTTCCCGATTTTGAATCCACCGTATAACAAGATATTTCACCTTCATTGATATGGACTAAATAGAAAAAATTTCCGCTAGGATGGATTGCTGTACCATTGATGCTCAGGCCGTGAAAAACAGAATCCACAAAAGCCATTTGTCCCGTATTTTTATCAAAACTTAAAACCGTTACAGTAGGACTAGTAGCAACATATAAATATCTGCCATTGGGATGAGTTGCAACAAAACCTGAGCCTCCACTGGGAAAACTTGGACTAATTCCTACTTGTGTTAAACTTCCATCATTATAGTTGATTCGATAGGAAACAATTTCTGTTAAGCTAGGACTAATATAAAAGATAAAATTCCCATTGCGTGAAATTTGAATCACATTGTGAGGAACAGCAGTTGGGTAGGCTGAAAGAAAAGTAAGAGTGCCATCGGAATTGATCGCAAAAGCCCGAATCTCCATATTACCTTCCGATGCAAGGTATAAAAATCTACCGTCGGGAGTGATGACAAGATTTCTCGGTGCTGCACCCGCCGAAGAAGTAGGGATAGAATTTGCAGTGAGAGCACCCGTACTCTGGTTGATTAAAAATTGGGAGAAAGTTCCACCGTATAAGTTTGCAGTAAATAAAAACTTTCCTGTTGGATCGACTCCGATCCCTGTGGGTCCATCACCAGTTGCATATACTCCAACTGAGGATAGGACTCCGGTTGTCTGGTTCATAGACAGAAAGCCAACAAAATCATTTAAATCCATAGAGGTATAAACATAACCCGAATACACCGTGATATCGGAGCTAGCATTGGTCCGTCCATCGGCTGCTGTGGCAGTGATCCAAACCTTTCCATTGCCAATACTTTGGACGAGTCCATTGGCATCGACTGTAGCCACAGAATTGTCGCTACTGGACCACTGAAAAGTAGAATCTGTTTTGGAACCGTACAAATAGTACTGTGCTTTGAGTTGCAAACTGTCCCCTTTATGAATGCCAGCCCAACTATGATTGAGTTCGACCGTAGAATTGGAGTCAGCAAGTAAGGCCAAAAGACCAAACAACGATTTGGAGGAAGGATTTTTTTCGGGAAAAAGGAGATTGTGAACGATGGGATTGAGCAGGCAGGCGTTGAAGGAAAAAAGACAAATGAATAAGTAAAAAACTTTCTGATACTTTGTGATTGTTGGAAGATACAATCGATGAGAACGATTTGTTTTCATAGAAATCAACAAACATAAGTAAAGCGGATATGAAAATTGTCATTCCTAAAATCTAGAACCATTGGTAAAAAAATCTTTGTTTTGAACTGCGTTAGCGCCAGGGATTG